>NZ_JBIVPJ010000018.1:0-188176 GCF_044754585.1 Streptomyces sp. NPDC093065 | reverse complement strand
AGAAGTACCAGCTCAAAACACGCGACTGGGCCCGCGCCGAACGCGAGGGCACCACCATCGCCCCCCTCGTCACCCGGCTCAACACCATCCGGCGCGCCCATCCCGCGCTGCACCGGCTGCGGAACCTCCGCTTCCATCACACGGACAACGACGCGCTCATCGCGTACAGCAAGCGCGCCGGGTCCGACGTCGTCCTGGTGGTCGCCAACCTCGATCCGCATCGCACCCAGGAGGCCACGATCTCGCTCGACATGCCGCAGCTCGGCCTGGACCGGCACGAGTCGGTGCCGGTCCACGACGAACTCACGGGACGGACCTACCACTGGGGCCGGACGAACTACGTGCGCCTGGAGCCCGGCCGGGCCCCCGCCCACGTCTTCCACGTCCGGCGGCCGTCCGCCGGCGCGCCGCGAAACGGAGGGGCAGGAGCCTCATGACCGTCAACGAGCCCGTGCCGGACACCTTCGAGGACACCCCCGCGGGGGACCGGCACCCGGACTGGTTCAAACGAGCCGTCTTCTACGAGGTCCTCGTCCGCTCCTTCCACGACAGCAACGGCGACGGCGTCGGCGACCTCAAGGGCCTGACCGCCAAGCTGGACTACCTGCAATGGCTGGGCGTGGACTGCCTGTGGCTCCCGCCCTTCTTCAAGTCACCACTGCGCGACGGCGGTTACGACGTCTCCGACTACACCGCCGTGCTCCCGGAGTTCGGCGACCTCGCCGACTTCGTCGCCTTCGTCGACGCGGCGCACCAGCGCGGCATGCGCGTGATCATCGACTTCGTCATGAACCACACCAGCGACCAGCACCCGTGGTTCCAGGAGTCCCGCAAGAACCCGGACGGCCCCTACGGCGACTACTACGTCTGGGCCGACGACGACACCCGGTACGCCGACGCCCGCATCATCTTCGTCGACACCGAGGCGTCCAACTGGACCTACGACCCGGTGCGGGGCCAGTACTACTGGCACCGCTTCTTCTCCCACCAGCCGGACCTCAACTACGAGAACCCGGCCGTGCAGGAGGAGATGCTGGCCGCCCTGAAGTTCTGGCTCGACCTGGGCGTGGACGGCTACCGTCTCGACGCCGTGCCCTACTTGTACGCCGAAGAGGGCACCAACTGCGAGAACCTGCCCGCCTCCCACGCCTTCCTCAAGCGGGTGCGCCGCGAGATCGACGCCCAGTACCCGGACACGGTGCTGCTGGCCGAGGCCAACCAGTGGCCCGAGGACGTCGTCGACTACTTCGGCGACTACGCCACCGGCGGCGACGAGTGCCACATGGCCTTCCACTTCCCCGTCATGCCCCGCATCTTCATGGCCGTGCGCCGCGAGTCCCGCTACCCGGTCTCGGAAATCCTCGCCAAGACCCCGGCCATCCCGTCCGGCTGCCAGTGGGGCATCTTCCTGCGCAACCACGACGAGCTGACCCTGGAGATGGTCACCGACGAAGAGCGCGACTACATGTACGCGGAGTACGCCAAGGACCCGCGCATGCGCGCCAACATCGGCATCCGCCGCCGGCTCGCCACCCTCCTCGACAACGACCGCGACCAGATCGAGCTGTTCACCGCGCTGCTCCTCGCCCTCCCGGGATCACCGATCCTCTACTACGGCGACGAGATCGGCATGGGCGACAACATCTGGCTCGGCGACCGCGACGCCGTGCGCACCCCCATGCAGTGGACGCCCGACCGCAACGCCGGCTTCTCGACCTGCGACCCGGGGCGCCTCTACCTGCCCGCGATCATGGACCCGGTCTACGGCTTCCAGGTGACGAACGTCGAGGCGTCGATGGCCTCGCCGTCCTCGCTGCTGCACTGGACCCGCCGCATGATCGAGATCCGCAAGCAGAACCCCGCCTTCGGCCTGGGCACCTACACCGAGCTGCCCTCCTCCAATCCCGCGGTGCTGGCCTTCCTGCGGGAGTACGAGGACGACCTGGTGCTGTGCGTGAACAACTTCGCGCGGTTCGCCCAGCCCACCGAGCTGGACCTGCGCGAGTTCGCCGGACGCCACCCGGTCGAGCTGTTCGGCGGGGTCCGCTTCCCCGCCATCGGTGAACTGCCGTACCTGCTGACCCTCGGGGGCCACGGCTTCTACTGGTTCCGGCTCACCCGAGTCGCATCCCGCATCGGCCGCCGCGCTTGAGCGTGGGCCGAGGAAAGGACGCGTCACCATGCCGAAGACCGCACCCCTGCGCACGAGACGCAGGCAGCTCGCCGAGCCGATGGCGTCGCTCGGCGAGTTGCTGCGCCAGTGGCTGCCGCGCCAGCGCTGGTTCGCCGGCAAGGACCGGCCCGTGGCCGAGCTGGGTCTGCTGTCGATGACCGAGCTGTTCCCCGGCTGCCTGCACCTCCTGGTGCACACCGGGCAGGGCTCCGTGCCCTCCCCGGGCGGCGCGCCGTCGGCCGGGGACTGCTACCAGCTGCTCCTCGGCGTGCGCGAGCAGCCCGCGCCGCGGCTGGGCCGGGCCGTCATCGGCCAGGTGCAGGACGGTCCGCTGGCCGGGCGGACGGTCTACGACGCGCTGCACGATCCGCGCACCGCCCAGCTGCTCCTGGAACGGCTGCGGCATCCCGGCAAGGCGGGTCCGCTGCGCTTCGAGGCCGACCCCGCGCGACCGGTGCCCGCAGGTCTCGCACCGCGACTGCTGGACGCCGAGCAGTCCAACACCTCGCTGATCTACGGCGACGAGTTCATCCTGAAGCTCTTCCGCCGCGTGCAGCCCGGCGTCAACCCCGACCTGGAGGTGCCGGACGCGCTGGCCCGGCAGGGCTGCGGCCGGGTCCCGGCGCCGGTGGCGTGGATGCGCACGACCCATCCGTACCAGGCGACGCTCGGCGTGCTCCAGCCGTTCCTGCACGGCGCCTCCGACGGCTGGACCCTGTCCCTGAACGCACTCGCCGCCGGGGACGAGTTCACCGTGCAGGCGCACGAACTGGGCCGGGCGATGGGCGACGTGCACCTCGCGCTGGCCTCCGCCTTCCCGGTCGGCGCACCCGGCGAGAACGGCCGCACCGCGGCGGCGATGACCGAGCGCCTCACCGCGGCCGCGCACTGCGTACCGGCGCTGCAGCCCTTCGTCCCCGGGCTGCGGGCCGCCTTCGCGGCACTGTCCACCTGCGACTCGGGCCCGCCCGCCCAGCGCATCCACGGCGACCTGCACCTCGGTCAGGTGCTGCGGGCCGGCCGGGACTGGTTCGTCATCGACTTCGAGGGCGAGCCCTCGCGTCCCCTGGCCGAGCGGCGCAGCGCCCACTCCCCCGTCCGCGACATCGCGGGGATGCTGCGCTCCTTCGACTACGCCGCCCGGCAGCGCCGCCCGTGGCGCCCCGAGTGGGCGCGCCGCTGCCGGGAGGCGTTCTGCGCGGGCTACGCCGCGCGCGCCGGATGGGACCCCCGCAAGAAGCACGGCCTGCTGCGCGCCTACGAGACGGACCGTGCCGTGTACGAGGTGCTGTACGAGGCCCGGCACCGCCCCGACTGGCTTCCCGTACCCATGGCGGCGATCGAACGACTCGCCGTGAGAGGAGACTGACCCGTGGCCCTCCGCGACACCTCGATCCCCGAGCCGTCCGCCCCGGCCCCGCACGCACCCGGTGCGTGCGCGATCGCGCCGCCCCTCGACCCCACCGACCGGGGGCGCCTGCTGGCGGGCGCCCACCACGACCCGCACGCCCTGCTCGGCGCCCATCCGGTGCCCGGCGGCGTCGCCTTCCGGGCGCTGCGCCCCTACGCCCGCGAGGTGGGCGTGGTCGTCGACGGCGAGCGCCACGCCCTCGTGTCGGAGGGGGACGGCCTGTTCTCCGCCGTCCTGCCCCTGCCCGGGATTCCCGCGTACACCCTCCTGGTGGCGTACGAGGAGGGCGAGCCGCAGGAGACGCACGACCCGTACCGCTTCCTGCCCGCCCTCGGCGAGCTGGACCTGCACCTGATCGCCGAGGGCCGGCACGAGCAGCTGTGGCAGGCCCTCGGCGCGGAGCCGACGACCCATGAGGGCGTCACCGGCACCCGGTTCACGGTGTGGGCGCCGAACGCCCAGGGCGTGCGGGTCGCCACCGACTTCACCCACTGGGACGGCACGGCGTTCCCGATGCGTTCGCTGGGTTCGTCCGGCGTCTGGGAGCTGTTCCTGCCGGGAGTCGGCGAGGGCACCGGGTACAAGTTCGAGATCCACTCGCGGTACGGACACCGGTTCCTCAAGGCCGACCCGATGGCCCGAGCGGCCGAGGAGCCGCCGAACACCGCGTCCGTGGTGACCGCCTCGCACTACGAGTGGGGCGACGCCCAGTGGATGCGGACCCGGTCCGACGCCCCCGTGCACGAGGCGCCGTTCTCGGTGTACGAGGTGCACCTGCCGTCCTGGCGGCCGGGGCTGAGCTACCGCGAGCTGGCCGACGAGCTGCCCGCGTACGTGAAGGACCTGGGCTTCACCCACGTCGAACTGATGCCGGTCGCCGAGCATCCCTACGGGCCGTCCTGGGGATACCAGGTCACCGGCTTCTACGCGCCGACCGCGCGCCTCGGCTCGCCGGACGACTTCCGCTTCCTGGTCGACGCGCTGCACCGGGCCGGGATCGGCGTGATCATGGACTGGGTGCCGGCCCACTTCCCGAAGGACGACTGGGCGCTGGGCCGCTTCGACGGCGACCCGCTGTACGAGCCCGGGGACTCGCGGCGCGCTGAGCACCCGGACTGGGGGACGTACACCTTCGACTTCGCGCGCACGGAGGTGCGCAACTTCCTGGTCGCCAACGCCGTGTACTGGTGCGAGGAGTTCCACATCGACGGGCTGCGCGTCGACGCGGTCGCCTCGATGCTGTACCTGGACTACTCGCGCGACTCCGGCCAGTGGGAGCCCAACCAGTACGGCGGCCGGGAGGACCTGGCCGCGATGGCCTTCCTCCAGGAGATGAACGCCACCGTCTACCGGCGCTGCCCCGGCGTGGTCACCATCGCCGAGGAGTCGACCGCCTGGGGCGGCGTGACCCGGCCGACCGACACCGGCGGGCTCGGCTTCGGCCTGAAGTGGAACATGGGCTGGATGCACGACTCGCTGGAGTACGCCGCCCACGAGCCGGTGCACCGCAAGTACCACCACCACGAGATGACGTTCTCGATGGTGTACGCGTACAGCGAGAACTACGTGCTGCCGATCTCCCACGACGAGGTGGTGCACGGCAAGCAGGCGCTGGTGTCGAAGATGCCGGGCGACTGGTGGCAGCGGCGGGCGAACGTGCGCGCCTACCTGGGCTTCATGTGGGCCCACCCGGGCAAGCAGCTGCTGTTCATGGGGCAGGAGTTCGCGCAGGGCGCCGAGTGGTCGGAGAAGCAGGGACCCGAGTGGTGGCTCCTCGACGAGGGGTACCACTCGGCGGGCGACCACCGCGGGGTGCGGGACCTGGTCCGCGACCTCAACACCCGCTACGCCCGCACTCCCGCCCTGTGGCAGCGCGACACCGACCCGGCGGGTTTCCGGTGGGTCTCGGTGGACGCGGCCGAGGACAACGTCTTCGCGTTCCTGCGCTACGACGCGGACGGCACCCCGCTGCTGGCGGTGTCGAACTTCTCCCCCGTCGTGCGGCACGGGTACGGGCTCGCCGTCGGCGACGGGGCCGTCGCCTGGCAGGAGGTGCTCAACACCGACGCCGAGGAGTACGGCGGCAGCGGCGTGGCCAACCCGGACCCAGTGAAGCCGGAGGACGGGAGCGTCCGGATCACGCTGCCTCCGCTGGCGACGGTCTGGCTGATGCCGTACGCGCTGTGAGGCGACCAGGTGTCCGACCGGCTGCCCGGGGCAGTCGGTCGGTGGCACCGGCCCACAGAAAGGCGGCATCACGTGCGCACCGTCGGAGTGGAGGAGGAACTCCTCCTGGTCGACCCTGCGACCGGTGAGCCGCGGGCGCTGTCGGCCGCCGCGCTCGCCCGGGCCTCACTGGACGACGCGAAGCAGGACGTCTTCGAGAAGGAGCTGCACGAGCAGATGCTCGAGTTCGCCACGCACCCGCAGGCGGACATGGAGCGGCTGCAAGCGGAGATCGCCCGCTGCCGCAAGGAGGCCGGCCGGCATGCCGGCGGGATCGGGTGCGCCGTCGCCGCGCTCGCCACGTCACCGCTGCCGGTGACCCCGTCCATCGGCGTGAACCGGCGCTACGAGTGGATGGCCGAGCAGTACGGCGTCGTCGTCCACGAGCAGCTGGTCCTGGGCTGCCATGTGCACGTCTCGGTCGACTCCGACGAGGAGGGCGTCGCGGTGATCGACCGGGTGCGGCCCTGGCTGCCGGTGCTGGCCGCGCTGAGCACGAACTCGCCCTTCTGGCAGGGCCGCGACTCCTCCTACAGCAGCTATCGCAGCCGGGTCCTGGCAGCGCTGGCCGTCGGCCGGTCCCACGGAGCTGTTCGGCTCGGCGGAGCGCTACCACCGGCGGGTCGCGGACATGCTCGCCAGCGGGACGATCCTCGACGACGCGATGGTCTACTTCGACATCAGGCTCTCCCCGCGGTACCCGACGGTCGAGTTCCGGGTCGCGGACGTGTGCCTGGACGCCTCGACGGCCGTCGTCCTCGCCGCGCTCGCCCGTGCGCTGGTCGACACGGCGGCACGGGAGTGGCGCGAGGGGGTGGAACCGGCCGGGACCAGCGTGAGCCTGCTCCGCCTCGCGGCCTGGCGGGCCGCCCGGTCCGGGCTCACGAGTGAGCTGCTCCACCCCGCGACGATGCGGCGGATGCCCGCCGGGACGGTCGTCAGGGCGCTGCTGGAGCACGCCGAGGAGGCCCTCGCGGCCGCGGGCGACCTCGACCGGGTGCGCGAGGGCGTGGACGAGCTGTTGCGGCACGGCAACGGCGCCCGGGTGCAGCGCCGGCTGCTGGAGCGCACTGGCAGCCTGCGGGAGGTCGTCGCCGCGTGCGTGCGCCGCACTCAGGCCGTCTGAGACATCAGTAGATCAGCGCCAGGGCGTAGCCCAGGAGACCCACCGCGAAGATCAGCACGACGGCGAGGATCAGGGTCATCGGCCCCTTGGCCCAGCCCTTGGCCGGGTTGTTGAGCAGATCCTGGGGGCCGGCCTCGGGCATGCTGCTCTCCGCCGGCGGGGTCTCCCCCGGCGGCACGCCGCCGCCGGGCTCCAGGCCGGTGCTGAGCCGGGGTTCGGGATCGGGGTTCACGTAGGTCATGCCCCCCGAGTCCCCCGATCCGGCCGGATCACCGGGCGAGAACACTTCTGCCGTCCCGGCCCTCCGTCGCCCGCGGCTGGGCTAGCCTCCGAGCACCGTCGACCACGGTGCCCGTCGACGGCGTCACCGTCCGTACACGTCAGGAGCCGGCGCATGCGCGACCCCGCTCTCGCTCCCCCGCTTGTCCCACCGCTGACCGGCGGACTCGCCGACAGTCTCTTCGAGACGGCCGCCCGCTCACCGGCCCTGCCGATGCTCGCCCGCCGCCGGGACCCCGCCTCCGCCCGCTGGGACGAGGTGACGGCGGTGGAGTTCCGCGACGAGGTGGTCGACGTGGCGAAGGGCCTGATCGCGAGCGGGATCTCGCCGGGTGACCGGGTGGCGATCCTGGCCCGCACCCGGTACGAGTGGACGGTCTTCAGCTACGCCCTGTGGACGGTGGGCGCCGAGGTCGTGCCGGTCTACCCGACCTCCTCGCGCGACCAGGTCGAGTGGATCCTGCGGGACGCGGGCTGCGTCGGCGTACTGGTCGAGGACGAGCAGAGCGTGATGACCGTCGGCTCCGTGTGCGCCTCGCTGCCCGCCCTGCGCCACGTCTGGCAGCTGGACGCGGGCGCGCTGGACGCACTGGTGGAGCGCGGCGCGTTCCTTCCGTTCGCCACGGTGGACTCGATGCGCCGCATCGTGCTGCCGGACTCCACCGCGGTGGTCGCCTACACCTCGGGCACCTCCGGCCGCGCCCTGGGCTGTGCGCTGAGCCACCGGGGTCTGGCGGGCCCGTGCGACACGCTGCTCGCGGGCTGGGGCCACACGGTGGCGCCGCCGGGAGAGCAGGGCGCGGTCCTCGCCTTCCTCCCGTTCTCGCACGTGTACGGGCTGATGATCCAGAGCCTGTGCGTGCGGGGCGGGCTGCTCATGGCGCACGAGCCGGCGATGACCGCGCAGGCCCTCTCCTCGGCTCTGCGTTCCTTCCGGCCGACGTATCTGTACGCCGTGCCGTCGGTCCTGGAGAAGATCTACAAGAACTTCCTGCGCACCGCCCAGCAGGCGGGGCGCGGCGCCCTGTTCGAGCGGGCCGCGGACACGGCCCGGGACTTCGCCGCCGCGCTCGAGCGCCGGCGCCTCGGCAGGGGGCCCGGGCCCGGCCTCGACCTGCGTCTCCAGCACGCCCTGTACGAGCGGACGGTGTACCGGCGGCTGCGCGACGCGCTGGGCGGCCGGGTGGGCCGGGCGACGTCCGGCGGTTCACCGCTCAGCCGCGAGCTCTCCCTCTTCTACGAGGGCATCGGCGTCTACGTGCACGACGGCTACGGGCTGACGGAGACCAGCGGCGGACTGACGATGCAGCCGTGGGGCCGGGAGAAGTCGGGCACCGTCGGGCAGGTGCTGCCGGGCATGGAGCTCCGGGTGGCCGACGACGGGGAGATCCTGGTGCGCGGGCCGTCGCTGTTCCAGGGGTACGTCGGAGACGAGGGGGCCACCCGCGAGATGATGCGCGGCGGCTGGCTGGCCACCGGCGACCTCGGGCACCTGGACGAAGAGGGCTACCTGGCGATCACCGGCCGCAAGAAGGACGTCATCATCACGAGCGGCGGCAAGAGCGTGGCACCGGCCGCCCTGGAACAGCGGCTGCGGATGCACCCGCTGGTCCACCAGGCGGTGGTGGTGGGCGACAACCGGCCCTGCGTCGGTGCGCTGATCACACTGGACCCGGAGTTCCTGGCGCACTGGCGGGCGGCCCTGGCCCTGCCGGGCGACGCCCCGGCCCGGGAGGCGCGCGAGGAGAATGCGCTCGCCGAGGAGATCGCGCGGGCCGTGGCCGCGGCCAACAGCGCCGTGTCGCGTTCGGAGTCCATCAGGGTGTTCCGGGTCCTGCCCGACCCCTTCGACGTGGCGGGCGGACTGCTCACCCCGTCGATGAAGCTGAGGCGGGACGAGATCGTACGGACCTACGCCCTGGAGATCGACGCGATGTACGGGGCGCGGTCGCACCGCCGGCCGGCGCAGCCGCCGCCCGGGGAGCCGGCCGGCTGGGAGGACGCCGACAACGTGTTCCTCCGCTGATCCGGCGGGTGTCACCCCCTCGCGGCGGGCGACACCCGCGCGACTAGGTTCGGCCGGCACGGGAACCTACAACGGAGGGAATACGAAGGAGAAGGAACGACGCCCGGCCGGTGCCGGGCCGGGAAGGCGCAATGGCAGCCGAGTCGCGTTGGGACAGGACACTGGCTTCCGAGGAGATCACGAACCGCACCGCCAGCTTCACCGGGGAGCTGCACAACGTGACCGGCGCGCGGCTGGTCGCGGAGGAGTTCCTCTACGACCTCGCCCGTGCGGCGCCCCCCGCGGCGCCCGAGCACTGGGACGACATACTCCTCGTCGTCACGGAGCTGGCGGCGAACGCCGTGCAATACGCTCCGGGGCCGTTCCAGCTGCGGCTGCGCCGTACCTTCGACGGTGTGCACGTGGTGATGCACGACACCAGTACGACGGAGCCGGCGCCGCGTCCCTTCCGCCCCAGCAAGGGCGGCGGCGGCATCGGCTGGCATCTGATCCACACGCTGTCCGACCAGGTGAGCGTCGTCACCGGGGACCGGGGCAAGGACATCCACGTCTTCCTGCCCTGGTGACCGCGCCGGTCACGGGGCGTCCGCGGCGCGCAGGGGCACCAGCGCGCTGATCGTCTTGCCGCCCTCCGCACGCAGGTCGACGGTGACGTCCCGGGCCAGCCGGGCGACGAGCGGCCAGCCGTAACCGCCACCGGGGTGGGTCGTGGGGAAGGCGTACGCGGCCCGGGGCACCACCGCGCTGTTGTCGTGGACGGCGATCCAGAGTCCTTCCCGCGTGGGCCGCGCCTCGAAGCCGGCCAGCCCGTCGCCGTGCCGGATGGCGTTGGTGACCAGTTCCGAGACCACGAGCAGCAGGTCGACGACGTCCTCCTCGCGCACCTCGCGCCCCGGGCCGCCCCACCGCGTCCGCGCCACCGACTCCGCGTACGCCCGTGCCGCCGCCGCGCCGGACCCGGCGCCCGGCGCCGGCAGGGCGAAGGGCGGGAGGTCGGGCGGTGCCGTGACGGCCGTGCTGGGCGTGATGATCCGGTCGGCTGGTCGCATGTCGGTGTTCCCCGGTTTCCGCGTGCTGTCGTTCGGTCCGGTCAGGTCGCCGGGCTCTCCCGCGGCGGCAGCCGGTGATAGTAGTCGCCGACGGAGGCCAGATAGGCGCGGTCCATCGTCTCGCTGTCGGTCCGGAACCTGGGCGCGGCCTTGACCTGGGCCCTGGTGCAGTTCAGCGTGACCGTACGGGCCGCGGCGTCGATGCTCCGGACCGCTCCGACCGGCACGAGGACGCTGCGGCCGAACACCCAGACGCCGGTGTCGACGACGAGGTGCCGCATGCCGAAGTGCTCGGCCTGCCGGTCCACGTGCCCGATGGTGCCGTCGTCGGCGACGACGGTGCAGCCCGTCAGGTCCGCTCCCGCGTCGTGACCGCTGTCCGCCGTGTACGACCAGATGCTCTCCATCGGCACGCTGCCCTTCCCTCCCGTGTCGGTGACGACCGTGGGGCCGGGCGGACGCAACGGGCCGGACCGGCTCCACAGCAGCTGATACCCGGCCGGGGCCGCCGCATTCGGGGCCGGCGGGCGCGGCGGTGGCGGGTTCCTCCCGGCCGTGCCGCGGCGGGCTCCGGCCGGCCGCGTCGCGCGGTGCCGGCCGCTCGCCGTGACCCGCCCGGGTGTACGCGTTCGGCCGGGTGACACGTCGCTTTGTCCGCGCCCGGTACCTGGGTTAGCCTCTGACGTATTTTTCTGCTGGGGGCAATTCCGTGAACTGCGCGAACGCGGGCACGGAAGGCCGGACCGCCCGAGCGGTCCGGAGGGGGTGGTGAGTCCTCGCCGCGAGGACTCCCGGGTAGCGGAACGAGGGCAGGCATGACCAGCGACAGCACCGGATCCGTCGACGCGGTTCCGGGCGATCAGGAGTTGCGCCGTCTCCTGGCGGGCCTGACGGCCGTGCGGGACGGCGACTTCGGTACCCGTCTGCCGGACGACGCGGACGGCCTGATGGGCGACATCGCCAAGGTCTTCAACGGCATGGTGGACCAGTTGTCCGTGTTCACCTCCGAGGTCACACGGGTCTCCCGCGAGGTCGGCTCCGAGGGGGCCCTCGGCGGGCAGGCCCGGGTGCCCGGGGTCTCCGGCACCTGGGCCGACCTGACGGACTCGGTCAACGCCATGGCGGGCAATCTCACCACCCAGGTCCGCGACATCGCCCAGGTGGCCACGGCGGTCGCCAAGGGCGACCTCTCGCAGAAGATCGACGTGGACGCCCGCGGCGAGATCCTCGAACTCAAGAACACCATCAACACCATGGTCGACCAGCTCTCCGCCTTCGCCGACGAGGTCACCCGCGTCGCCCGCGAGGTCGGCACCGACGGACGGCTCGGCGGCCAGGCCGACGTCCAGGGCGTGCGGGGCACGTGGCGCGACCTCACCGACTCGGTGAACTTCATGGCGGGCAACCTGACCAACCAGGTCCGCAACGTCGCCCAGGTGGCCACCGCCGTGGCCAAGGGCGACCTCTCCCAGAAGATCACCGTGGACGCCCGCGGCGAGATCCTCGAACTCAAGAACACCATCAACACCATGGTCGACCAGCTCTCCGCCTTCGCCGACGAGGTCACCCGCGTCGCCCGCGAGGTCGGCACGGCCGGGAACCTGGGCGGGCAGGCCCGGGTGCGCGGGGTGTCGGGCACCTGGAAGGACCTCACCGACAACGTCAACGTGATGGCGTCGAACCTGACCGGTCAGGTCCGCTCCATCGCCCAGGTGGCCACCGCCGTGGCCCGCGGCGACCTGTCGCAGCGGATCACCGTCGACGCCGAGGGCGAGGTCGCGGCGCTGGCCGACGTGATCAACACGATGGTCGACACGCTTTCGGCGTTCGCCGACGAGGTCACCCGCGTCGCCCGCGAGGTCGGCACCGACGGGCGCCTGGGCGGCCAGGCGCACGTGCCCAACGTCGCCGGCACCTGGAAGGACCTGACCGACAACGTCAACTCGATGGCCAACAACCTCACCAACCAGGTGCGCAACATCGCCCTGGTGACGACCGCGGTGGCCCGGGGCGACCTGTCGAAGAAGATCGACGTCGACGCGCGCGGCGAGATCCTCGAACTCAAGACGACGATCAACACGATGGTCGACCAGCTCTCCGCCTTCGCCGACGAGGTCACCCGGGTGGCCCGCGAGGTCGGCACCGAGGGCCGGCTCGGCGGCCAGGCCGAGGTGGAGGGTGTCTCCGGCACCTGGAAGCGCCTCACGGAGAACGTCAACGAGCTGGCCGGCAACCTCACCCGCCAGGTCCGCGCGATCGCCGAGGTCACCTCCGCCGTCGCCGAGGGCGACCTGACCCGCTCGGTCAACGTGGAGGCCTCCGGCGAGGTCGCCGAGCTCAAGGACAACATCAACGCGATGGTGGAGTCCCTGCGCGAGACCACGCGGGCCAACCAGGAGCAGGACTGGCTCAAGACCAACCTCGCCCGTATCTCCGGCCTGATGCAGGGGCACCGGGACCTGCCCGTGGTCGCCGAGCTGATCATGGACGAGCTGGTGCCGCTGGTCTCGGCCCAGTACGGCGCCTTCTACCTGGCCGAGGACGGCGACGACGGTCCCGAGCTGCGGCTCGTCGGCTCCTACGGCTACCCGGAGGACACCTCCAGACCCACCCGCATCGCCTTCGGCCGCACCCTCGTCGGCCAGGCCGCGCGCAGCCGGCGCACCATCATGGTGAACGAGCTGCCGCCGGGCTACCTGACCATCTCCTCGGGGCTCGGCGAGGTGGTGCCGGCCGCGCTGGTGCTGCTGCCCATCGTGGTCGAGGGGCAGGTCCTCGGTGTCATCGAGCTCGCCTCGGTCGCCCCGTTCACCCAGATCAACCAGGACTTCCTGGAACTGCTGATGGAAACCATCGGCGTGAACGTCAACACGATCGTGGCCAACGCCCGTACCGACGAACTCCTCGCCGAGTCGCAGCGCCTGACCGGCGAGCTCCAGGCCCGCTCCGCGGAGCTGCAGAGTCAGCAGGAGGAGCTGCAGCACTCCAACGCCGAGCTGGAGGACAAGGCGTCCCTGCTCGTGACGCAGAACCGGGACATCGAGGCGAAGAACCTGCAGATCGAGCAGGCCCGGCAGGAGCTGGAGGCACGCGCGCAGCAGCTGTCGCTGGCCTCGAAGTACAAGTCGGAGTTCCTGGCCAACATGAGCCACGAGCTGCGCACTCCGCTCAACAGCCTGCTCATCCTGGCCCAGTTGCTCGCCCAGAACCCCTCGCGCAACCTCAGCCCGAAGCAGGTCGAGTACGCGGGCATCATCCACTCGGCGGGCTCGGACCTGCTGCAGCTGATCAACGACATCCTGGACCTGTCGAAGGTCGAGGCGGGGAAGATGGACGTCTCCCCCGAGCGCGTGACACTGCGCCAGCTCATCGAGTACGTCGAGGCCACCTTCCGGCCCATGACGAGCCAGAAGGGCCTGGAGTTCACGGTCACGACCGCGCCCGGGGCACCGGCGGACCTGCTGACCGACGACTCCCGGCTGCGGCAGGTGCTGCGCAACCTGCTGTCCAACGCGGTGAAGTTCACCGAACGGGGCGGCGTGGAGCTGTCCGTCGAACCGGCACCGGACGACGACGTGCCCAGGGGCGTGGTCCGGGGCGGGTCCGTGGTGGCCTTCCGGGTCAAGGACACCGGCATCGGCATCCCCGAGCAGAACCTGGAGTCGATCTTCGGGGCCTTCCAGCAGGCGGACGGCACGACGAGCCGCAAGTACGGCGGCACCGGGCTGGGTCTGTCCATCACGCGGGAGATCGCGCAGTTGCTGGGCGGCGCCGTCACGGTGGACAGCACGCCCGACCGGGGCAGCACCTTCACGCTGTACCTGCCCGTGGCCCGGCCCGACTTCGAGGACCTGCTGGCCCGCGGCCCGGAGCGGGTCCCGGCCGACGCGTCCGCCGACTTGCCCGACCGTCCGCTGCCGGTGGCCGAGCCGACCGGCGGCCACCGGCAGCGGCCGCGGCGCCTGCTCGTCGTGGAGGAGCGTCCGCGCGGTCTGCTGACCCTCGTCGCGGAGAGCGTGGTCGCCGACCTGACACACGGGCGGGACGACGCCGGCGACCGGCCCCCGCTCGACGTCATCACGGCCGTGGGGGCCGAGGAGGCGGCCGGGGCGCTGGCGGCCGAGCCGTGCCACTGCGTCGTGCTGGAGCTGGGCATGCCGGACGGCGAGGCGTCCCGTTTCCTGCACGCCCTGCGGGGCGACTCGGCGCTGGCGAGCGTGCCGGTGCTCGTGCACAGCGGGCACCGCGCGGACGCCGCCCTGGAGGAGGACCTGCGTTCGGGCGCGGCGGGCGGGGCCCTGGAGTTCCTCTCCAGCCTCGACGAGCTGCGCGAGCGCATCGCCCTGCACCTGGCCGCCGAGGAACCCGGGGACGTGCTGTCCCTGGTCCGGCCGGAGGAACCGCCGCGCGCGGCACCGCAGTCCGGCGAGGATCCGCCCGCCGGGCGCACCGTCCTCGTCGTCGACGACGACGCCCGCAACCTCTTCGCGCTCAGCGGGATCCTGGAGCTGCACGGTTTCCGGGTGCTGCACGCGGAGAACGGCCGCCGGGGCATCGAGACCCTCATGGACCACCCGGAGGTGGCGCTGGTCCTGATGGACGTGATGATGCCGGAGATGGACGGCTACACCGCGACGGCCGAGATCCGCCGGATTCCGCGCTACGCCGAGCTGCCGATCATCGCGGTCACGGCGAAGGCGATGCCCGGGGACCGGGAGAAGAGCCTCGCCTCGGGCGCCAGCGACTACGTCACCAAACCCGTCGACACCCAGGACCTCATCGCCTGCGTCCGACGGTGGCTGCCGGCATGAGCACGCCCGAGCAGCCCGGCGATCCGGCCGGTGCCCTCCGGCGGGACGTGTCCGACCCGGTCGACCTGACCCCGCTGTCCCCCGTGGGCAGGCTGGCGGCCACGGTCGACCGGCTCAGCCGCGAGGTGCGGGCCGCCCAGGCGGAGGCCGAGGGCCGGGCGCTGATCGAGCTGGCCAAGGGCATCCTGGTCGCGCGGCTCGGCTGCGGTCCGGCCGAGGCCGCCCGGCAACTCGCCGAACTGGCCGAGCAGTCCCAGGCGACGCCGCTGGAGTTCGCGGTCGACGTCATCAACCAGGCCGCCCGCGACCGCATGTCGGAGGTGACGGAGGCGTTCCTCGCGGCCACCGCCGCCGTGCGGGCCACGGCCCCCGGGGAAGGCGCGGACACCGCGGAGCCCGGGGAGGCGGTGGCCGAGTCGGCCGCCGTACGCCTGCGGGCCGCCGAGAGCGGCGCGCTGGCCGCGGACGACACCCAGGCCGTCGCCGACGCGCTGCTGGAGCAGGCGCTGCGCCCGCTCGGCGCGGTCGCGGTGGCCATCTGGGCCGTCGGGTACGACGGGTCGCTCACCCTGGTGGGCAGCGCCGGGTTCCCGCCGGCCGAGGCGGCCCGCTGGCGCTATGTGCCGCCGGACGTGGCGACGGTGGCCCGGTGCGGACTGACCGAGCGCTCGGGGCAGTGGTTCGCCTCGCCGGCTCGGACGGGCCTGCCGAGCGTGGGCCGGCACCAGTACCCGGACGGCGGCAGGGTCGCCGTGCCCGCCGGTACCGGGGGACGCATCCACGGTGTGCTGGAGATCGCCTGGCCGATGCCGCTGCCTCCGCAGCCGCCCCAGGTGGTGCGCCAGGTGGAGGCCCTGGCGGAGCTGTGCGCGCACACCCTGGAGTCGTACACGCCGCCGCGCGGCCCCGGACAGGAGCCGCGGGTCATCCCGGACGCGGTGGAGCTGATGGACCTGGCCGACGGGCTGCACGACCCCGCCCTCGTCCTGGTGCCGCACCTGGACGCGTCGGGTCACCTGGCGGACTTCCGCATCCAGCACGTGAACAAGCGCTTCATGGACCCGGCCGGGCGGCCGCGCGCCGTCGTCGGCGGTGCGCTGCTCCTGGAGGCGTACCCGATGGCCGCCGGGGACAGCGAGCTGTTCCAGAACGTGGAGCGGGTGTACGCCACCGGCGAACCGTTCCGCGCCCGGCACATGAATCTGACCGCCCTGGTGGACCAGGTGCCGCTGTCGGCGGTCGCGGACATCAGCGTCAGCCGGCACGGCAACGCCGTGCTGCTCATCTGGCGCATCGAGGACGAGACGGCGCGGCTGGCCAGCCTCCTCCAGCACGCCCAGCGGCTCGGCCGCATCGGCGGCTTCGAGGAGAACCTGCTGACCGGTGAGATCACCTGGAACGGGCAGCTCTTCGACCTCTACGGGCGCCCGCACACGAGCACGCCGGTGCCGCTGGAGGAACTGGCCGCCCACGCCCACCCGGACGACGCCGTGGCCATCGGACGGTTCCTGCGCACGCTGCTGCACCACCGGCGCCCGGCGTCGGCGGCGTTCCGGCTGCGGCGGCCCGACGGGGTGACCCGGCACGTGCGGGTGGTGGCCGAGCCGGTCCTGGACACCGACGACCGGCTGCTCCTCGTACGGGGCGCCTGTCAGGACATCTCCGCCCAGCACTGGACGGAGGTGGCGCTCGCCGCGACCCGTGACCAGCTGGCCCAGACCGAGCAGCAGGCCGTCGAGCGCGCCCGGCTCACCCTGCAGCTGCAGCACGCCATCATGCCGCCCGCCCAGACCCCTCTGCAGGTGCCGGACCTCCAGGTGGCCGTCCGCTACCGGCCCGCGGAGACGGAGCAGCTGGTGGGCGGAGACTGGTACGACGCGGTGATGCTGCCGAGCGGACTGGTGCTGCTGTGCGTGGGAGACGTCGCCGGGCACGGGATAGAGGCGGCGACCAGCATGGTGGTGCTGCGCAACGCGCTGCGCGGTCTCGCGGTGACCGGGGCGGGTCCCGGGCAGCTGCTGTCCTGGCTGAACATCGTGGCGCACCATCTGACGGGCGGGGTCACCGCCACGGCGGTGTGCGGCCTGTACGACCCGGCCCGGCGCACCCTGCGCTGGGCGCGGGCGGGCCATCTGCCGCCGGTGCTGGTACGGGGTCCGGGGGCTCAGCCGCTGCCGCTGGTGCGGGGCATGCTGCTGGGGGCGGTGGCGGAGGCGGCGTACGAGGAGGCCGAGGCGCAGCTGGCCGCCGGGGACACGCTGCTGATGTACACCGACGGTCTGATCGAACGCCGCGACCGTCCGGTGGAGGAGGCGCTGGCGCAGCTGCTGAGCACGGTGCGCCCGACGCCGAACACCCTGGACCAGCACCTGGACCGGCTGCTCACCTACAGCAGGTCGGACACGGACGACGACACGTGTCTGGTGGGCATCCGGGTCGGGTGACGGGATGCGCGGAAACCGGGTCCCGGCCGGCAGGTGTGGGCTCGGGATTCGGGGGTAACCGCCCGGCGCGGTGGGCCACACGACGGCCCGCCGCGCCGCCGCATTGTTGGAGGTACACGTGCCCATAGCCCAGAACCCGCTGTCCGTCGAGGTGACGCTGCCGCGGGAGGACGTCGCGCTGCTCAAGGTGGAGGGCTACCTGGACGTAGACACGGCGACCGAGTTCCAGCACCACCTGGCCAACCAGCTCCACCACGGCCGCAGGCACTTCCTGCTGGATCTGTCGGAGGTCCCGTTCATGGACTCGTCCGGCATGAACATCATCCTGCGGGTCTACCAGGAGGCCCGCGATCTGCCGGGCAGTGTGCACATCATCTCGCCGGCGCCGGCGGTGCTGCGCGTCCTGGACCTGACGGGGGTGAGCATCACGGTGCCCGTCTCCCAGAGCGTCGAGGAGGCGCTCTCCCGCGTCGACGCGCACCCGGAGGGTCCGCAGGTGCCCGACGCCTGAGCCGCCCGCCCCGCGTCCCCTCCGGGCCGGTCGTGCGGAAGCAGGTGTCGTGCGAGGTCGGCGGGTGGATACAGTTGTCGCCCGGCAGAGTCACGTCGCCGTCACGTCGTCCCGCGGGGCGGATGCGGCGCAACGCGGATGAGGAGTGGGACAGGTGCCGGAACAGGCCGAGGGAACTGCGGGAGCGCCGACGCGCGAGGTCAGGGACTTTCTGCGGCGTCGCCGTGAGCAGATCGCCCAGCGGTGGGCGGACGAGCCCCTGTTCCGGGCGGTGTTCACCGTCTCGCGCGACGAGGCGGTCGAGGCGGGCAAGGCCGTCGTCGACGCGCTGGCGCAAGTCGCGGACGCGGCGCGGGTGGAGGACCCGGACGCGGCCGGATTCACGTCGGTGCGCGAGCAGTTGGCGCGGATGGGCGCGGCCCGCTCGCGCGCCGGGCTGAGCACCGCACAGGTGTCGAGCGAGCTGGCCGCGCTGCGTCCTCCCGTCGAGAACCTGCTCGTGTCCGACCTGCCGGAGGACGCCCCGGCCGAGCACGTCCGGTCCTGTGTCACCACGCTGAGCGTGCTGATGGGCACCCTCCGGGTCGTGGTCATGCAGACGGCGCTCAGTGAGGGGCAGGCGCTCATCGACCGCCAGCGGCTCCAGCTGCTCGAGGTGGCCACGCCGGTCATCAAGCTGTGGGACGGCATCGTGGCCGTGCCGTTGATCGGCACGCTGGACAGCGCGCGCAGCCAGGTGGTGATGGAGACCCTGCTGGAGTCCATCGTCGAGCAGCAGGCGCGCTACGCGATCCTGGACATCACCGGCGTGCCGACCGTGGACTCACTGGTGGCCCAGCACCTGATGAAGACGGTCGCGGCGGCCCGGCTCATGGGCGCCGAGTGCATCGTCTCCGGCATCCGGCCCGCGATCGCGCAGACCATGGTCCACCTCGGTCTGGACCTCGGCACGGTGGTCACCCGGGCGAGCCTCGCCGACGCGCTCGGGTACGTGCTGCACCAGCTCGGGGTCGGCATCACGACGCCCGGTACGAACGGTGCGGTCGCGCGGTGAGCCAGGGATTTCCCGGGGCCCACGGGGCTCCGGTGACAGGGCATGTTCCGGTGCTCCGGCTCGGTGAGGTCCTGCTGGTCACCCTGCAGGGCGATCTGCACGACAGCACGGCGCAGCAGCTCCAGGAGGACCTCGCCGAGACCATCGTGCGCAGCGGTGCCACGGGCGTGGTCATCGACGTCTCCGGCGTGGAGATCGTCGACTCCTTCCTCGGCCGGATCCTGGCCGAGATCGCCGGGCAGACCGGCCTGCTGGCCGCGCGGACCGTGCTGGTCGGCATGCGCCCGGCGGTCGCCATCACCCTGGTGGAGCTGGGCCTGACGCTGCCGGGCGTGCACACCGCGCTCAGCACCGAGGTGGCCATGGATCTCCTCAGGCAGCAGGCCCCCTCGTCCCGCTTCGGCGGCCTCGGCCAGGAGCGTTTGTGATGCACACTGCCGCGGGCTCCCAGGCCCGCCTGCCGATCCGTTCGGACATGGATCTGGTGTGGGTGCGACAGCACGTGCGGCAGGCGGCCGCCCAGCTCGGCTTCGGCCTGGTGGACCAGACCAAGCTGGTCACCGCGGCCAGTGAGCTGGCCCGCAACACGCTCGTGTACGGCGGTGGCGGCACCATGGAGACGGAGTCGCTCGTCGAGGGGGCGACGCACGGGCTGCGGCTGACCTTCAGCGACGAGGGTCCCGGCATCCCGGACCTGGAGCAGGCGCTCAGCGACGGCTTCACGTCCGGCGAGGGGCTGGGCATGGGTCTGGGCGGCGCGCGGCGCCTGGTGCACGAGTTCGGGATCGAGAGCGCCCCGGGCGCCGGGACGACCGTGCGGGTGGCGTCCTGGGTGGGCCGGCCGCCACGCCCGCGTGAGGAGTCCTGATGCCCCGCGTGTGGGACGTACCGGTGCACGACTCGACCCGGGTGCGCGACGCCAGGGTGGCCGCGGAGCACGCGGCGGCCCTGGCCGGTCTCGACGAGCAGCGGACCTCGACGGCGGCGCTGGTGGCGACCGAGCTGGCCACCAACCTGCTCAAGCACGCCGGTGGCGGCCGGGTCGTCGTCGACGTGGTCGCGCCGCCCGTCCTCGCGGCCGGCCGGGACTCGGCGCCGCGTGTGCAGATCGCCACGGTCGACCACGGCCCCGGGATCGCCGACGTGTCCGCCGCGCTGCGTGACGGTTTCACCACCACGGGCTCCCTCGGTGCGGGGCTCGGCACCTGTGCGCGCCTCGCCGACGACTTCGACCTGCACAGCGTCCCCGGCCGGGGCACGGTCGTCGTCGCCCGGGTGGGTCCCGTGCCCGGTGCCCGCGCCGTCGATCCCGGACCGGCGGCCCGGTTGCGGGCCGGCGCGGTGAACGTCCCGTTCGGCGGGGCGGAGTACTCGGGCGACGCCTGGGCCTGGGTCCGGGACGGGGACCTGGTCACGCTGATGCTGGCCGACGGTCTCGGCCACGGTCCGGAGGCGGCCCGCGCCTCGGGTGCCGCCGTGGAGGCGCTGCGCGCCTCGGCCCACCTGCCGCCGGCCGAAGCGGTGCGGCGGCTCGACCGGGCGCTGTCCGGCACCCGCGGCGCGGCGGTGGCGGTGGCCCAGGTCGACGCGCGGGCCGCGGTGCTCAGGTTCACCGGTGTCGGCAACATCGGGGCGCGGCTGTGCGAGGGCGGCACCTGGCGGCACCTGGTGTCGCGTCCCGGCATCGTCGGCACCCACCGGCCCACCACGCTGCGCGAGGAGGAGACGGCCTGGGCGGACGACCGGGTGCTGGTCCTGCACAGCGACGGTCTGCCGAGCCGGTGGTCGCCGACGTCCGACACGTGCCGCACGTCGGCCGACCCGGCGGTGACCGCCGCCGTGACGATCCGTGACGCCAGCAGCCCGGCCCGGCCCGTGCGGGACGACACCGCCGTCGCCGTGCTGGTCCCGACCCCGCCGGACGGCCCATGACGCGAACCTGGCAGATCAGCGACGTCACCGACGCGGCCCTGGCCCGTATCGCCACCGCACGGCTGGCGGCGGCCTGCGGTGTGCCGCCCGTGGAGCGGACGCGGCTGACGGCCTCGCTCGGCGCACAGCTGCGGCTGTGCCTGACCAAGGGCGGCACCTGGCGGCTCAGCCTGGAGACGGGCACCGCCTCCCGCGCCGCCGCGGCGCCCGGGCAGGGCGTGCTGCACGCCGTGGTCACGCCGTCGCCCGAGGCCGCTGCCGCCGGGCAGCCGCCGTGGCGGGTCACGGTGCCGTGCCCGGAGGCGGGCCCGGACGTCGCCACCGACGGCGTGGCGGACGACCCGGCGGAGCTGGCACAAGCCCTGCTGGGAGCCGACGAGGACACGGCGCTGGTCCTGGAGCGGCTCACCGAGCAGGAGGACCTGGTCGACTTCCACCGGGAGGAGCTGCAGCAGACGAACCAGGGCGTGGTGGCCCTGCACGCCGAGCTGGACGCGGCGGGGCGGGCCCAGCGCGAGGCGTTCGCCGCCGAGCGCAAGGCGCGCACGGAGGCGGAGAACGCCCGGCGCAGGCTGACGTTCCTGGCGGACGCGAGCGCGGTGCTGACGGCGTCGCTCGACCATCACGAGATCGTGCGCAGGCTGCCGGAGCTGCTGGTGCCCGAGTACGCGGCCGGTGTCGACATCTGGCTGTTCGACCAGGACGGCGACCGGACCGGGTCGGCCCACTCGGCCGCCGCGGTGGTCGCCGCCCGCACCGGACGGCCGCAGTACGCGGCCGCGCACCCGGGCGGGCTGCCCGGGGTCGACGACCAGCCGCCCTCGGCGCTCGCCCCGGACCGCCCACTGCTGTGCATCCCGCTGCCGACGCGGCAGGCGCCGCTGGGTGTCGTGACCCTGTCCCCGCCCGGCAGCCGCTGGGACCCGGACGACGCCGTGACGCTGGTCGAGCTGACCCGGCGGGCCAGCATCGCGATCGACCACGCCCAGCGCTACCAGCACAACCGCGACATCGCCGAGACGCTCCAGCGGGCCCTGCTGACGGAGTTGCCCGCTCCGCCCGGCCTGGCCCTGGCCGCGCGCTATCTGCCGGCCACCCACGGGCTGAACATCGGCGGCGACTGGTACGACGCCTTCCGTCAGCCCGACGGCGGTGTCATCGCCGTGGTCGGGGACGTCACCGGGCACGGGCTGCGCGCGGCCGTGATGATGAGTCAGCTGCGCACCGCCCTGCGCGCCTACGCGGTCGACGGCGGCAGCCCCGGCCAGTTGCTGACCCGCCTGCACACCTTCCTGCACCATCTCCAGCCCGATCTGTTCGCCACCGCCGTCATCGCGCGCTTCCACCCGGACGACCCCACCATGACGTGGGCGGCGGCCGGTCATCCGCCGCCGGTGCTGCGTACCCCGGACGGGCGGGTTCGGACTCTGGACGCCAAGCCGGGTGCGATGCTCGGCATCCCGCTGCGGCAGGAGATCGCGGACCACACGGTGCCCATGGCGCCCGGTTCGACGCTCGCGCTGTACACGGACGGTCTGGTGGAGCGCCGCGCCCACGGCATAGACCCGGGCATCGCGCGGCTGGCGGAGGCGCTCGGGTCGTTCGGACCGGCCGAGCTGGACGCGGACCTGGGGGGTTCGGCGGACGGGATCCTGCGTCCGATGCTCAGCGACTCCGAACGCGACGACGACGTGTGTCTCCTGCTGTGTCACCTGCGCGACCGCGGCTGACCTCACGCGTCTCACGTGGTCTCGCCCGGTTCGCGTCTCTCGTGGTTCGCTCGCGCCCGGTGCCTTCCCGGCCCGGGCGGGGCATGGTGGTGGCCGGGCCGTGTCGCCTGCCTGCCGCGTCCGGCTGGCCGGAGCGGTCCGGGCGCGGTGACATGGGCGAGGTGACATGGGCGAGGTGCGAAGCAGCGATCCTCGGGCAGGCGAATGGCGTTCGCGGCAGACCGCCCCGGAGCCGCAGAAAGGGATGAACACCGTGACACGACCCAGGATCCTGGTGGTCGGCGCAGGCTTCGCCGGCGTGGAGTGCGTCCGTCGTCTGGAACGTCGGCTCTCCCCGAACGAGGCCGAGATCACTCTGGTGACACCGTTCTCCTATCAGCTCTATCTGCCGCTGCTGCCGCACGTCGCCGCCGGGGTGCTCACCCCCCAGTCGATCGCGCTCTCCCTGCGCCGCAGCAGCAAGTACCGGACCCGGATCATCCCGGGCGGCGCGATCGGGGTGGACCTCAAGGCGAAGGTCTGCGTCGTGCGCACCATCACCGACCGGATCGTCAACGAGCCCTACGACTACATCGTGCTGGCGCCCGGCAGCATCACCCGCACCTTCGACATCCCGGGGCTGACCGACCACGCGTTCGGCATGAAGACGCTCGCGGAGGCCGCGTACGTCCGCGACCACGTCATCTCGCAGCTGGACCTCGCCGACGCCAGCGAGGACCCCGTGGAGCGCGCCTCCCGGCTGCAGTTCGTGGTGGTGGGCGGCGGCTACGCGGGCACCGAGACCGCGGCGTGCCTGCAGCGGCTGACGCACGCGGCCGTCAAGCGCTACACCCGGCTGGACCCGGCCCTGATCAAGTGGCACCTGATCGACATCGCGCCGAAGCTGATGCCGGAGCTGGGCGAGCAGCTCGGCCGGGACGCGCAGCGGATCCTGACGCGGCGCGGCATCGAGATCTCCCTGGGGGTCTCCATCGCCAAGGCCGGGGCCGAGGAGGTCACGTTCACGGACGGCCGGGTGGTCCCCACCCGCACGCTGATCTGGACGGCGGGCGTGGTCGCGAGCCCGCTGATCGCCACGCTCGGCGCGGAGACGGTCAAGGGACGGCTCGCGGTCACCGCGGAGATGTGCCTGCCGGACCACGACGGGGTGTTCGCGCTCGGCGACTCCGCGGCCGTGCCCGACCTCGCCAAGGGTCAGGAGGGTGCCGTCTGCCCGCCCACCGCGCAGCACGCGATGCGGCAGGGCCGGCACGTCGCCGAGAACGTCATCGCCACGCTGCGCAACCAGCCGATGCGGCCGTACGTGCACAAGGACCTCGGTCTCGTCGTCGACCTCGGCGGCGCCGACGCGGTCTCCAAGCCGCTGGGTGTCGAGCTCAAGGGCCTGCCCGCGCAGGCGGTGGCCCGCGGCTACCACTGGTCGGCGCTGCGCACGGGCGTGGCCAAGGCGCGGGTGGCGGCCGACTGGGCGCTGAACGCGATCGCCGGCGACGATTTCGTCCGCACCGGTTTCCAGGCCCGCAAGCCGGCCAAGCTGAAGGACTTCGAGTACACCGACGCCTACCTGACCCCGGAACAGGTGCGGGAGCAGGTGGAGGGGGCGCAGCGGGCGGAGCTGTGACCCCGGCCGCCCCCGCGGCCCGTACCGGTCCGGGGCATGACATGCTGAGAAGTGGATCTCGGCGTGAACCGGCCGGGACATGGCTGGAACCGGCTGCGAGGGCCGGCTGTGAATCGGGAGTGTGTACGGCGGCGTGAAGGCAGCGGGGCGCCCGGCGCGGACACGGCTGCGCGACCGCGTCGCCGCGTCCGACCCCGGGCTGTTGCGGTTGACGGCGGGCTTGCGGACGGTCGGCGCCATCGCGCTGACGCTGGGCGTGCTCGCCCTGTCCGGCGTGGACGTCAAGCATCTGGTGGCGGGCGCCATGGTGGCGATGGTCGCGACCTTCGCCATCCGGGAGAAGGAGCCGGGCCCGCAGGCCGTCACGCTGGCGCTCGCCCTGCCCGTCGCGCTGGCCTCGGTCTCGCTGAGCACGCTGCTCAGCTCGTTGGTCGTCGTCGGTGACGCCTTCTTCGTCGTTCTGATCTTCTGCGCGGTCTTCGTCCGCCGGTTCGGCGACCGGGGCACGGCGCTCGGGCTGATCGGCTTCCAGGTCTACTTCGTGTCGCTGTTCGTCGGCGCGAAGGTGTCCGGGCTGCCGGGGCTGTGGGCCGCGGTCGCCGTGGCGTTCGCGTCCAGCGCGGTGGTGCGCTTCGGGGTGGTCCCGGCGACGCCCGCGCGCATCCTGGGTCTGCTGCGGCAGGCCTTCCGCGCCCGGCTGGCGCAGCTGATCGCCACGCAGATCGACTTGCTGGACGCGGGTCCCGACGCCATCGACAAGACGCTGGAACGCCTGCGCGAGGGCACCGCGCGCCTGCACGAGACGGCCCTGCTGATCCAGTCGCGGCTGGAGGAGGGCACGCCCGACGCGTCCACGGCACGGCTGGTGCAGCGGCGCATCGCGGACGCCGAGATCGCCGCCGAGCGGCTCGGGCTGCTGCTGCTGACCGCGCGCAGCGCCGAGCGGGCCGACACCCTGACCCTGCATCTGCCGGGCGCGCCCGCGCCCACCGTGGGCCGTTCGCCCGCGCCCGGCGAGGCCACGGAGACTCTGCGCCGCGATCTCACGGCGCTGCGCACCCTGGTGCTGCGCCCGCCCGCGGAGGCGCGCGGCACCGGGCTGTCCCACCTGCGCAACCGGCTGCTGGGCTACCGCGACGAGGAGAACCTGCCCGAGGCGACCGCCGCCGTCCAGGACGTGTTCCGCGGCATCGGTGAGACGGCGCGCGCGGTCATGGGCCTCAGGATCGCGCTGGACGGACCGCAGGACGAGTCCGACGACTCACCGGCCACCGCCCGTTCCCGCGAGGAGCTGGACGCCGAGGACGCGGCCATCGACGCCGGTGAGGAGGCGGCCGAGGAGGAGGAGCAGACCGGGCTGCGGCGGCCCACCACTCGTGCCGCGGTGCAGGTGGCCGTGGCGTCGTCGCTGGCCATCGTCGGCGGGGAGTTCCTGTCCACGCAGCGCTGGTACTGGGCGGTGCTCACCTGCTGGATCGTCTTCATCAACACCGCTTCGACCGGCGAGATCCTGGTCAAGGGCTACCGCCGGCTGCTGGGCACCGTGCTCGGGGTGGTGGCCGGCATCGTGCTGGCCGGGCTGGTCGGCAACCACACCTGGACGGCGTTCGGTCTGGTGCTGGTGCTGATCTTCGCCATGTTCTACACGGCGCCGCTGTCCTACACGCTGATGTCGTTCTTCGTCACCGCGATGCTCGGACTGCTGTACACGCTGCTGCACACCTACAGCATGTCGGTACTGCTGCTGCGGGTGGAGGAGACGGCGCTCGGCGCCGCCTGCGGGATCGTGGCGGCGGCGCTGGTGCTGCCGATACGCACCGACCGGCGTACGAACGAACTGCTCGGCACGGTGCTGGAGCGGCTCACCGACGTGACGGAGGGTGCCGTCGACCAGCTCAGCGGAGGGCCCGCGGCCGACCTGCTCGACACGGCGCGGGAGCTGGACCAGGCGCTCGGCGATCTGCGGTCCGCCACCCAGCCGCTGACCCATCCGATCACGCCGCTGCGGGCCCGGCGCGACACGGCCCAGTACGTGGTGGCGCTGCTGGAGACCTGCGCCTATCACGCGCGGTCGCTGGCGGCGACGGCCGAACTGCTGCCCACCCATCCCTCGATCGCGGCCGACCCGCGGCTGCGCGGCGCGGTGCGGCGCACGGTGCGCAACATCGAGGCCATCGGCGCCCGGGTCGCCGACGACGACGCCGGGACTGAGGTGGAGACCGGGCCGAGCATCGCCTCGCTGCTGGAGCCGGACGCCGCCGGAGTGCCGCGGTACGGCCGCATCACGGGCCGGGTGCTGCGGCACCTGGAGCGGCTGGACGAGGCGGTGGTCGGCCTCGCCCGGCCGCTGGGTGTTCCCGTCAGGGCTCCGCAGCGCTGACGGTCCCGCCCGGGTGGTGGGGGTCAGAAGTCGCTGGGCAGGCCACTGGCCTCGGCGATGCCGCGCAGCTCCTCGTTCTGCTGGTGGCGTTCCTTGAGGTAGTCGGCGATCTCGCCGAGACGCTCGGGGTCGGAGGCGGTGGCCGCGTCGGTGACGACCCGGACCGGACCGGTCTCGTCGGTGTCGATCTCGACGACCTCGTTGTCGAGACGACCGGTGACGGCGGTGGCGATGACCAGTGCGGCCTCGTCCCTGATCTCCTGGGGCAGCGCCTCGGCGTTGTCCCCGTCCAGGGAGAAGTCGATGGTCGGCATCTGCTGCTCGTCGATCGCCTGGAGGACCGGTTCCACCACGCTGAGCAGCAGCTGGTAGTCGTCGTTCGGCATGCGAACGCGCAGGAGGTCGAGGTAGACGTCCACGGGACGTCCGTCCGGCGGAGGAATCTCGTGTTCGTTCATTCGCCCCGTGTTCCCCGTGCCGGGCCGCTCAGACCCGTTCCCCGTGCCGGGCCGCTCAGACCCGCCGCAGTCGGGCGAGCACGAAGGAGAAGACGCCGAACAGCACCAGGCCCGCGGCGACACAGACCAGCAGCCAGGGGCCGAGCGGGGTGTCGGCGAAGGAGCGCAGGGTGTCGTCCATCCCCTTGGCCCGGTCGGGTTCGTAGTCGACGGCGGCCCGGACGGCGAAGGTGCCCGCCCCGGCGAAGACCAGACCGCGGGCCACCCCGCCGGCCACGCCCGTGACGTCGACCAGCCGCCGGACACGGGGACCGAGCCCGCCGAGCTTCATCTTCTTGTGAAAGGTGCGGCGGGCGGCCTGTACGCCGATCACCACTCCGGCGACGACGACCGCGGCCCCGGCCGCGCCCACGAGCCAGCGTCCCGCGGGCATGTCCATCACCCTGGCCGTGACGTCCCGGGACTGCCGGTCGCTGGAGCCGCTGCCGCCGGCGCCGGCCGCGAAGGCCAGTACGGAGTAGGCGACGAACGCGTAGAACACGCAGCGGGCCGCAGCGGGCAGGCGCTTCTTCGCCGTGCGGCCGTCCTTGCCCGTGACGCCGAACAGCGCCTCGGACAGTCGCCACAGGGCCATACCGGCGAGCCCGGCACCGAGCGCCCACAGCAGCACGGCCCCGAACGGCTTGTCGGACAGTTCGGCCAGGGCGCCGCCCCGGTCGGCCTGCCGGTTCCCGGCGCCGAAGGCGATCTGCAGGGCCAGGACGCCGACCAGCAGGTAGATGACGCCGCGGGCGGTGAGCCCGGCCCGGGCGGCTCCCTCGGCCGCCGACCCGTTCGCCGCCCGCCGGGCGCGACCTCGTCCGGTGGCCGCCAGGACACGTGCGTTCATGTGGATCCCCTCCCGGACTCCGGATGCCCCGGCTTCCTGCGCGCACACCGTGCGGCCCGTCCGCGCACGGCTCCGGCGTACGGCCGGCGGCGCACGGCTGCCCGTACACCGCGTCAGGCGGGTACGGGCAGCCGTCGCGTCGCGCCCCTGTTCGTCCTCGTCCGCCGGCCGCTCGTCCGTTCGTCCTCCGTCCGCCCCACCCCGTCAGTCCGCCACGCCCGCGTGCGCGCCGCCGGGCACGGGCGTCGGCTCCAGCGCGTCGGCCAGCTGGTGCCGGGCGGCCTCCAGGGCCCGCCCGACGTCACGCGTGCCGGTCGACACGCACAGCGTGTAGGCCAGGTCCCGGGTCCGCGGCCCGGGTTCGCCCGTCGCGCCCGCGGGCTCGTCCACCGCGGCCGCCTCGTACTCCGCCAGGAGCCTGCGCAGTACCTCGGGGTGTGGCGTCAGCATCCGTCTCGTCCCTCCCTGGTCCCCTGTCCGTGGCACGTGTCGTCCGTCCGGCTCGTCACGTGCGCACGGCGTGGCCGGGGCGGGCGGTCCGCTCCCCCATCGCCTCGTCGCGCACGCGGGCGCAGCTGCGGCTGATGAGCCGCGAGACGTGCATCTGCGAGATGCCCAGGCAGTCGGCGATGCGGCTTTGCGTCATGTCCTCGAAGAAGCGCATGTAGAGAATGGCGCGCTCGCGTTCGGGCAGCCTGCGCAGGCCCTCCTTGGCGGATTCGCGGTCGATCACGGTGTCGTACGAGGCGTCGGCCGCGCCGAGGGTGTCCGCGAGGCTGTAGCCGTCGTCGCCGGCCGACAGTTCGGCGTCCAGCGACAGGGTGCTGAAGCTCTCCAGCGCCTCCATGCCGGCGCCGACCTCGTCCTCGGTCAGCCCGGTGTGGGCGGCGAGGGCGGCCACCGAGGGCTCGGGGCTGCCCGGGCTCTGGGCGAGTTCCCGGCGGGCGACGCGCACCTTGTTGCGCAGTTCCTGGACCCGGCGGGGCACCCTGAGGGCCCACATCCGGTCGCGGAAGTGGCGCTTGACCTCGCCGGTGATGGTGGGCACGGCGTAGCTCTCGAAGGCGCCCCGCTCGGGGTCGAAGCGGTCGATGGCCTTGACCAGGCCGAGCGCCGCCACCTGGCGGAGGTCCTCGATGGATTCGCCGCGGTCCCGGAACCGTCCGGCGATGCGGTGGGCCATGGGCAGCCAGGCCGTGACGAGTTCGTCGCGGACGGCGTCGCGCTCGGGTCCGTCCGGCAGTCCGGCCAGGCGGCCGAAGAGGGCCATGGTGTCGGGCGTGTCGTCGTGTCGGCGGCGGGTCGGGGCGGCGGAGGGGTCGGTGGCGGGCTGAGGGGTACCGGGACGGATGGTGGGCGTTTCTATGAGCATGCGGATCCGCTCCTGAACGGTGGTCTCAGGGGACTTCCGCGGGAACGGCGCTGTCCGGGTCGCCCCGGCAGAGCCGGAGTACCGAAACAGCCGTACCGCTCCCGCTGCTGCGCCTCCGGTCCGAAGCACGAATCTGCGACTGCCCCTGCCCCGGTGGAACAAACTCCGCTTTTCGAAAAGTCATCAGGACAGCGGAACGACGACGGTGATGCACTTGCCGCCCGAGGGAAGATCTGCCACGCGCACCTCTCGGGCCAGCCGGCAGACGATCGGCCAGCCCCGGCCGCCGAGGCGCCGCCGTCCGCGGTCGTCGGTGGGCGGCACCGCCACCGGGAGGTCGTGGCTGCGGTCGCACACCGACAGGCGCACTCCGGGGTGCACTCCGGGCCCCACGACGTCGACCTGGAAGTCGGTGATGCCGCCGCCGTGCAGGATGGCGTTGGTGGTCAGTTCCGAGGCCACGAGCACGGCGTCGGAGAGGGCACCCACGTCGCACGCCGCGAGGCCGTGGATGCCCCGGCACTCGGTGACGGCGTGCTCGACCGCCTTGCGCGCGTCGGCGGGCCTGCACGGCCGGTACCGGCGGTGCGTGTCCGTGCTCCGCCGTTCGACGGGTCGGGTCGTGTCCCTCTCGCTCATCCGTCGGCTCCCTGGTAGGTGGACGGTCCGGTCCGGCCGGCGTGCTTGCCGTGCGGCCCCGTCACTGTCGGCTGACCCATGCCGGTACCGGCAAACCTTCGGTCCTCCTTGCGGCCCAAGGGATCCGGGCGCCCTGCGGGGGTACGCGGAGTGCATGACGGATGTTGTGGACTCGGACGAACTGCTGCGCCGCATGCATCGCGCGAGGGCATGTGCGCTGGAGGAGGGACGCAGCTGGCGGGCGCGCAGCGAGGAGCTGCGGCCGACCGACCCGGAGGGCTCGCGGGAGGCCGCCGTACGGACGGTGGCGTACGAGGCCGTCCTGCGGGTGCTCGACGAGGTGCTGACCCCGGGCCGGAACTCGCGGTGAGGGACCTCGGGGCGGATTGACGCGCCGCCGGGAGGGAAACCGGGCGGCATGACCGCCGATCACCGCCGCGCACCTGTCCTGGAGCCCCTCGTCGGGTACCGCCGCGAGGGCCGGCTGTCGTTCACGCCGCCCGGGCACAAGCAGGCGCGCGGAGTGGACCCGGCGGTGCGCGAGGTGCTGGGCGACGCGGTGTTCCACGGCGACGTGCTGGCACGGCCGGGCTCGACGACCGCCTCACCCGGGGCCGCATGCTGCAGCGCGCCCAGGAGCTGATGGCCCACACCGTCCACGCCGATCACACGTTCTTCTCGACGTGCGGGAGTTCCCTGTCGGTGAAGGCGGCGATGCCGGCGGTCGCGGGACCGCACGAGAAGCTGCTGATCGGCCGGGACGCCCACAAGTCCGTGGTCTCGGGCCTGATCCTGTCCGGCATCGAGCCGGTCTGGGTCGAACCGCGCTGGGACGCCGAGCGGCATCTGACCCGTCCGCCGTCCGCGGCGGCCTTCGAGGCGGCCTTCGCCGCCCGTCCCGACGCCAAGGGGGCCCTGGTCACCAGCCCGACTCCGTACGGCGCGAGCGCCGATCTGCGGGCCGTCGCCGAGGTCTGCCACCGGCGTTCGGCGCAGCTGATCGTCGACGAGGCGTGGGGCGCGCATCTGCCCTTCCACCCCGACCTGCCGTCCTGGGCGATGGACGCGGGCGCCGACATCTGCGTGACCAGCATCCACAAGATGGGCAGCGGTCTCGAGCAGGGCTCGGTGTTCCACCTGCGCGGCGACCTGGTGCAGCCCAGGCTCCTCGGCATGCGTGCCGACCTGCTGAGCACCACCAGCCCGTCGGTGCTGATCTTCGCCGGTCTCGACGGCTGGCGCCGCCAGATGGCGCTCGGCGGGCGGGAGCTGATGGGCGGCGCGCTGAAACTGGCGGCCGACGTACGCGCGGCCGTCGAGGAGATCGACGGCATGCACGTCAACGACCGCGACGACTTCTGCGGTCCGGGGGCGGCACACGGCTTCGATCCGCTGCCGGTCGTCATCGACCTCGACGGGCTCGGTGTCTCGGGCTTCCGGGCGGCGGACTGGCTGCGCGAGCACCGCGGCGTGGTCGCCCACATCACCGACCACCGCCGCATCGGCGCGCAGATCACCCACGGCGACGACCGGGAGACGGCGGACGAGCTGCTCACCGCCCTCAAGGACCTCGCCCGCGCCGCCCCCGGCCTGGGCCCCGCCCCGCGCGTCGAGGTGCCGTCCCCCGCGGAGCTGCGGATGCCCCAGGTGTGCCTGCCCCGGGACGCGTTCTTCGGCCCCACCGAGGACGTGCCCCTGGACCGGGCGGTCGGCCGGGTCGCGGCGGAGATGATCACGCCGTATCCGCCCGGCATTCCCGCCGTCCTGCCGGGCGAGCGGCTGGCCGAGCCGGTCCTGCGCTATCTGCGCAGCGGTCTGGAGGCCGGGATGTACCTCCCCGATCCGACCGATCCGGCACTGGAGACGATCAGGGTGGTCGCGGAGGGTGACCAGTGAGGAGAGGGCCGGGGGGGAGGCGAGTGAAACGGGTCACTCGCCCCGGTACCGGATTCGCGGAACACCCAGAGATGGTTTAGCGTTCATCCATACGTGGCGACGGAGTCGACGGAAATGTCCTCCGCGGTCACCGCTTGCGGCCCTGGCCGGCCTCCCCCGTCCGGCCAGGGCTTTTTCATGTCCTTTTCACGTCCTCGCGCTCCCGTCCCCGGTTCCCGCACGGGATCCGCCGGCCGCCGAGGTGCTCAGGGCGCCTGCAGCGACTGAAATGGGCATAGGGAAAGCCCCGGAACCGAATCGCCGGCGAGGAGTCCCGTGCCATGACCAAAGCGATCAAACTCCTGACCGCCCTCCCCCGCCCCCAGCGCGCGCGGCTGATGGAACTGGCCCAGGAGGTCTCCTTCCCGGAGGACGAACGGATCTTCGAGGCGGGGAGCAGGGCGGACCGTTTCTGGGTCATCCGCTCCGGCGCGGTCTCCCTGACCCAGCAGGTGACGTCCCTGCAACGGGTCACGGTCGCCAGCCTCGGCGTGGGCGACCTGCTCGGCTGGTCCTGGCTGTTCCCGCCCTACGAGTGGGACTTCGGCGCCGAGGCGTTCAGCCCGGTGCGCGCCTACGAGTTCGAGGCGTCCTCCGTGCTCGACCTGTGCGAGCGGGACCCGCAGCTGGGCATCGTGCTGGTGCGCTCGGTCGCGGAGATCCTCGCGCACCGGCTGGAGTCCACCAGGGGCCGGCTCATGGAGCACTACGCGCTGCACGGACGCGGCTCCCTGTGAGCGGCCGTCAGACGCGGTAGCGGCGCAGCGCCGGCATCGCGGCGGCCAGGGCCAGCATCACCGCCACGACGAGCAGCCCGCCGCCGGCCACGGCCTCCCGTGCGCCGAAGGCGGAGCCGGCGCCGCCGTGCAGGACGTCGGCGAGCCGCGGTCCGCCCGCGACGACGACGGTGAACACGCCCTGCATGCGCCCGCGCATCTCGTCGGTGGCCGCGGACAGCAGGATCGCCCCGCGGAACACCATGGAGACCATGTCGGCGATTCCGGCCACGGCCAAGAACGTCACCGCGAGCCACAGGCTGCCGCTCAGCCCGAAGCCGGTGATGGCGGCGCCCCACACGACGACCGCTCCGATCACCATCCAGCCGTGCCGGCGGGCCCGCGAGAAGGTGCCGGAGAACAGCCCGCCGGCCACCGCACCGATGGGAACGGCCGCGAACAGCAGGCCGAGCGCCAGCCCCTCGCCGTAGGAGGAGTACGTCTCGGCGGCGAGTTGCGGGAACAGGGCGCGGGGCATGCCGAAGACCATGGCGACGATGTCGGCCAGGAAGGACAGCAGCAGCACCTTGTGCCCGGCGATGTAGCGGAAGCCGGCCACGACCTCGCGCACGCCCGCGCGCCGCACCGCCGTGCCCGCCAGCGGCGGCAGGGCGGGGAGCCGGTAGACCGCCCACACGGTGACGCACAGGGCCAGGGCGTCGATCAGGTACAGCTCGGGCAGCCCGATCACCGGGATCAGCGCGCCGGCGAGCAGCGGGCCGACCACCTGTCCGGTCTGCATGACGGTCGAGCCGAGCGCGTTCGCCGCGGGCAGTTCGTCCTCGGGCACCAGCCGGGCGATGGAGGCGTTGCGGGCCGGGGCGTTCAGGCCCCAGAAGGCCTGCTGCAGGGCGAGCAGGACCATCAGGGCGGCCACCGACTCCATGCCGGTGACCGCCTGTATCCAGAAGAGCAGCGAGGTCACCGCGATGCCGGTGTTGGTGATCAGCAGCAGTTTGCGGCGGTCCATGGTGTCGGCCACGGCGCCGCCCCACAGCGCGAACACGATGAGCGGCAGCAGGCCGGCGAGGCTCGCGGCGCCCACCCAGGCCGAGGACCCGGTGATGTCGTAGATCTGCTTGGGTACGGCGACCGCGGTGAGCTGGCTGCCGACGGCAGTGACGATGGTCGAGGACCACAGCCTGCGGTAGGCCGGGCGGCGCAGGGGGCGGGTGTCCACGGCCCAGCGGCGCCACCCGCGCTGCCGGGCCCCGTCCGGCGCCGGGTCCTTCGCTCCGGATTCGGTGCCGCTGTTGCTGCTCTCGCTCGTGTCCACGCGCTTCCCACATGCTCGGTACATCTTTCGGCTGCGGGGATCACTATCGCAGCTCCGTTCGAGCCCGCCGGACGCGTTGGCCGGTCACCGGTCCCGCTCACGCCCCGACGACGAGGGAGACGCCGAGGACGATCATGGTGGCTGCCACCAGGCCGTCCAGGACCCGCCAGGCCGAGGGCCGGGCCAGGAAGCGGCCGAGGCAGCGGGCGCCGAAGCCGAGCGCGGCGAACCAGACCAGGCTGGCGACGGCGGCTCCGAGACCGAAGGTCCAGCGCAGCGGCCCCCGGTCGGCGGCGACGGAGCCCAGCAGGAACACGGTGTCCAGGTAGACGTGCGGGTTCAGCCAGGTCAGCGCCAGGCAGGTGAGCACGGCCCGGCGGCGGGAGCCCGCGGCGTCGCCGTCCGCCCGCAGCGCGCCGGACGGACGGAACACCCGCCGGGCGGCCAGGGCGCCGTAGCAGAGCAGGAAGGCGCCGCCGATCCAGCCGACGGCGGTCAGCGCGCCCGGCCAGGCCACCACCACGGCGCCGACCCCGCCGACGCCGAGGGCGATGAGCACGGCGTCGGACAGCGCGCAGATGCCGACCACGGCGAGGACGGCGTCGCGGCGGACCCCCTGACGCAGGACGAAGGCGTTCTGGGCGCCGATGGCGACGATGAGCGAGAGTCCGGTGCCGAAGCCGGCGGCGGCTGCCGTGAGGGCGCTGTTCATGCCCTCGACGCTAAGCGGACGATCACAGGACGTACAGCTAAAGATTCTTACGTAACATTAGCCAGTGTGATGACGACATGATGACGACCTTCGCGGATCTGCCGCTGGACCATGTGCGCACCCTGCTGGCCGTCGTGGACGAGGGCACGTTCGACGCGGCCGCCGCCGCTCTGCACGTGACGCCGTCCGCGGTCAGCCAGCGGGTGAAGGCGCTGGAGCAGCGCACCGGCCGGGTGCTGCTGCTGCGCACCAAGCCGGTGCGGGCGACCGACTCCGGTGCCGTGCTGGTGCGGCTGGCCCGCCAGGTGGCGCGGCTGGAGCGGGACGCCTCGGCCGAGCTGGGCCTGAGGGGGGAGGGCGAGCCGACCCGGGTGACGGTGGCGGTGAACGCCGACTCGCTGGCGACCTGGTTCCTGCCGGCCCTCACCCGCATTCCCCGGGAGCCCGCCCTCTGCTTCGAACTGCGCCGCGAGGACGAGGGCCACACGGCGACGCTGCTGCGGGAGGGCGTGGTGATGGCGGCGGTCACGTCCTCGCCCGAACCGGTGCCGGGCTGCACGGTCCGGACGCTGGGCCGGATGCGCTATCTCCCCTGCGCCGCACCCGAGTTCGCCGCCCGGCATCTGGCCGCGCCGCCGCGGGAGGCCGTCGCGGACGCCCCGGTGGTGGTCTTCGACCGGCGGGACGACTTCCAGGACGCCTTCGCGCGCCGGCTCGGTCACCGCGGCGCGAGTGCCGCGCGGCACTACGTGCCGACCTCGGAGGGATTCGTCGAGGCGGTCGCCGCCGGGCTGGGCTGGGGCATGGTCCCGCAGCCGCAGGCCGAGCCCCTGCTGCGCACCGGCCGGCTCGTCGGTTTCGCCCCGGACCTGGCGGTGGACGTCACGCTGTACTGGCAGCAGTGGAAGCTCGACTCCCCGGCGCTGGCCACGGTGGCGGACGCGGTGGTCACGGCCGCCGCGGAGGCGCTGAGCCGGTAGACGCACGGCGCCGGACACGGCGTCCCACGCGGGCCGCGCCGGTTTCACCCCGCTGTCGACAGGTCACCCGCAACGGAGTAAGCCATGCACGAGGGCCCGAACGAGACCGATCGCAGGTGACTTTGATGGACAACTGGCGAGAGCACGCCGCATGCCGGACGGAGGACCCCGACCTCTTCTTTCCGATCGGCACCACCGGCCCGGCCGCTTTGCAGACCGAGCAGGCGAAGGCGGTCTGCCGGACCTGCCCGGTCCAGGAGCAGTGTCTGCGCTGGGCCCTGGACACCGGGCAGACCCTCGGCGTGTGGGGCGGCACCAGCGAGCTCGAACGCCGGGCGCTCAAGCGGCGCGAGGCCGCGCGCCGGAGGTCGGGCTGACGGAGGCAGTTGGCGGACACGGGAGACGTGACACCGCTGACGGCGGCCGCGTACCCCGACGGGAGCCATGCCTCCGTGCCGCTCAGCCCGTCTGCCGTGCCGCGGCCCGGCCCGCCGCCCGTCCGGAGAACAGGCAGCCGCCCAGGAAGGTGCCCTCCAGCGCGTTGTACCCGTGCACCCCTCCCCCGCCGAAGCCGGCCACCTCGCCGGCCGCGTACAGGCCCTCGACCGGGGTGCCGTCGGCGCCCAGGGCGCGGGAGTTGAGGTCGGTCTGGATGCCGCCGAGGGTCTTGCGGGTGAGGATGTGCAGCTTGACGCCGATCAGCGGGCCCGCCGCCGGGTCGAGGAGGCGGTGCGGGGTGGCGACGCGGCCGAGCCGGTCGCCGATGTAGCGACGGGCGTTGCGGATGCCCTGCACCTGGGCGTCCTTGGCGTACGGGTTGGCCATCTGTAGGTCCCGGGCCTCGATCTGGCGGCGGAGTGCCCCGGCGTCCAGGAGCGGTTTGTCCGTCAACCGGTTCATCTTCTCCACCAGTTGCTCCAGGTCCGGCGCGGTCACGAAGTCGGCGCCGTTGCGCAGGAACGCGTCCACGGGGGCCGGGGCGCCCTTGCCCAGGACGCGTTCGCGCAGGAAGCCGGCGCGGTCCTTGGCGGTGATGTCCGGGTTCTGCTCGGAGCCCGAGAGCGCGAACTCCTTCTCGACGATCTTCTGGGTGAGGACGAACCAGGAGTGGTCGTGGCCCGCGAGGCCCTCCGCGGTGCGCAGGTGGCGCAGGGTGCCGAGGGTGTCGTAGCCGGGCAGGTACGGCTCCGGCAGGCGGCGGCCCAGCGCGTCGAACCACATCGAGGACGGTCCGGGCAGGATGCGGATGCCGTGGCCGGGCCAGATCGGGTCCCAGTTGCGTACGCCCTCGGTGTAGTGCCACATGCGGTCGCGGTTGACCAGGCGGGCGCCCGCCTCGGCGCTGATGTCGAGCATCCGTCCGTCGACGTAGGCGGGGACGCCGGTGACCATCCGGGCGGGCGGGGTGCCGAGCCGTTCGGGCCAGTGGCGGCGGACGATGTCGTGGTCGGCGCCGATGCCGCCGGAGGTGACGATCACGGCCTGGGCGGTGAGTTCGAACTCCCCGGCCGCTTCACGGCTGGAGGCGACGCCGCGCGGTGAGCCGTCCGGGGCGAGCACGGTGCCGCGCACCCCGCGCGCGGTGCCGCCCTCGACGACCAGGTGGTCGACGCGGTGGCGGTGGTGGAGGGTGAGCAGCCCGTCCCGCACGGCCTGCTTCGCGTACCGCACGAAGGGCTCGACGACCCCCGTGCCGGTGCCCCAGGCGATGTGGAACCGGGGCACGGAGTTGCCGTGACCGCCGGCCCTCAGGTCGCCGCGCTCGGCCCAGCCGACGGTGGGCAGGAAGGTGATGCCGTGTCCGGCGAGCCAGGACCGCTTCTCCCCCGCCGCCCACTCCACGTAGGCCCGCGCCCAGCGCACGGCCCAGGAGTCCTCGTCGTCGGCGCGGTCGAAGCCGGCGCTGCCCTGCCAGTCGTTCCAGGCCAGGTCGAAGGAGTCCTTGACGCCGAGCCGGCGCTGCTCCGGGGAATCGACGAGGAAGAGGCCGCCGAAGGACCAGAAGGCCTGCCCGCCGAGGTTGGCCGCGTTCTCCTGGTCGACCAGGGCGACCCTCCTGCCCCGGCTGGTCAGCTCGTGGGCCGCGACCAGGCCCGCGAGACCCGCTCCGACCACGATGACGTCGGCATCCATGGCGACCGTCCCTTCCTGTTGCGTCATTGGCGGGCGCTGCCGTCGGTGAGCAGCGCGGTGAGCAGCCGGCCGAGCCAGACCCGGGCGTGTGCGACGTCCCGGTCCAGGAGCAGCTGGGTGGTGACCCCGTCGTACGCGGCGACCACGGCGTGCGCGGCGCCCTCCGTGTCGCCCAGCACGGCGGGCAGGGCGGTGTGCCCGCGGGCCCGGGCGAGCCGGTCGGCGATCGACCGCCTGAGCCGGGCCCGGTGCTCCAGCAGCGTCCGGGCGACTTCCGGGTCGCGGGCGGCGTGCACGAGGAAGTCCGTCTTCACCAGGAGCCAGTCCCGGTCCAGGAGCAGCACCTCGGTGACGCGCTCCACGGCGTCCGGCACGTCCAGGCCGGGGCCGTCGGAGGCGAGGGCCGCGGACACCTGCTCGGCGATCAGGTCGGCCCGTTGCCCGTAGAGGGCGAAGAACAGCTCGTCGAGGGTGTCGAAGTTGGAGTAGAAGGCGCCCCGGCTGTATCCGGCGGCCTCGCAGACCTCCTCGATCGACACCCGCCCGAACCCCTTGGCGGCGAACACCTCGAACGCGGCGTCCAGGAGGTTGGCGCGGGTGCGCGCGCGGCGCCTGGTCACCCGCCCGGTCGTCTCCCGCACCGCCATGCCCGGCCCCTTCCCTCCGTGCCCCTCCGTGCCCCCGCCTGATGCGCGAATGTATCGGATACACCCGTGTATCGAAAGGGGTCACGACGCTAATAGAACGCATTTTCGAGCAAGGAGTACGCTGGTCCCATGACCACGCACCTCCAGGGCTCGCTCTTCGACCAGACCGACGAGGTCCGGCTGGGCCCGCTCGACGGGCTGCGCCGCACCCATCTCGGCTCCGGGGCCTGGATCGACCTGCTCCCCGGGTGGCTGAGCGGCGCCGACGCCCTGTTCGAGCGGCTGGCCACCGAGGTCCCCTGGCGCGCGGAGCGGCGTGAGATGTACGAGCGGGTCGTCGACGTACCCCGGCTGCTGGCGTTCTACGGCGCGGCCGACCCGCTGCCGGACCCGCTGCTGGCCGAGGCGCGCACGGCACTGTCCGCGCACTACGCCGAGGAACTGGGCGAGCCGTTCACGACGGCGGGCCTGTGCCACTACCGCGACGGCCGGGACAGCGTCGCCTGGCACGGCGACCGGATCGGACGCGGCGCGCGCCGGGACACGATGGTCGCGATCCTCTCCGTCGGCGCGCCCCGCGACCTGTTGCTGCGCCCGGCGGGCGGGGGCGGCGAGACCGTGCGCCGCCCGCTGGGCCACGGCGACCTGATCGTGATGGGCGGCTCCTGCCAGCGGACCTGGGAGCACTGCGTCCCCAAGAGCACCCGCGCCGCCGGGCCCCGCATCAGTGTCCAGTTCCGCCCGCACGGCGTGCGCTGAGGGCCGGGCAACCGTCCGCGCTCCGTTTCTGGTTGGCTGTCCCCCGCTGGTGCAGCCAACCTGAGACGCGGGAGACCATGAGCACGGACGTACGGCAAGTGGCCGACGGCACCTACCTGGTGCACGGCGGCAACACCAACTGGGTCATCCTCACCGACGGCGACGCGGTGACCCTCGTCGACACCGGATACCCCGGCGACCGCCGGGCGCTGCTCGACTCCCTGGCCGCCGTAGGGAGTTCACCGGAGGCGGTGGCGGCGGTGCTGATCACCCACGCGCACAACGACCACCTGGGCTCGGCCGAGTACCTGCGCGCCACCCACGGCACCCCGGTCCTCCTGCATGAGGCCGAGGTCCCGCACGCCCGGCGCGACTACCTCCAGCAGGTGTCGGTCGGCACGGTGCTGCGCAACGCCTGGCGGCCCGGCGTACTGCCGTGGATGAGGCACGTGCTGCGCACCGGCGGCACAGAGCAGCACCCGGTGACCGCGCCCGCGGCCTTCCCCGCGGACGGCGCCCTCGACCTGCCCGGCCGCCCCGTGCCGGTGCACACCCCCGGGCACACCGACGGCCACTGCGTCTACCACCTCCCGGACGCCGGTGTGGTGATCTCCGGCGACGCGCTGGTCAGCGGGCACGCCATCTCCCGGATCGAGGGACCGCAGCTGCTGCCCGACCTGTTCCACCACGACCGGCCGCGCGCGATCGCCTCGCTCGACGTCGTCGCCGGGCTGGAGGGCGACCTGCTGCTCCCCGGCCACGGCCCCCTCCACCACGGGCCGGTGAAGGACGCCGCGGAACTGGCCCGGGAACGGGCGTCCTAGAGTCGGGGCATGGCCTTGCAGATCAGTGCCACCAATCCGGAGCACCCCGCTCTCCTGCTCGAACTGCCCTGGCAGCTGCCGCTTGAGCAGTGGCCCGAGGAGTACCTCGTGCCGCTGCCGCGCGGCATCTCCCGGCACGTGGTCCGCTACGCGCGCGCCGGGGACGAGGTGATCGCCGTCAAGGAACTGGCCGAGCGGCCCGCGCTGCGCGAGTACCAGCTGCTGCGCGATCTGGACCGGCTCGCCATCCCGGCGGTGGACGCGCTGGCCGTGATCACCGGCCGCACGGACACCGCCGGGGGCGCGCTGGAGCCGGTGCTGGTCACCCGGCACCTGGGCGGATCGCAGCCGTACCGGTCGATGTTCGAGACGACGCTGCGCCCCGCGACGATGCACCGTCTGATGGACGCCCTCGCGGTGCTGCTCGTGCGGCTGCACCTGGCCGGGTTCGCCTGGGGGGACTGCTCGCTGTCCAACACGCTCTTCCGGCGCGACGCGGGTGCCTACGCCGCCTACCTGGTCGACGCGGAGACCGGGGAGCTGCACCCGCGGCTGAGCCCCGGGCAGCGCGACTACGACCTCGACCTGGCCCGGGTGAACATCAGCGGGGAACTGCTCGACCTGGAGGCCTCCGGGGCACTGCACCCCTCCGTCGACCCGGTCGACTTCGGCACGGAGATATGCGCCCGCTACCGGGGCCTGTGGGAGGAGCTGACCCGCACCTCCGTCTATCCGGCGGGCAAGTACCACTACATCGAGCGCCGGATCCGGCGCCTGAACGACCTGGGCTTCGACGTGGCCGAGATGCAGATCGAGCACGCCTCCAACGGCGACACGGTCACCTTCGTGCCCAAGGTCGTCGACGCCGGTCACCACCAGCGCCAGCTGCTGCGGCTGACCGGCCTGGACGCCGAGGAGAACCAGGCCAGGCGGCTGCTGAACGACCTGGAGAGCTGGATGGCCACCCAGGACGACTACGCCCCGGGCGACCCTCCCCCAAGCTCTCGACTTCGCTCGGGCAGGGGGGACCCCCATGGCGCCCGCCCGGAGGTCCTCGCCCACCGCTGGGTGCGCGAGGTCTTCCGGCCCACCGTGCGCGCCGTGCCGGTGGAGCTGCGCGGCGCGATGGACCCGGCGGAGATCTACCATGAGCTGCTGGAGCACCGCTGGTACCTGTCCGAGCGGGCCCAGCACGACATCGGCCTGGACACGGCGGTCGAGGACTACATCGTCGACATCCTGCCCAGGGCCCGGGAGACCCTGCAGCCCACGGCGGACTGAGCGGCCCGCCGGGTCCTCACGCGTGCGGGACCACCGCCACGGGGCACTCCGCGTGGTGCAGCACGCCGTGCGCCACCGAGCCGATCCGGGCGCCGACGGCGCCGCGGCGGGCCCGGCGGCCGACGACCATCAGCTGGGCGTTCGCGGACACCGACAGCAGCACCTGGCCGGCGCTGCCCATCTCCACGTGCTCGACCACGGGCACGTCGGGGAAGCGCTCGCGCCAGGGGGCGAGGGCCTCGCCGAGCGCCTTGCGCTCGTACTGCTCCAGGCCCCCGGCCTCGTCGGCGAGCGCCATGGAGCCGGGGCTGTAGGTGAACACGGTCGGCAGGGTCCAGGCCCGCACGGCACGTACGGTGGCGCCCCGCGCAGCGGCCGCCTCGAACGCGAACCCGATGACGTCGGCGCTGTCCTCGGGCTCGCCCTGCTGGCCCACGACGACCTCGCGGCCCGCGGCCTCGGCGGCGGCCTCGGCACCGGCACGCACGAGGACGACCGGCCGGGTGGCCTCGGCGATCACCTGCCGGCCGACCGAGCCGAGCAGGAAGCCGACGACCGGTCCGTGACCGCGCGAGCCGAGGACCAGCGTCCCGGCGTCGGCCGCGGCGGCGAGCAGGGCCGCGACGGCGTCCCCCTCACGCAGGTCGGTGGTCACCGTGAGGCCGGAGTGCCGTTCGGCGACGGTGCCGACCGCCTCGGCGAGAGCGTCCCGCGCCCACTTCTCCTGGGTCTCCCGGTCCACCGTGCCGGCCACGCCCCGGTCCTGGAACCGCCAGGCGTGCACGACGTGCAGCGGGGCATCGCGACGGACCGCCTCCCTCGCCGCCCAGGCCAGTGCGGCCAGGCTCTCCTCGGAACCGTCCAAGCCTGCCGTGATCGGGCGCGTCATGCGGGTCACTCCCTGGGTCGCGGTCACGTCGTTCATGGCGCCCAGTCTTCCCCAAGCCGTTCCCGTCACCGCGCAGGGGGAGCGGGCGGGCGCCGGCGGCCCCCGCGCCGCCTGAGCGAGGACCGGCGATCGAACATACGATGGGTCGCAGGCCGGTGCGGTGACGGGCACGCCGTGCCGTGAATCCGGCCGCGCGACGTGGGGGACGTATGGCACAGGCCGACGGGGAGACACGGACCGTCATCATGACCGTGGACGACGATCCGGGGGTCTCCCGTGCCGTCGCCCGCGACCTGCGGCGACGCTACGGCGCCACGTACCGGATCGTGCGCGCGGAGTCCGGCGGGTCGGCGCTGGAGGCGCTGCGCGAACTGAAGCTGCGCGGCGACCTGGTGGCCGTGATCCTCGCCGACTACCGGATGCCGCAGATGAACGGCATCGAGTTCCTCGAACAGGCCCTGGACGTGTATCCCGGCGCCCGGCGGGTGCTGCTGACCGCCTACGCGGACACCAACGCGGCGATCGACGCGATCAACGTCGTCGATCTGGACCACTACCTGCTCAAGCCGTGGGACCCGCCCGAGGAGAAGCTGTACCCGGTCGTGGACGACCTGCTCCGGGCCTGGCGCGCCGGCGACCACCGTCCGGTGCCCAGCACGAAGGTCGTCGGGCACCGCTGGTCGGCGCGGTCCTCGGAGGTCCGGGAGTTCCTGGCGCGCAATCAGGTGCCCTACCGCTGGTACTCCGCCGACGAGCCGGAGGGGCGGCGGCTGCTGTCGGCGGCCGGGCAGGGCGGGGAGCGCCTGCCGGTGGTGATCACGCCGGACGGGACCCCGCTGGTCGAGCCGGAGGCGCCCGAGCTGGCCGCCCGGGTGGGCCTGGCGACCACGCCGACGGCCGACTTCTACGACCTGGTGGTGATCGGCGGCGGCCCGGCCGGGCTCGGCGCGGCCGTGTACGGGGCCTCGGAGGGGCTGCGTACGGTGCTGGTGGAGCGGTCGGCGACCGGTGGGCAGGCCGGCCAGAGCTCCCGCATCGAGAACTACCTCGGCTTCCCCGACGGCGTCTCCGGCGGCCAGCTCACCGAGCGGGCCCGGCGGCAGGCGGCGAAGTTCGGCGCCGAGATCCTCACAGCGCGCGAGGTGACCGGCCTGGAGGCGAACGGCGCGGCGCGCGTCGTCCGGTTCTCGGACGGCTCGGCGATCGCCGCGCACAGCGTCATCCTGGCGACCGGCGTGTCCTACCGGCAGCTGACCGCGCCGGGCACGGAGGACCTGGCCGGCTGCGGGGTGTTCTACGGCTCGGCGCTGACCGAGGCGGCCTCCTGCCAGGGCCACGACGTGTACATCGTCGGCGGTGCCAACTCGGCCGGGCAGGCGGCGATGTACCTGGCCCGGGGCGCCAAGTCGGTGACGCTGCTGGTCCGCGGCGGCTCCCTGGAGGCGTCGATGTCGTACTACCTGATCCAGCAGATCGAGGAGACGCCCAACATCCGGGTGCGCTGCGGCACCGTCGTCGAGGGTGCGCACGGCGACGGCCACCTGGAGCGGCTGACGCTGCGCGACGCGGGGAGCGGCGCCACCGAACTCGTCGACGCGCAGTGGCTGTTCGTGTTCATCGGCGCGGCTCCGCTGACCGACTGGCTGGACGGCACGGTGCTGCGCGACGGGCGCGGGTTCATCCTCGCCGGGCCCGACCTGACGCCGGACGGGCGGCCGCCGGCCGACTGGGAGCTGGACCGGCCGCCGTACCACCTGGAGACCAGCGTCCCGGGCGTGTTCGTGGCGGGCGACGCCCGCGCGGAGTCCGCCAAGCGGGTCGCGTCCGCCGTCGGAGAGGGAGCCATGGCCGTGATGCTCGTCCACCGTTACCTGGAGCAGTCGTGAGCGGCCGGCCGATGCCGTGCAGCCCCGGCGAGATCGGGGAACTGTTCCTGTTCGAGAAGCTGACGCCCGAGCAGTTGGGGCGGCTGTGCGCCGAGGGCCGGGTGGAACTCTTCGACCCCGGACCGGTGTACGCCGAGGGCGAGGACGCCACCTGCTTCTACGTGCTGCTGGAGGGCACGGTCGTGCTGACCCGCCGGGTCGGCGGGGACGACGTGGAGACCAACCGCACCTCGCAGCGCGGGGTGTACGCGGGCGCGATGCAGGCGTACGTCGGCGACCGGGTGCCGCAGGTCTACAACAACTCCCTGCGGGTCACCGAGCCGACGCGGTTCTTCGTGCTGCCGGCCGACACCTTCGCGGCCGTCATGCGCGAGTGGTTCCCGATGGCCGTGCATCTGCTGGAGGGGCTGTTCTTCGGCTCCAAGAACACCCAGCGCACCATCGGGCAGCGCGAGCGGCTGCTGGCGCTGGGCTCGCTGTCCGCCGGGCTCACCCACGAGCTGAACAACCCGGCGGCGGCCGCGGTGCGGGCGACCTCGACGCTGCGGGAGCGGGTCGCGAAGATGCGGCACAAGCTCGCCGTGATCGCCGAGGGCCCGTTCTCCCGCGAAGCGCTCGCGGAGCTCATGGAGATCCAGGAGCGCACGGCGGAGCGGGTCGCCAAGGCGCCCTCGCTCAGCCCGCTGGAGGCCTCCGACCGCGAGGACGAACTCGGCGACTGGCTGGCCGACCACGGCATCGAGCACGGCTGGCAGCTGGCTCCGACCTTCGTGCAGGCCGGTCTCGACACCGGGTGGCTGGAGCAGGTCGCGGCGGCCGTGGACGCGGAGATCCTGCCGGGAGCGGTCGGCTGGCTCAACTACACGGTCGAGACCGAGCTGCTGATGAACGAGATCGCGGACTCCACCGCCCGCATCTCGCACCTGGTGGACGCCGCCAAGCAGTACGCGCAGCTCGACCGGGCGCCCTACCGGACGGTCGACGTCCACGAACTGCTCGACAGCACCCTGCTGATGCTCTCCGGCAAGATCGGCCCGCGGATCGAGGTCGTCAAGGAGTACGACCGTACGGTGCCCGGGATTCCGGCGTATCCGGCGGAGCTGAACCAGGTGTGGACGAACCTGATCGACAACGCCGTCGCCGCGGTGAACGAAGCGGGCGGCGAGGGCACGCTGGCCGTGCGCACCGCGCTCCACCACGACCGGCTGCTGGTGGAGTTCCGCGACACCGGCAGCGGGATCGCACCGGAGATCCGGGAGCGCGTCTTCGATCCGTTCTTCACCACCAAGCCGGTGGGCGAGGGCACCGGGCTCGGGCTGGACATCTCCTGGCGGATCGTGGTCGACAAGCACCACGGCGGCCTCCAGGTCGAGTCCGAGCCGGGCGACACCCGTTTCCAGGTGCTCCTGCCGCTCACCGCCACGGAGTCCGATCCGGCAGACCCGGCCGATGCGACCGGGCCCGCCGGTCCAGTCGATGCGAACGAGGAGCCGGTATGACCAGCGACACCGGAATCGACCCCACCGTCCCGCCGAGCGGTACCGGCTGCGCCGAGTGCGACGCGGTCGGCGGCTGGTGGTTCCACCTGCGGCGCTGCGCGAGCTGCGGCCACGTCGGCTGCTGCGACAGCTCCCCGGGACAGCACGCGACGGACCACTACCGGTCCACCGGGCACCCGGTGGTGCAGAGCTTCGAACCGGGCGAGGACTGGTACTGGGACTACGCGACCAACGAGGTCCGCGCGTCGGGTCCGGGGCTCGCGCCGCCCGGCAGCCACCCGCAGGACCAGCCGTCACCGGGCCCGGCGGGCCGCGTCCCGTCGGACTGGGCGGCCACGCTCCACCGCTGACCCACCCGACAGTGACCACCGCGACGGCCCGAGGCCCACCCGCACACCCGCCGCTCACGGCGCGCCGGCCCGGCACTCGACCGTCCGGTCCCGAGGTGTATTCGTCCGCCGCAGACCCACCCGGACACGAGCCCGGAACCTCCACAGGCACCCGGCCGCTCACCGAACAGGAGCACCCGCCCACCCCGGCACCACCCCGACCGGGCACCCGCCGCTCACGCACCACAGGCCGGTGCGGAGAGGCCGCCGCCCGCGGACCGGCCCGGGACGTCCACGGGCGTCCGGGCGCGTGTCCGGCACGCCCCGCACCCGCGGGGAGGCACACCCGGCGGAGCGACCAGAGCGCGGCAGCGGCCTCCCCCGGCCGGGCTCCGAAACCGGGAGGCCCGTTGTCGGAGCCGCGTGTCAGGATGGGCGGCGTGCCACAGACCTCACTCACCAGCCCGCTCGTCGGCCGGGAGGACGAACTCGCGCGTCTCACCGGCGTACTGGAGCGCGCCCGCGCCGGCGAGGCCCGCGCGGTGCTCGTCGCCGGGGACGCCGGGGTCGGCAAGACGCGGACCCTGGACGAGGTCGCCGGACGGGCCGCAGCGGCCGGGACGACCGTGCTCACGGGTCACTGCGTGGACCTGGGCGACGTGGGCCTGCCGTATCTGCCCTTCACCGAGATCCTCGGCGTGCTGGCCGCCGACGAGCGGTTCGCCGCCGTGCTGGCCGGGCATCCGGTGGCCGACCGGCTGCTCGGCGGCGGCCCGGACGGCGGGACCGACGCCGCGCCCTCGCGGCTGCGGCTCTTCGAGGGCGTGGCCGCGCTCCTGACCGACCTGGCGGACGCCGCACCGCTGCTGCTGGTCCTGGAGGACCTGCACTGGGCCGACCAGTCCTCCCGGGACCTGCTGAGGTTCCTGCTCAGCCGGGGGGTCCTGCAGCGGCCGACGGGCGGGGCGCCCGGCCACCGGCTCGCGCTGTTCGCCTCGTACCGGGCGGACGACCTGCACCGCCGGCATCCGCTGCGCCCGCTGCTGGCCGAGCTGGTGCGCCTGCCCGGCGTGGAGCGGCTGGAGCTGCGGCCGCTGCCGGACGCCGACGTGGCCCGGCTGGTGCGCTCGCTGCGTCAGCGGCGGCTGCCGGACACCACCGTGCGCCGGATCGTGGAGCGGGCCGAGGGCAACGCCTTCTACGCCGAGGAGCTGGTCGCGGCCACGGACGCGCCCGCCGGCGGTGTGCCCAGCGGGCTCGCCGACGTGCTGCTCATCCGCTTCGAACAGCTGTCCGAGACCGCCCAGCAGGTGCTGCGCACCGCCGCCGTCGCCGGGCGCCGCGTGGGCCACGGCCTGCTGCGGGACGCCGTCGGACTGCCCGAGGAGGAGCTGGAGTCGGCGGTGCGCGAGGCGGTGGAGCGGCAGCTGCTGGTCTCCGCCGACGGGGACACGTACTCCTTCCGGCACGCGCTCGCCCGGGAGGCGGTCTACGCCGATCTGCTGCCGGGGGAACGGGCCCGGCTGCACGGCGCGTTCGCCCGGCTGCTCGCCGGTCCGGGCCGCCGGTCCGACAGCGCGGCCGAGCGCGCCCACCACTACCGCGAGAGCCACGACCTGCCCGAGGCGCTCTCCGCCTCCCTGGAGGCCGCCGACCACGCCCAGCGGGTCGGCGCGCCCGCCGAGGAACTGCGGCACGTCGAGGCCGCCCTCGACCTGTGGGCGGCGGTCGACGCGACCGCGCGGCCCGCCGGACCCCACGCGGTGACGCTCACTCTGCGTGCCTCGGCGGCCGCCGTGCACGCCGGCGAGCTGCACCGCGCGGTCTCCCTCACGCGCTCCGCGCTGGCCGGCCTCGGCCAGGACGCGGACCTGGAGCTGGCCGCCCGGGTCCGCTATACCCTCGCCGGCAACCTCCTGAGCGTCGACGACCTGGAGGCCGCGTACTCCCACAGCAGCGAGGCCCTGGCCCTGATCCCCGCCGAGCCGCCCTCGTCGACGTGGGTGTGGGCGGCGGCCACGCACGTGACGACGGCCCGCCAGGTCGGGGAGAACGAGACGGCGCTGCGGGTGGCCCGCCGGGCGCTGCGGGTCGCCGAGGAACTGGAGGTCACCGACGCTCGCGCCGACCTGCTGATCTCCCTGACCAGCCTGGAGGGCGCCAACCGGGCCACCCCTGCGGGCCGGGAGCGGCTCCTTGAGGCACGCGAGCTGGCGCGGCGGGCGGGCAACGCGCCCGTGGAGCTGCGGGCGCTGTTCAACCTGGCCATCGGCTGCTTCGAGTCCGGCGACCTGGAGGAGTGCCTGCCCTGGGCGTCGGAGGGGCTCGACCGGGCCCGCCGCGCCGGACTGCTGTCCTCGCCCTACCCGCGGGAGATGCGGTATCTGCGGCTGCTGGTGCGCTACACGCTGGGCCACTGGGACGAGGTGGTGCGGGAGTCCGCCGACCACGCCGGGCACGGTCCGGCCCTGGACGGTCACGCCCTCGGGCCGGGTCTGTACGTGGCGCTGGCGCGCGGCGACCTCGGGGCGGCCGACCGGGCGAAGAGGCTGCTGGAGGGGCCGTTCGACTGGATGGCGCGGATGGTCGCGGCCGTCGTGCTGACCGACGCGGCGGCGCTGCGCGGGGACGCGGAGGACGCCGTGCGGTGGATGCGGACGAGCGTCGAGGCGCTCACCGAGGCGGGCACCCGGCCCACCGTCACCCTCCGGCTGGCCACTCTCGCGCTGTCCGCGGTCGCCGACACCGTGGCCGAGCTGCGCCGGGCCGGGGACGCGGCCGGGGTGGCCCGCTGGACGGACACGGCGGCCGAACTGCTGGCCGACGCCCGCTGGTCGGCCGGGCACGGCTACGACGACGCCCCGCAGGGCCCGGAGGGCCGGGCGTGGCTGGCGCGCGCGGAGGCCGAGTGGTCCCGGGTCGCCGACGCCGCACCGGACCCGGCGGCGTGGCAGAGGGCGGTGGCCGCCTTCACGTACGGCGACGCCTACGAACGCGCGCGGTGCCGGCTGCGGCTGGCCGAGGTCCTGCTGGCCGCCGACCGCCGCGAGGAGGCGGCCGCCGAGGCCGACGCGGTACGCGCGGAGGCCGACCGGCTCGGCGCCACGGTGCTGCGCGAGCGGCTCGACGACCTGGCCCGTCGCGGCCGCCTCACGGACACGGCACCGGCCGGGCCGGGCTCCGCCGTACTGACCGCCCGCGAGCAGGACGTCCTGCGGCTGCTCGCCCTCGGCCACAGCAACCGGCGGATCGGCGAGGAGCTGTTCATCAGCGCGAAGACGGCGAGCGTCCACGTGTCCAACATTCTCGCCAAGCTGAACGCGGCGAGCCGCACGGAGGCGGTGGCGGTCGCCTACCGGCAGGGGCTCGTCGCACCGGAGCACACGTCGTCGTAGCCCGGCCCGCCCCCCGATCTCGGGTTTGGCGGAACGGAACGCTCCGGGCCAGGATGCCCTCATGAAGGGTGATCTCTTTTCCAGCGAGCACATGGTGCAGCCCGCCACGGCGCCGGGCATGACCGTCGAGAACGCCAAGTGCATCCGGTACGCGGTGAACGGCGAGATGCTCGCCAGGCAGGGCGCGATGATCGCCTACCGGGGCAGTCTCCAGTTCGAGCGCAAGGGCCAGGGCGTGGGCGGCATGCTCAAACGCGCGGTCACCGGGGAGGGGCTGCCGCTGATGGCGGTGCGCGGACAGGGCGAGGCCTGGTTCGCGAACGAGGCGCAGAACTGCTTCATCGTCGAGGTGGAGCCGGGCGACGAGTTCACGGTCAACGGCCGCAACGTCCTGTGTTTCGACGCGTCGTTGTCGTACCGCATCGCCACCGTGAAGGGCTCGGGCATCGCCGGTGGCGGACTGTTCAACAGCGTGTTCACCGGCCACGGCAGGCTGGGGCTGGTGTGCGAGGGCAACCCGCTGGTCATCCCGGTCTCGCACCAGTATCCGGTCTACGTCGACACGGACGCGATCGTCGGCTGGTCCGCGGGGCTCGCGACCTCCCTGCACCGTTCCCAGTCGATCGGCTCGATGCTGCGCGGCGGTTCGGGCGAGGCGGTCCAGCTGGTGCTCCAGGGCGAGGGCTTCGTCGTCGTACGGCCCAGTGAGGCGACGCCGCAGAAGACGCAGCAGCACTGAGCCTCCCTCCGGGAACTTGTTGACCTTGGACGGCGCGCGCGAAAGGCTGCGCAGGGGCGCGGATCACCGCCCGCGCCGGAAGGAAGACTGCCTTGATCGCGATCACGGAGATCGAAGCCGCGGCGGAGCGGATCGCCGGACACGTCGTACGCACCCCCACCGTGCCGAGCCCGGGGCTGTCGGCGTTGCTCGGCATCCCGGTCACCGCGAAACTGGAGCTGCTCCAGCGCACCGGCTCGTTCAAGGCGCGCGGCGCGACGGCGAAGCTGCTGTCGCTGACCGGGGCCGAGCGGGCCGCCGGTGTCGTCGCGGTCAGCGGCGGCAACCACGGCATCGCGGTGGCCGTGATGGCCGCGGCCCTGGACGTGAAGGCCACGGTGGTCATGCCGCGTACGGCACCGGCCCGTTCCGTGGAGATCGCCGAGGAGGCGGGGGCCGTCGTGCGGCTCACCGACGGCATGGACAGCGCCTTCGCGCTCGTCACCCGGCTGCGCGAGGAGGGGCTGACCCTGGTCCATCCCTTCGACGACCCCGTGGTGATCGCGGGGCAGGGCACCGTGGGCCTGGAGTTCGCCGAGGACGCCCCGGACCTCACCGACGTGCTGGTGAGCATCGGGGGCGGCGGGCTGATCGCGGGCGTGGCGGCGGCGCTGCGGGCACTGCGGCCCGGGGTGCGGGTGTGGGGCGTGGAGACCGAGGGCGCCGAGGCCATGTCCAGGGCGCTGGCGGCGGGCGGGCCGCTGGCGGTGCCGCTGTCGTCGGTCGTCACGACGCTCAGCGCGCCGTCCGTCTCGCAGCTGACGTACGACCATGTCTCGGAGCTGGTCGCCGAGGTGCTCGTGGTGCCGGACCGGGAGGCGGTGCGGGGTTCGCTCGCGCTCGCCGAGCACGCCAAGGTGTGGACCGAGCCGGCCGCCGGCTGTCTGCTGCCGGCGGCCCGGCGGGTGGTGGAGCGGGTGGGTGACGGCGCCCGGATCGGGCTCGTGGTGTGCGGCGGCAACGCCACGGTGACCGACATGGCGGTGTGGGCGGACCGCTTCGGACTGCGCTGACGCCGGGGCGGCCGGGCCACTGCCGGGCCCGGCCCGTTCTTGAAGAAGGGTCAGAAACGGGGCGGGCGGACGCGTGCGCTGAACGCACCCCGGCCCCCTCGACGTACCTCTGGTCAAGCAGTGAGCCGGCGGTGCGAACGAGGGATGGCCATGGGCAGGGCGCACGTCTCCACACACGGGCTGGTCGCCGGGCGCTACCGCCTGTTCGAGGTCGTCCAGCGCGAGACGAACCGTGTCTGCTGGTCCGGCGAGGACGCCACGACGGGCCTTCCTTGCCTGGTCACCCAGATCGCGCTGCCGGCGGGACAGGACGCCGAGACCGGCCGCCGGGCCCCGGACCGGGTGATCCGCACCGGCGAGACCATGGCCTCGCTGTGCCCCGGCAGGATCGCCGCGGTGCTGGACTCGGTGGTCGCGGACGGCACGCTGTGGACCGTGTCCGAATGGGTGGCCGGTGTTCCGCTCGGCGACCTCCTCGACCGCCGGGGCGCCTTCGGCCACGCCCGGGCCGCACGCGTCGCTCTGGAACTGCTCGCCGTGCTGGAGGCGGCACACGCCCACGGTGTGACACACGGCGAGCTGAGTCCGGGGCAGGTGTTCGTGCGCGAGGAGGACTCCGTCGTCGTCACCGGTTTCGGGCTGGCGGGCGCCACCCTCGCGCCCCGGCTGACCGCGCCCGCGTACGCCTCGCCCGAGCAGGCCCGCGACGAGCGGATCGGGCCCGCGGCCGACCTGTGGACGCTGGGCGCGATCCTCTACACGATGGTCGAGGGCCGTCCGCCGTTCCGTGACCGGGGCCGGCCCGAGGCGACGCTGAGGGGGGTGGACCGGCTGCCGGTGCGCACGCCGGTGCGCGCCGGTCCGCTCACCCGGGCCGTGCAGGGGCTGCTGCGCAAGAACTCCCGTGAGCGGCCCACCCGCACGGTGGTGCGCGCGGCTCTCGTCCGGGCGCTGGCGCAGGCTCCCGACGGGGCCGGGGACGAGGCGGCACGGACCGCGCGGCGCGGTGGACACGCCGTCGTCCGGAGCACGGGACGCGACCGGTCCCGGCGGACCGTGGTCGCCGGGACGGCGCTGGTCCTCGCCGCGCTGACGGTCGCCGTTCTCGCCGCCACCGAAGGGCTCCCCGGCGCCGGTGACGGCGCCGCGGCGGGTGCCGGACGGCGCTCCCCGGCCCCGGCCGCCCCGCCCACCGGATCAGCCCCCTCCTCCCCCGCGGACCGGCCGGGCGCCGGTGCCCCACCCCCGGGCCCCGGCCCCTCCACGCCGGCCGGGTTCCGCCGCTACGAGGCTCCGGAGGGTTTCTCCGTGGCCCTGCCCGGGGGCTGGCGGCGCCTGGACACCGCACGGGTTGCGGGCGGCGCGTACCGGGTGGTCTTCGGCGCGTCCGGCGATCCGCGCACCCTCGCGGTCACCTACAGCCGGCGCGCGGGCGACGACCCGGTGGCCGTCTGGCGCGACGACGTCGAGCCGGGCCTCGAACGCTCCGGCGGCTACCGGCGGATCGGCGACATCCGCGCCACCACCTACCGGGGGCGGGAGGCGGCCGACATGGAGTGGCTGGCCCGGGGCGACGGCACCCGGATCCGCACCTTCGGCCGCGGCTTCCTGCTCGGCGGGGGCCGCAGCTTCTCCCTGCGCTGGACGACACCGGCCGGCGACTGGGACGACAGCGCGAACGAACGGGCGCTCGCCGCCTTCCTCGGCACCTTCCGGGAGGGCGCGGCGTGACCCCTTGCGTCCCGTTTCCCCCTGTTTTCCCTCGCGCCGGGCGGGGACTCGGCCGCCATGGCACACATCGGATACACGATGATGACCGAGCAGGCGGGCCCCCGGGAACTCGTCGGCCATCTGGTGCGGGCCGAGGAGGCGGGGTTCGACTTCTCGGTGACCTCGGACCACTACTTCCCCTGGCTGCGCTCGCAGGGCCACGCGCCCTACGCCTGGAGCGTGCTGGGCGCCGCCGCCCAGGCGACCTCCCGCATCCCGCTGATGACGTACGTGACGTGTCCGACGTTCCGCTACCACCCGGCGGTGGTGGCGCAGAAGGCGGCGACGCTGCAACTGCTCTCGGGGGGCCGGTTCCGGCTGGGGCTCGGCTCCGGCGAGAACCTCAACGAGCACGTGGTGGGCGGCGGCTGGCCGTCGGTCGACGTACGGCACGAGATGCTCCAGGAGGCCGTGGAGATCATCCGGGCGCTGTTCCGGGGCGGCCATGTGAACCACCGCGGCGCGCACTTCGACGTGGAGTCGGCCCGGCTGTGGGACGTGCCGGACAGCCCGCCGCCCATCGGCATCGCCGTCTCCGGGGAGCGCTCCTGCAAGCTGGCGGGCGAGTTGGCCGACCTGGTGATCGCCACCGAGCCGAAGGCGGGTCTGCTGGAGTCCTTCGGCCGGCACGGCGGCGAGGGCAAGCCGCGCGTGGGCCAGCTGCCCGTCTCCTACGATCCCGACCGGGACACGGCGATCGAGCGGGCCCACTCCCAGTTCCGCTGGTTCGGCAGCGGCTGGAAGGTCAACTCCGAACTGCCGCACCCCGACTCCTTCGAGGCGGCCACCCGGTTCGTGACGCCCGACGACGTCGCCGAGTCCATCCCGTGCGGTGACGACCCCGACGCCTTCGTGGCGGCCGTACGCCCGTACGTCGACGCCGGGTTCACCGAGATCGCGCTGGTGCAGATCGGCGGCGAGTCCCAACCGGCCTTCCTGGACTGGTCGGAGAGGACCCTGCTGCCCGCGCTGCGCGAGGCGTTCGGCCGCGGCTGAAACCGGCGGGCGGGCGAATCACTCGAACGACGGAGCATCTTGCCCGTGAAGCGGGTACTAGAGGGCTCTACGTCCGTCCCCCTGGAGGCTCTCGTGAACACCGTCGTGCACAGGACCATGGTCGTGCAGTTCCAGGCGGGCGACACCGCGGACCGTTTCCCCGTACTCGCCCATCTCGGATACGACGCGGCGGACCCGTTCGCCCTCACCGTGGTCTTCAGTCACGACGGACGGGTCCTCGCCGAATGGGCGCTGGACCGGGAGATGGTCGGTGAGGGCCTCACCCGCCCGGTCGGCGTGGGCGACGTGCGGATGCGGCCCGAGTCGCGGGGCATGTGGGACGAGCTGCGCATCGAACTGCTCGGCGACGACCGGGCCGACGGGGAGCGCCACCGCGCCGTGGTGTACGTGTGGGCGGCGGCCGTCGAGGCGTTCCTGCGCGAGACGTACACGGTGGTCGGACTCGGCGAGGAAGAGGTCTGTGTCGACGACTTCCTCGCCGAGCTGACCGCCGAGGGGTGAGGGCCCGCCGGGGGTGCCTCAGCGGGCCGTGTGGCGGTGCCGGGTCCACAGGGGGATCCCGAACCAGCACAGCAGGTACCAGAGCACCACGCCGGTGACGAGGTAGGGGACGAAACCGTCGTGGGTCGCGACGCGCAGGATCAGCAGGAGCGAGCAGGCCGTCGTGGCGAGCAGCAGCACCAGGCCGAGCAGTGTCAGCCGGGACGCCCACCGCACTGCCTGGGGTTTCACCCGCCGCCCGGAGACGAGGCGGTGCAGGGACACCGGTCCGATCAGGGCACCGGTCGTCACGGCCCCGAGGACCACCGTGATCAGGTAGATCGTCTGATCGGTGTCCGAGAGGGTCTCGTACCTGGGCTGGAACACGACGGTGAGCAGGAAGCCGAACAGGATCTGCACGCCCATCTGTGCGACGCGGACCTCCTGGATCAGCTCCGTCCACATCCGGTCGGCCCGCTCCTCCTCGGTCTCGTTGCGGCCCCTGCGCCGGACCTGTCCCCCGGCCGCTTCCGAGTCCGAGCGCGTCACGTCTTCCTCCCGTCGTCCGTCGCCTGCGTCCCCTTTCCTCTTCCCGGGATCCCCGTACTCAGGCGCCGGTCCGGCACGGCGACGCCCGGTTTGGCTGATCGGGGGACGGTTACACGGGGCGGGACCGACCCAGGCGCGGCAAGGAAGGCGAAGGATGTCCGACACTCAGCTCACCGTGACGCTCGACGGCGGCGGCATCGACGACGCGCGGGCGGTCGTCCGCGCGCTGGAGGGTGTCTTCGGAACCCCCGGCGAACTGCCCGCGGACGAGGGGGCCACGGTGCGTACCGCGACCTTCGACGCCCCGGGCGACCCGCGGGCCGACTCCGCCCCGGCGGCGGGCGGGACACTGTCCGCGCCGGTGACGGTCACCGTGCAGGGCACACCGCGGGCGGTGGAGGCGGCGAGCGAGACGCTCTCCCGTGCCTTCACCGCGCGCGACGAGGGAGCGGCCTCCGGCGACCAGGAGCGGGAACGGCAGTTGCTCCTGGTGCCGTGAGGCCGTGAGGCACCGTCGGGGAACCGCCTACCAGCGGCCCTCGACCTGGTCCTTGACGCGCCGCTCGTAGAGGTCGCGGATCGCGGCGAGGGTGGCCTCGGACAGCTCCGGCAGCCGGGCGGCGTCCGTGTTGGCGCGGGCCTGCTCGGGCGAACGGGCGCCCGGGATCACGCTGGTCACGCCGGGCTGCTGGACGATCCAGCGCAGCGCCAGCTGGGCCGGGGTGTATCCCTCGGGGGCGAGCGCGGCGAACTCGGCGGCGGCCTCCACACCGGTGGCGAAGTCGACGCCGGAGAAGGTCTCGCCCTGGTCGAACGCCTCCCCGTGCCGGTTGAAGGTGCGGTGGTCGTTGGCCGCGAAGACGGTGTCCTTGGTGTACTTGCCGGTCAGCAGACCGGACGCCAGCGGCACCCGGGCGATGATACCGACGCCCGCCTCCCGGGCGGCGGGCAGGACCTCGCGCAGGGGCTTCATCCGGAACGGGTTGAGGATGATCTGGACGCTCGCCACGTTCGGCCGGGCGATCGCGGTGAGCGCCTCCGCGCAGGTCTCCACGCTGACGCCGTACGCGGCGACGCGCTCCTCCTCGACGAGGGTGTCCAGGGCGTCGAACACCTCGTCGCTGGAGTAGACGGGCGTCGGCGGGCAGTGCAGCTGCACCAGGTCGAGGCGGTCGACGCCGAGGTTGCGGCGGGAGCGGTCGTTCCACTCCCGGAAGTTGTCCAGGACGTAGTTCTGCGGGATCTGGTCGACCCGGCGGCCCATCTTGGTGGCGACCAGCACGTGCAGGTCGGGCCTGCTCGCGAGGAAGGTCGCGATGGTCTGCTCGCTGCGGCCGTCGCCGTAGACGTCCGCGGTGTCGAAGAAGGTCACCCCCGACTCGGCCGCCGCCTCCAGTACCGCGAGGGCTTCCTTGTCGTCGACATCTCCCCAGCCGGCGCCCAGTTGCCAGGTGCCGAGGCCGATGACCGACGCGTGCTGATCCGACCTGCCGAAAGTGCGCTCGTCCATGGCGTCAGTCTGTCATCCGCGGTGCGCGGGCACCGCGTCGGGACGCCCCGGGCGGCCCGGCCGGTCGCCGGTGGCGAGCCTGCGTGCCTGGACCGTGCGCGCGATCACGGGTCCCAGCCGGCGCTTGACCCTGCGCAGCGTCTCCAGCCGGCCGGCCGCCCGGTCGATCCGGTAGTACAGGCGGGGCGGGAGGTACGGCAGCAGCGGCGAGTGGCGCTGGCCGAGCAGGGCGAACATCTGCTGCGGCGGCAGGTGGATGTAGCGGGGCAGGTTCTCGTACCACTGGGCGCTGAGCCGGGCCGCGCTCTGCGCCGGCAGCAGGGCGGTCCGGCGTGCGCGTTCGTAGTGGGCGAGGGCGTCCCGGAGGGGTGCGTCCGGCTCGCGCAGTGCCGTGGCCAGGGCCATGGCGTCCTCCAGGGCGAGCGTGGTGCCGGCGCCGACGGAGTAGTGCGTGGTGTGGGCGGCGTCGCCGAGCAGGACGAGGTTGCCGCGGGACCAGGTGCGGTTGGTGACGGTGCGGAAGACGGGCCAGGGGGCACTGGCCCGGCCGGCCGACCGCGCGGTGAGCGGGTGCCCGTCCAGTACGTCGGCGAAGAGCTTCTCCAGCAGGACCAGCCCCTCGGCCTCGTCGGCCCGGTCCAGGCCCAGCCCGGTCCAGGTCCGGGGCGCGCACTCGACGACGCAGGTGCTGCCCTCGGCGCCGTAGCCGTAGCCGTACGCCCAGATCCAGCCGTGGTCGGTCTCGGTGAAGGCGAAGGTGAAGGCGTCGAAGACCTTGGTGGTGCCGAGCCACACGTAGTGGTTGCGGCCGCCGGTGATCTCGGTGCCGAAGTGGCCGGCGTGGTGGCCGCGCAGGGCGCTGCCCGCCCCGTCGGCGGCCACCACGAGGTCGGCGGCGGGCGGGTTGGCTCCGGTGACCGGGTGCTCGTACTCGAGGCGTACGCCGAGTTCGCGGGCGCGGGCGGCGAGGATGGCCAGGAGGCGGTGGCGGCCGATGCCGAAACCCTCGTCGCCGTGGTGCCGGGCGGCCCGGTCGCCGACGTGGGCGACGCCGTCCCGCCAGCGCACCGAGTGTTCCTCGACGGAGCGCGCGGACTCGGGGTCGTGCTCCTGGAGCAGGTCGAGCAGTCCGCGCCAGTAGGTGACGCCCCAGCCGTAGGTGGAGCCCTCCGGGTCGCGTTCGTACACGGTGACGTCGTGGGTCGGGTCCTGCCGCTTCAGCAGGATCGACAGGTACAGTCCGGCGGGCCCACCGCCGACGCAGGCGACCTTCACACACACCCCTGATATGCACTCATAACGGTCATTCGGGACCGCAGAGTAGCAAGGCGGAGGGCTCGGGCCGGTGCTACGCGGCCGTGGCCGGCGCGGATTACCCGGCGGCCGCCGTACGGCACTCCGGGTGGCCCCAGCCCTGGTCGTTCTTGGCGATGGACTCACCGGCCGCGTACGAACGGCCGCACAGGCAGCGTCCGGGGAACTTCGCCTTGACGGTGCGGGCGGAGCCGCCCTTGCGGGCCGCCGTCCCGCCGGTGCCGGGCTTGCGCCGGGGTGCCTTGCGGGCGGCGGGGACGTCGGGGCTCGGCGGCGGTTCCGGGGAGCCGAGGCCGCTGCCCGCGGCTTCCTGCACGACGGCCGCCTGGCTGGCGGCGCGGTCGGCGAAGTCGTTGAGCCGGTCGCCGTCGACCTGGTGGGCGGGTACGTACCGGAACTCGACGGTGCGGCCGTCGAGCAGCTCGTCGATGCGGACGACCAGCTCCTGGTTGGCGACCGGCTTGCCGGCGGCCGTCTTCCAGCCGTTGCGCTTCCAGCCGGGCAGCCAGGTGGTGACGGCCTTCATGGCGTACTGCGAGTCCATGCGGACCTCGAGCGGCACGTCGGGGTCGGTCGAGGCCAGCAGGCGTTCCAGCGCGGTCAGTTCGGCGATGTTGTTGGTGGCCCTGCCGAGGGGGCCGGCCTCCCAGCGGACCGGGGTCTCCGACGCGTCGGCGACCACCCAGGCCCAGCCGGCCGGGCCCGGGTTTCCCTTCGAAGCCCCGTCGCACGCGGCCACTGCTCGTTCACGCATGCGCTCGATCATGCCATGGCCCGGCGGGGTGTCCGGACGGGGTTCAGGCGACGTCCGAGACCTCGGGCATCTCCCCCTCGGTGGTCGTGGTGTCGATCACCGAGAAGCTCGCGCCCTGCGGGTCGCTCAGTGCCGCGAACCGGCCGAACGGGGTCGTGACCGGGCCGAACCGCAGGACCCCGCCGAGTTTCGTGGCGCGGGCCACGGCGTCGTCGCAGTCCTCCACGGTGAAGTAGAGGTTGATGTAGGGCGGGACCTCGGGCGGGAAGTCCTCCGTCATGGCCATGCGGCCCAGGACGGTGGTGTCGCCGAGGTCGTAGAGGCGGAAGTCCACCTGGTCGTCCTGCATCTGCCTGGCCCGGTAGGAGAAGACCGCGGGGAAGAAGGCGTCCGACTTCGCGGGCTCGCGGGTGAAGACCTCGGCCCAGCAGTAGGCGCCGGGCACGGCCGTGGCCCCGAAGCCCTCGTGCTGGTCGCCCTGCCACACGCCGAAGACCACTCCGCCCGGGTCGCGGGCCAGGCACATGGTGCCGAAGTCGCCGACCCGCATCGGTTCGAGCAGCAGCTCGCCGCCGGCCTCGCGGATCCGGCCGGCGGTCGCCGCGGCGTCCGGGGAGGCGAGGTAGAGGCACCACTGGGACCGGTCCTCGTGACCGGGCGGGGGCGGGACCACCGCGGCCACCGCCTTGCCGTCCGCGTAGCACTGGGTGTAGCCGCCGAACTCCGACGAGGACTCGCCGAAGGTCCAGCCGAGCACGTCGCCGTAGAAGCTCTTGGCTCCCTCGACGTCGGTGAACATCGCGTCGGCCCAGCAAGGGGCCCCTTCGGGTGACACGGCCATGGCTGCCGCCTCCTCTGCGCACGTGGGTGCGGGTGGTTCGGGTGGGGGTTCGGGTACGGGTCACTCCCCGGCGTACGCCCGCTCCAGCTCGGCGATGTCGAGCTTGCGCATCGACATCATGGCCTTGTTGGCGCGCGCCACCTTGGCGGGATCGGGGTCGCGGAACATCTCCTCGAGCCGGCTCGGCACGACCTGCCAGGACACGCCGAAGCGGTCCTTGAGCCACCCGCAGGGGCCGTGCTCGCCGCCGCCCTCGGTGAGCACGGTCCAGTAGTGGTCGACCTCGTCCTGGTTCTCGCAGGTGACCTGGAAGGAGATCGCCTCGGTGAACTTGAACTCGGGGCCGCCGTTGAGGGCGACGAACTTCTGGCCGTTGGCCGTGAACTCGACGGTGAGCACGGTGCCGGCGGGCTGGTACGACCCCTCCGGGTAGCGGGTGACGGCCCCGATGCCGGAGTTCTTGAAGACGGAGACGTAGAAGTGGGCGGCGTCCTCGGCGTCTCCGTCGAACCACAGGCACGTGGTGAATCCGTCGGTGCTCATGACTACCTCCTGGGCGTGCGACACGGTCACCACTGTCGACCGGCGCGGATGGCGGAACTCATCGCTCTGCCGGTGGCGAATCTGCCGCGGGCAGAGAAGCGCCCGGCGGGGGCCGCGGCGGGCCGAGAGTGGAGGAACCGCGCCGCCGTCGGCCGCGCACCACTCCCACCACCACTACCACCCCTCACGACTCGCTACGACTCGACAAGGAGTGCCGATGTCTCCACTCATCGCCGGACCCGCCCCGGCCGCGCCGCCCAGGGCCGAGGAGGGCGACACGCCCGCGTCCCGGTTCGACGACCGGCTCGCCGAGCAGTTGCTCGACCAGCGGATCGTGCTGCTGGGCACACAGGTCGACGAGGTCTCCGCGAACCGGGTCTGCGCCCAGCTGCTGATCCTGTCCGCGCAGGACCCGCGCACCGACATCAGCCTGTACGTCAACAGCCCCGGCGGCTCCGTGCACGCGGGGCTCGCCATCTACGACACCATGCGGCTGATCCCCAACGACGTCTCGACGCTCGCCATGGGGTTCGCCGCCAGCATGGGGCAGTTCCTGCTGAGCGTCGGCACGGCGGGCAAGCGCTACTCGCTGCCGAACGCGCGGATCATGATGCACCAGCCGTCGGCGGGCATCGGCGGCACCACCGCCGACATCGAGATCCAGGCGGACAACCTGGAGTTCACCAAGAAGACCATCGAGCGGATCACCGCCGAGCACACCGGTCAGAGCCCGGAGACCATCTCCCGGGACGGCGACCGCGACCGCTGGTTCACGGCGGAGGAGGCCAGGGAGTACGGAATGGTGGACCAGGTCGTGCAGTCCCTCGCGGATGTGCGCCCGGCCGCCACCAGGCGACGGATGGGGCTGTGACATGGGGAGCTACACGATTCCGAACGTCGTCGAGCGGACCCCGCAGGGCGAGCGGTCCTACGACGTGTTCAGCCGGCTCCTGTCGGAGCGGATCATCTTCCTGGGCACGGAGATCGACGACGGCGTGGCCAACGTCGTGATCGCCCAGCTCCTGCATCTGGAGTCGTCGGCCCCGGAGAGCGAGATCGCCGTCTACATCAACTCCCCCGGCGGCTCGTTCACCTCGCTCATGGCGATCTACGACACGATGACCTTCGTACAGGCGCCGATCTCGACGTTCTGCGTCGGGCAGGCGGCGTCCACGGCGGCCGTGCTGCTGGCGGGCGGGGACCCCGGGCGGCGGTTCGTGCTGGAGCACGCGCGGGTCCTGCTGGGCCAGCCGGCCAGCGGCGGACGGCAGGGCACGGTCTCCGACCTGGCGCTCCAGGCGAAGGAGATGGTGCGGATCCGCTCCCAGGTCGAGGAGGTGCTGGCCCGCCACACCCACCACGACGTCGCGACCCTGCGCGCGGACATGGACCGCGACAAGGTGTTCACCGCCCAGGAGGCGGTGGCGTACGGGCTGGCCGACGAGGTGCTCGCACGGCGGCTGGCGAGGGTGTGAGCGGCCGGGCCGGTGTCCCGCCGAGGGCGGGGCACCGGCCCGTGCGCGTCCGCGCGTCCGCGCGTCCTCAGGCGGCCAGGCACATCCCGTCGAAGCGCGCGCCGGACGTGCCCCGGCCCGCCCGCACGGCGGTGTGCCGGGAGGTCAGGCGGACCAGCTCGCCCTGTGCGCGGGCCAGCAGGTCGCCGAGTCCCAGTCCGAGGGCGCCGGCGGCGGCCGCCAGCACCTCCGAGGACGCCTCCTTGCGGCCGCGCTCCACCTCCGACAGGTAGGGCATGGAGATCCGGGCGGCCTCCGCGACCTCCTTCAGCGTGCGCTCCTGGTCGAGGCGTTCACGCCGCAGGACGTCGCCGACCAGATCGCGCCACAGGGGCTCGCGCACGGTGGGCGGCCTTCGCTCCGGCGGAACCGGCGGGGCGGCGGGACGGACTTCCGGGCGCGCCGCCTGCGGGCGCAGCGGAATGACGCGGGCTTCGTTCGGCACGTGGCTGGTCACCTCCTCAGCCTAGGGTCGTGGCCGGATCACGGAAGGGTGCGGCGTTCCGCCCTCAGGGAAATCCCGGCGACGTCCGGGGTGCCGCGCACTTGTGACGGGACTGGCCTGGGAAAGTGGGCAGCACCCCGCGATGACGCCGCGGCACACGAATCGCGCCACCCGTGAAATCGGGGGCATGTGCCGCCGCGCCCCGGGTACCCGCAAGCGGGAAAAGCCTAGGGAGACGTCGAACCGTGACTTTCGTGGGAGAGGTAATGGAGACCGCCGTGGTCCGGCCGGAAGCGCAGGTTGTCGAAGAGACCGCCGGGAGCGGGACGGGTGAGGGACCACTGCGGGGTGTCGTGGACCCCCGCACCGTGGCCCCGCGCGACGCACGGCAGTTGTCCCGCCAGTTCTTCCGGCGCCTGACGGAACTCGAAGAGGGCACGCACGAATACCAGTACGCGCGCAACACTCTGATCGAGATGAACATGTCGCTCGTGCGGTTCGCCGCGGGCCGCTTCCGCGGTCGCGGGGACGACATGGAGGACATCGTCCAGACCGGCATGATCGGCCTGATCAAGGCGATCGACCGCTTCGAACTGTCGCGCGAGGTGGAGTTCACGTCCTTCGCGCTGCCGTACATCGTCGGCGAGATCAAGCGCTTCTTCCGTGACACGACCTGGGCCGTGCACGTGCCGCGGCGGCTCCAGGAACTGCGCGTGGAGCTGGCCAGGGCCCGCGAGGAACTCTCCTCCCGACTGGACCGCGAACCCACCGTCGCCGAACTCGCCACGCTGATGAACATCGGCGAGAACGAGGTGGTCGAGGGCCAGATCGCGTCCAACGGCTACAACTCCTCCTCGCTGGACGCCGCGCTGACCGGTGACGGCCCCGAGAACGGCGAGTCGGTGCTGGCCGACTTCATCGGCGTGGAGGAGGACGGTCTGCGGCTCGTCGAGGACTTCCACTCGCTGGCCCCGCTGATGGCCGAGCTGAGCGAGCGCGACCGGCAGATCATCCACCTGCGGTTCGTGGAGGAGGCCACCCAGGCGGAGATCGGTGAACGGCTCGGCTGCTCGCAGATGCACGTGTCCCGGCTGATCAAGCGCATCATCACCCGGCTGCGCGAAGGCATGCTGGGCGAACTCGGCTGCGCCTGAGTCCCGGCCCCGTGGTGGCGACGGTGCCCTTCACCCTCCGGTGAGGGGCACCACGGCGCGTACCCGCTTGCCCACCGGGACACGCTCGACGACGACCGTCTCCACCAGGGCGTGCACTATCTCCAGGCCGTGCCCGCCGACGCGCTCGGGGTCCTTGGCGAAGCGCTCCGGCACGGCGCCGCTGCTGTCGTAGACGGTCACCGCCACCGAGTTGCCCGTACCCTCCAGCTCCAGGATGTACGGTCCCCTGCTGTGCCGGTCGGCGTTGGTGACCAGCTCGCTCACCACCAGGAGCACCGCGCCGTCCGCGCGGGGACCGATCGTGGCGCACCACTCGGTCCTCAGCTGGTCGAGGAAGAGCGAGGCGAAGGAACGCGCCTGCGCTATGCATCCCGGCTCGCCGGAGTAGTGTGCCGCCCGCCTCAGCGGTTCAACGGGTACGTCGAAACCAGTCGGTATCACTGCCCCGTCCAGGTACTCGGTCATGCGTTTCTCTCTCGGAAGCCGGACTGGCCGGACGCTGCTGCACCAGTCCTCGTACCCCGAGCCGCGCATCGCAGTCCCCGTCTCTTCACAGTGCGGGAATCGTCACAGTGGTGCGGGGAACCCGTGGGTGCGAGAAGGGTGTGCGAGCGGGCGGGGGAAGGGTGTGCGATGGACGAACTGATGGCCGCGCGAAGCCTGACCACCCGGCCGGTGGTCACCCTCGGCGGCGATGCCGTCGCCCATGTCAAGGACACCGTATGCGACGCCGCCGCGGGCCGGATCACCGGTTTCACCCTGACGGGACGGGGTCTGCTGTCCGGCCCGCTGAAGCAGGCCCTGCCCTGGCCGGCGGTGTACGCGCTGGGTCACGACGCGGTGATGATCCGGGACCGGCGCGGTCTGGTGAACGCGGCGGCGATGACGGCGCACCAGCACAACCTCAGGTCGCGGTTGCTGGGGGCCAGGGTCGTGACCGAGGCGGGTGCCGACATCGGCACCGTGCTCGACGTGGTGGTGGAGGGCGGCACCGGGGGACGGATCGTGGGTTTCCGGGTGGCGGCGAGCCGGCGGTTCGTGCCGGGTCCCGCCCGGCACCGGCGCCGGGTGTACGTGCCGCGCGGCGGGACGGTCGCGGTCACCGGCCGGTCCCTGGTCCTCCCGGAGGACGCCGCCCGGCACGTCGCGGACGACCTGCCCGGCCTCACCGCCCTGGTCGGTGGTGTGTCCGGCCCGTGGAAGGGCTCGCTGCCGTGATGCTGTTCACCGAGGTGCGCGGGCTGCCGGTGCTTGCGCCGGAGCCCGCCGGGAGCGGCCCGCTCGGCACCGTGTCGTCCCTGACCGTCGACGTCGGGTCCGGGTCGGTCGGTCATGTCCGCTTCCGCGGCGGCCGGTTCGGCCGGGAGAGGGCACTGCCCTGGGACGCGGTGGACACGATCGGACCGGGCGCCGTGCGCCTCCGCTCCGCCGCCGCCCCGGGACCGGTGCCGTTCCACCACGACCTGCTGGGCCACCGGGTCCTCGTCGACACGGGCACCGAGCACGGCACGGTGCTGGACGTCGCGTTCGACCCGCGGACCGCCCGCGTCCTCGCGCTCTTCACCACCCGCGGCGAACTGCCGGCCGAGCGTCTGCTGGGCCTCGGCGAGTACGCCCTCGTCGTGCGGGCGCACTGAACGCCGGTCGGGTCCCGGCTCGGCCGGACGCCGCCGTCCGGCGCGGACGGCCCTGCCGGCGGGCGTGGCACGCGGGGGCTGCTTAGCGTGGCACCGTGAGTCCGCACATCCCGCCAGTGCCCCCCGAACCCCCCGTGCCACCCGTACCTCCCGGGCCCTCCGGCCGGGTCGTCGCCCGTCACGGCTGGGCGCAGGCCCTCGCCACGGTGCTGGCGGGGCTGGTCGCCATGGGGGCCGTCGCCGCGCTCGGGCTGTGGGCGGCCGGCGCCGCGGACCTGCCCGACAACGCCTTCCCCCGGGTCGTCGTGGCGACGGTCGTCACCGCCGTGGGCGGCGCGCTGGAGATGTCCGGCGACGCGGGCGAGCTGGCGGCCACCGACGCCGGGCTGACCGTGATGCCGCTGTCGGTCACCCTGACCGGTGCGCTGGTGATCGCCCGCGGCTTTCTGCGGCCGTTGCGGCACCGGGCCGTCACCGGCGTCCCGGAGCTGGCCGGCTGGGCCGGGCGGATCGCCGTCCTGTGGCTGCTCGCGCTCCTCGGCACGGCCTTCGCCGCACGGCAGACCTTCGAGGTGTCTCTGGGGGAGGGTCTGCTGAGCGACCTCGGTGATCTCTTCGGCGTCACCCCGACGGTCGGCTTCACCACGGACGTGCCGCTGACCGTCCTGTTCGGGCTGCTGTGGCTGGCGGGTGTGCTCGCCCTCGCCCTGCTGGCCTCGCGGCGGGCGCCGCTGCCCGGGCGGCTGCTGCGGCTGCGGACGTCGGTGCGGCCGGCCGCGCACGCGATGGTCGCGCTGCTGCTCGCGTACGTGGCCGTCGGCATCGTGGTCGCCCTGGTCGCCGCCGGGACGCGTGGTCACCCTGCGGACACCTTCGCCGTGCTGCTGCTCGGGCTGCCGAACCTGGCCTGGCCGGCGCTCACGATCGGCCTCGGGGCGACCTGGAACGGGCGGGTGGAGGGGCCGTTCGGCCTCCCGATGCCCCGTGTGCTCGACGAGGTGCTGCGCACGCCGGACGTCTCGACCGTGAACGTGGGCACGCTCGCCGAGCAGGACGGGCGGATGTGGTGGCTCCTGGTCGCCGCGGCGGTCCTGGTCCCGGCGGCGGGGTTCCTCATGGTGCGCCGTTCCCCGGACCGGGCGCCGGCCTGGCTGCACGCGGTGCGCATGGCGGTGGCGCTGGCCCTCACGGTCCTAGTGATCGGCCTCGTCGGCCGGGTCTCCGCCCACTACGGGCTGTCGGTGCTCGGCATCGGCGACCTGGGCGGCGGACTGTCCGGGCGGTTGTTCCTGCGGCCGCGTCCGTGGGGTGCGGTCGGCCTGGCGCTGCTGTGGGGACTCGTCGCCGGGTTCCTGGGCGCGTTGCTCGCGCGGTGGGTGGGCGGGCGGTCCGGCCGGGCCCGGCCCTGAAGTCTGCGGGAGGGGCGGCACGGGGCGGGCTCAGGCGACGGGGACGACCAGGGGCGGGGCGGCCCGCTGCATGCGCAGCGCGTCCACGGACTCGGCCATCAGCTCGTACTCCGTGGTCTCGTCACTGGTCGCGACGCGCACCAGGTGTCCCGCGGCCAACTCGTCGGCGACCAGCTCCTGTTGTATGTCGTCGGCGCACCAGGTGCGCAGCATGCGCGGCACGTCGGGCGCGTCGTCGGCGACGGGAGTCAGGGCGCCGCGGGGTAAGTGGGGGGTGTCGGGCTGCGGATCCAGCCGCTCGGCGATCCACGCCGCCCGGTCCCGCAGCCACCACAGGGCCAGCGCGAGCGTGGGGGCCCGGTAGGTACCCAGGGGGACACCGATACGCCGGCCGTCACAGACACCGTAGGCCGTGACATGGCACAGGAACTCGTCGTGCACTGCTACCCTCCCCCGTCACCCAGCCCGCCTGCCGGTCCGGCATGACGTCCGTGCGGCTCGTGTGCTGTGCGTGAGGGCGCTGTCGCATGGTGTGAGAGGCCCTAGTGGTGAGTATGTTCACGACTGAACCACTGTCACCATGAATTTCCGGCCAGTCTCCTGGCATATTCGCGGCGCGGGTTGGCCGAAATGCCGCTCGGGTGCCATGACCCCGGGGGTAATCGACGGTGCCCGCGGATGCGGGCAGTGTGGTCGTACCAGGTCACCGGGACCGGGATCCGGCCCCTGACCAGCGCACCCATCCCATTGGAGGCTGATCGCCATGTCCGCACCCACCCGTCGTTACGAGGATGCCGTCGCCCGCTACTTCGAGGCCTGGAACGCGGCCCCGGACGCCGTGGCCGAGGCGGTCGCCGCGGCCTGGACCGAGGACGGCGGATACACCGACCCGCTGGCCGACGTGCGCGGCCACGGGCAGATCGCCGCCGTGGTGGCCGCGGCGCAGGAGCAGTTCCCCGGCTTCTCCTTCCGGCTGTCGGGTGCCGTCGACGGACACCACGACACGGCGCGCTTCTCCTGGGAGCTGGTCAGTGGGTCGGCGGGAGGGCCGGCACCGGTGGCCGGGTTCGACGTGATCACGCTGGACGGCGAGGACCGCATCCGGTCGGTGTTCGGCTTCCTGGACCGGGTGCCCGCTGGGGCCTGAGCGCGGCCGGACGCGCACATGCGCCGATGCCGGAGGCGGGCCGCCTCCGGCATCGGCGCATGTGTCTCCCGCCCGGGTCCTAGCCCTTGACGACCTTGTCGATGCGGGCCAGTTCGTCGGCGTCGAAGTCGAGGTTTCCGATGGCCGCGACGCTGTCCTCGAGCTGCCGCGGGCTGCTCGCGCCGACCAGGGCCGAGGTCACCCTGCCCTGCCGCAGGACCCAGGCCAGGGCCGTCTGGGCCAGCGACTGGCCGCGGGCGCCGGCGATCTCGTTCAGGGTGCGCAGCTTGCCGACCAGTTCCTCGGTGACCGCGTCGGAGTTGAGGAAGGGGCTGTCGCTCGCGGCCCGGGAGTCCTCCGGGATGCCGTTCAGGTAGCGGCCGGTCAGCAGGCCCTGCTCGAGCGGGGAGTAGGCGATGGAGCCGACCTGCAGCTCGTCGAGGGTGTCCAGCAGGCCGCTGGTCTCGGGGCGGCGGTCGAGCATGGAGTAGCGCGGCTGGTGGATCAGCAGCGGGGTGCCCAGGCCGGCGAGGATGCGGGCGGCCTCGCGGGTCTGCTCCGGCGAGTAGTTGGAGACGCCGACGTAGAGCGCCTTGCCCTGCTGCACCGCCGTGTGCAGGGCGCCCATCGTCTCCTCCAGCGGAGTGTCCGGGTCGGGGCGGTGCGAGTAGAAGATGTCGACGTGGTCCAGACCCATGCGGGTCAGGCTCTGGTCCAGGGACGACAGCAGGGACTTGCGCGAGCCCCACTCGCCGTACGGGCCGGGCCACATCAGATAGCCGGCCTTGGTGGAGATCACCAGCTCGTCGCGGTACGCACCGAAGTCGGCCTTCAGGGCCTCGCCGAGCGCCGACTCGGCCGATCCGGGCGGCGGGCCGTAGTTGTTGGCGAGGTCAAAGTGGGTGACGCCGAGGTCGAAGGCGCGGCGCAGGATGGCGCGCTGGGTCTCGACGGGGCGGTCCGGGCCGAAGTTGTGCCACAGGCCGAGCGAGAGCGCGGGGAGCTTCAGACCGCTGCGTCCGGTGCGCCGGTAGGGCATCTCCGCGTAGCGGTCGGGGTGTGCGGTGTACAACGCGACTCCAGAGGGGTTGGCCCCCGAGGTACGGGGCTTGGGTGGAACCGTCCTCCACTCTCGCGTGACCTGCGGGCAGTGGTCCAACAGAAGAATCCGATGGGATTGCGCGGTTAGGCTTCTGAGTCATGGAACTGCGTCATCTCCAGCACTTCGTGGCGGTCGCCGAGGACCAGCACTTCACCCGGGCGGCGGAACGGCTGCTGGTGTCCCAGTCGGGTCTTTCGGCGTCGATCCGGGCGCTGGAGCGGGAGCTGCGGGCGCCGCTGTTCGTGCGCACGACCCGCCGGGTGACGCTGACGGAGGCGGGGCGGGCGCTGCTGGACGAGGCGCGGCGGATCCTCGCCCAGGTGCGCTCGGCGCACGAGGCGGTCGCGGCGGTGCAGGGGGTGCTGCGCGGGACGCTGTCGCTGGGCGCCGAGCAGTGCATCGCGGGGGTGCCGGTGGCCGGGCTGCTGGCGGGCTTCAGGCGACGGCATCCCGACGTGGAGATCCGGCTGCGGCAGGCGGGCTCCGGGGAGCTGGCGGAGGAGGTCGCGGCGGGGCGGCTCGACCTGGCCTTCGCCTACCGCACGCAGGCGGACACGGACCAGCTGCGCTCGGTCTCGCTGGCGGGCGAGCCGATGACGGTGCTGTGCCACCCGGACCACCGGCTGGCGGCGGACGGCGCGGTGCTCACCCCGCACGACCTGGCCGACGAGGTGTTCGTCGACTTCCACCCGGACTGGGGTCCGCGCCGCGTGACCGACGCCGTGTTCGCCGCGGCGGGCGTGCGACGGACCGTGCCGCTGGAGGTGAACGACGTGCACGGGCTGCTCGACCTGATCGACGAGAACCTCGGCATCGCGGTGGTGCCGCGTCACTTCCGGCACAAGCGGGCCGCGCTGACCTCGCTGCCGCTCAAGGACGCGGACGGGACGGAGTACGAGACCATCGCGCTGCTGCCGCCCGCGGCGGCCACCAGCCCGGCGGCGCGGGCGCTGATGGGGCTGCTGGAGACGGCAGGCGTGTGAACGGGAAGCGCGCACGGGCCGACTGCGCGATGGTGGACGTATGCATGCGAAGGACATCCTCATCGAGGGCTACGGCCGTATCCAGGAAGAAGTCCACGCCGCCGTCGAGGGCCTGGACCCCGACGGCCTGAACGCCCGCCCCGCCGCCGACGCCAACTCCGTGGCCTGGCTGGTCTGGCATCTCACCCGCGTCCAGGACGACCACGTCGCCGACGCCTTCGGGCTCGACCAGGTGTGGCTCACCGGAGGGTGGGAGGAACGCTTCGGCCTGGGGCTGCCCCGCCGGGACACCGGGTACGGGCACAGCCCGGCCGAGGTCGCGAAGGTGCGGGTCGACTCGGACGACCTGCTGACCGGCTACCACGACGCCGTGCACGAGCAGACGCTCACCGCTCTGCGCTCCCTGAGCGCCAAGGACCTGGAGCGGGTCGTCGACGACAACTGGGATCCGCCGGTCACGCTCGCGGTGCGGCTGGTCAGCGTCCTGTCCGACGATCTCCAGCACGTCGGACAGGCCGCCTATGCGCGCGGGCTCGTTCAGAGCGCGGACGCGTAGCCCGGCAGCACGACGTCCTCGATGAGGGCCTTGCGCTCGTCGTAGGGGAGGAAGGCGCTCTTGAGGGCGTTCACGGTGACCGTGCGCAGGTCCTCGGCGCTCCAGCCGGCCTCCTCGACCAGCAGGGACATCTCGCGCGTCATGGTCGTGCCCGAGACCAGACGGTTGTCGGTGTTGAGGGTGACGCGGAAGCCGAGGTCCTTCAGGGCGGTGATGGGGTGCTCGGCGATCGAGGTGGCGGCGCCGGTCTGGAGGTTGGAGGTCGGGCACATCTCCAGGGCGATCCGGCGGTCGCGCACCCAGGCGGCGAGCCGGCCGAGCTTGCCGGCGGCGAGGTCGGGGATGTCGTCGGTGATGCGCACGCCGTGGCCGAGGCGCTGGGCGCCGCACACCTGGAGGGCCTGGTGGATGCTGGGCAGCCCGTGCGCCTCGCCGGCGTGGATGGTGAAGGGCACGTTCTCGCGGCGCAGGTGCTCGAAGGCGGCGAGGTGGTCGGCGGGCGGGAAGCCGTCCTCGGCGCCGGCGATGTCGAAGCCGACGACACCGGCGTCCCGGAAGGCGACGGCGAGGTCGGCGGCCTCGCGGACCCGGTCGAACATCCGCATGCCGCAGAGCAGGGTGCCGACCCGTACGGGTGTCCCGGCGGCGGCCGCCTTGGCCATGCCGGCGGCGAGCCCCTCCTGGACGGTCTCCACGACCTCGCTCATCGACAGGCCGCCCCCGGTGTTCAGCTCGGGGGCGTAGCGGACCTCGCCGTAGACGACGCCGTCGGCGGCGAGGTCGAGGACGTACTCCTCGGCGGTGCGCAACAGCCCCTCGCGGTTCTGCATCACGGCGAGGGTGTGCTCGAACGTGGCGATGTAGCGCACGAGGTCCCCGGAGTTGGCGGCCTCGTAGTACCAGGCGGCCAGCTCGTCGGGGTCGGTGGTGGGCAGGGTGTGGCCGGCGCTCTCCGCCAGCTCGACGACGGTCGCGGGGCGCAGGCCGCCGTCGAGGTGGTCGTGGAGGACCGCCTTGGGGAGGCGGCGGAGGGTCTCGGTGTCTATGCGCGTAGATGACATGTGCGGAGGTTCCTCGGCGGTTCTGGGCGCGGATGCGGGGACGGATGCGACGTGCGGGTGTGGCGCGTGGAGCGGGGGACGGTCAGGGGGTGGCGGGCTGGAGCAGGTCCCAGCGGTTGCCGTACAGGTCCTGGAAGACGGCGACCGAGCCGTAGGGCTCGTGGCGGGGCTCCTCCAGGAAGGTCACGCCGGCCGCCGCCATGCGGGCGTGGTCGCGGGCGAAGTCGTCGGTGTGGAGGAAGAAGCCGACCCGCCCGCCGGTCTGGTCGCCGACCCTGGCGCGCTGGGCGTCGCCCTTGGCGCGGGCCAGCAGCAGGGCGGTGCCCCGCTCCGGACCGCCGGGCTCCACGACGACCCAGCGGGAGCCGTCGGGCCGGGGCGTGTCCTCGGCGAGGCGGAAGCCGAGGGCCTCGGTGTAGAAGCGGATCGCCTCGTCGTAGTCGTCGACGACGAGGGCGACCAGGGCGATGCGTGTCATCGGCACCTTCCGGGACGGGCGATTGACGGGAGAGGTTATACGTAAAACGCACCGGACGCCAAGTCCCCGCTCCAGGGGACGGCGCCGTGCGTCGCGGGTCAGCCCGTGCGGGCACCGTCGAGCCGTGCCAGTTCCTCGTCGGTGAGGCGCAGGGCGCCCGCGGCGACGTTCTCGGCGAGGTGCCCGGGGTCGCCGGTGCCGGGGATGGCCAGGACGTGCGGGCCCTGGTGCAGGGTCCAGGCGATCCGGACCTGCGCGGGGCTCGCCCCGTGCGCCCGGGCCACCGCGCGCACGTCGTCCTCGTGGGCGGTGCCGGCACCGCGCGGTCCGGCCTCGCCGGCGATGGCGTAGAACGGCACGAAGGCGACGCCCCGGGCTCGGCACTGGGCCAGGAGCGCGTCGGTGGCGGGGTCGTGGAAGCTCAGTCCGTACCGGTTCTGCACCGCGACCACGGGTGCGACGGCCTGCGCCTCGGCGAGGTGTCGCGGCTCCACGTCGGAGAGGCCGAGGTGGCGGATCAGGCCGGCCTCGCGCAGCTCGGCCAGGGCGCCGAAGTGGTCGGTGATCGACTCCTGCCGCATGCGGCGCAGGTAGACGACGTCGAGGTGGTCGCGGCCGAGCTGGCGCAGGTTCTCCTCCACGTGGGCACGCAGGTCCTCGGGGCGGGCGGAGGTGCCCCACTCCCCCGACCAGTCGCGGTACGGGCCGACCTTGGTGGCGACGACCAGGTCGTCGGCGTAGGGGGCGAGCGCGCTGTTGATCAGTTCGTTGGCGGAGCGCAGGGAGGAGAAGTAGAAGGCGGCGGTGTCGATGTGGTTGACGCCGAGTTCGACGGCCCGGCGCAGTACGGCCAGGGAGCGTTCGCGGTCGCTCGGGGTGCCGAGATGGAAGGCGGCGCTGCCCGTCAGCCGCATCGCGCCGAAGCCGACGCGGCGGACGGGCAGGTCGCCGAGGTGCCAGGTGCCCGCGGACTCCGCGGTGATCGTTTCCGAGGTCATCGGCGGAGTTTCGCACACCCGGGCGGCGTCAGCAGTAGAGATTCCCGCCCGGGGAGACGCCGAGGATCTGGGCGAACTGCTGGTACTTCGTGACGCGGCTCTGGACCTGGGCGGGGTTCCTGCCGTCGCACTCCAGGGACCCGTTGATGGAGCGGATGGTCTGGCCGAAGCCGGCGCCGTTGACCATCGCGTTGTGTGCCGTCATGCTGCCGGGCCCGGACTGGGTGTTCCAGTACCACAGGCCGGTCTTCCAGGCCACGGCCGCGTCGTTCTGCACCAGCCAGGGGTTGCCCAGCAGGTCGATGCCGAGCGCGTCGCCCGCGGCCTTGTAGTTGAAGTTCCAGCTGAGCTGGATCGGCCCGCGCCCGTAGTAGGCGGCCTGGCCGGCCGGGCAGCCGTAGGGCTGGTTCCAGTCGCAGTAGTGGGGGTAGTTGGCGGTGTTCTGCTCGACGACGTACACCAGGCCGCCGGTCTCGTGGCTGACGTTGGCGAGGAAGGCGGCGGCCTCCTGCTTCTTGGTGGTGTCGCTGCCGGTGTTGGCGAAGCCGGGGTAGGCGCTGAGCGCGGCGGTGAGGCCGCTGTAGGTGTAGAAGCTGTTTCTGCCCGGGAACATCTGGTTGAACTGGGCCTCGCTGACGACGAAGTCGCCGACCGGCGTCTGCGAGCCGCCGTCACAGGCGTACGGGTCCCAGTACCAGGTGCTGATGAGCGGGTCGTAACCCGGGTTGGCGTGCTCGGCGATGTAGGCCTTGCCGTCGGTGTAGCGGACGATGTCGCCCGCGTTGTAGTTCGCGCCGGCCGACCAGGCCGGGTAGCTCGAACACGCGGCGGCCGACGCTTCGTCGGCGGGCATGAGCAACGGCACGGCGCCCGCGAGGGCGAGTGCGGTCACCACGGCGGATATACGGCGCCTCGACACAGGCTTGTCTCCTTCTGCGGAGCACGGCCGCTCCCGTACGGGGACACAGCGGAGCGGAGCCCTGTGCGCGCGTGCCGGTGGAACCGGCCACGGCGTGGGGGCGGCCGTGGAGGGGGGTGTGGAGGCACACTCAACCGCGTTGGTCTGTACCAGTCAAGGGTGTAGACCAGTTCAACTCAACTGCCTCGCACCCGAGTTGATCCTCGACCGGTCCGACGACCGGACGGGCGGCTGTCAGACCGCGACCGGCAGGGGCACCGCGCCGCGCCCGGCGGACACACGGGCTGGATGGCGCCACAGCCCCCGGGCGGCGAGTCGTGGCAGCACGCCCTCGCCGAACCAGTAGGCCTCCTCCAGGTGCGGGTATCCGGAGAGGACGAACTCGTCGATGCCGAGGGCGTGGTACTCGGCGATCCGGTCCGCGACCTCGTCGTGGCTGCCGACCAGGGCGGTGCCCGCGCCGCCACGCACCAGGCCGATGCCGGCCCACAGGTTGGGGTGGATCTCCAGGGCGTCGCGGGATCCACCGTGCAGGGCGAGCATGCGCCGCTGCCCCTCGGACTCGCTGCGGGCGAGGCCGGCCTGCACGGCGCGAACGGTCTCCGGATCGAAGCCGTCGAGCAGCCGGTGCGCCTCGGTCCAGGCCTGCTCCGCGCTGTCCCGGGTGATGACGTGCAGCCGGATGCCGAAACGCAGGGCGCGGCCCTTCTTCGCGGCCGACTCCCGCATCCGGGCGATCTTGCCGGCCACCTGCTCGGGCGGCTCGCCCCAGGTGAGGTACACGTCGACGTGCCGCGCGGCGACCTCGAGGGCGGCGGGTGAGGAGCCGCCGAAGTACACCTCGGGCACGGGGTCGGGCACACGCACCAGCTTGGCGTCCTGCACGCTCAGGTGCTCGCCGCGCAGGTTCACGGTCCCGCCCGCCCACAACTCCCTGACTACGTGCAGGAATTCACCGGTACGGCGGTAACGGGCGTCCTTGTCCAGAAAGTCCCCGTAGGCCCGCTGCTCGCGGCTCTCGCCGCCGGTGACGACGTTGAGCAGGAGCCGTCCGCCGGTCTGCCGCTGGAAGGTGGACGCCATCTGTGCGGCGAGCGTGGGCGAGACGAATCCGGGACGGAACGCGACCAGGAACTTCAGCCGCTCGGTCGCCTGGGAGACCATGGCGGTGGTCAGCCACGCGTCCTCGCACCAGGCGCCGGTGGGGGTGAGCGCGCCGACGAAGCCGAGGTCCTCGGCGGCGCGGGCTATCTGGGTCAGATAGGCCACTGTCGGCGGCCGGTTGCGCCCGGAGTCGGTGGCCGGGGCGCCGTGGCCACCGCCTACGACATCGCGGCTGTCACCGCTGGTGGGCAGGAACCAGTGGAAGGTGAGGGCGGACACGGAGGCTCCGTTCGTGAGGTGGACGCGCTGCCGGCCCGGTGCGGGGCGGGCGGACGGGGCAGATCGGGCGGACGGCGGACGCCACGCCCCCCGGGGGGGGATGCGGTGCGCGCGGTTCAGCCCGCCGCGGCCAGCGCCGGGGGCGTCGGCGCGGCGGCGACCGGGCCGACGGCCGGGCGGGCGGCCAGGGCCGCCGAGAACTGGTCGACCACGTGGTCCAGAGCCTCCGCGGCGCTCGGGGCGACGGTGATCGTGCCGTCTTCGTGGGCCGTGATGTCCCGGTCCAGGGTGAACCAGCCCTGCACGACGTGCGCCGCGCCCATGGAGCTCAGCACGGGGCGGAGCGCGTAGTCGATCGCCAGGACGTGGGCGGTGGAACCTCCCGTGGCCAGCGGCAGCACCGTCTTGCCGGTGAGGGCGTACTGCGGGAGCAGGTCGAGCAGGGCCTTCAGGACACCGGAGTACGACGCCTTGTAGACGGGGGTGCCGACGACGACGCCGTCGGCTCGGGCGAACAGCCCGGCGGCCTCGCTGATCGCGGGATGCCCGAAGTCGGCGCCGAGCAGGGCCTGGGCGGGGACGCTGCGGACGTCGAGCTGTATCACCTCGTGGCCCTGTGCGGTCAGCCGCTCGTCGAGGTGGCGCAGCAGCCGGTTGGTGCGGGAGGAGGCGGACGGACTGCCGGAGACGGACAGGACGGTGGCCATGGGTCCTCTTTTCGGGAAGGCGGGCGCGGCGGAACGCCCGGCGGGCTCTCCCCCGCGGGAGCACGTCGGCCGGGACATGGGAAGCACCGGGCCCGACCGGTTTGCGGGTGCGGCCGGGTTCAGACGGTGGGGGCAGCCGCCGGCGGACGGGTGCCGGAGCGGTGCGGCGAGGTGGAGGCGAGGCGGCGGATCGGCGGGATCAGGCCGCGGTGCGACAGGAGGCGCTGGAGACGCGCGCGAGGTCGACGTGGCGTCGCCGCGTGAGGTCCGGTCGCGTTGTCATGCCGCCGATCGTGGCAGCCGCGGTCGAGGACGGTCAAGGAGAACCGGACCGGTCTCGGATGCCGGTCCCGGAATTCACACGGGCGTGACAAAGCGGACCGGACGGCTCGGATCGCGGGCCGCCCACCTCTACACATAAGGGCGCAATAAGAGCAGAATGTAGGTATGCGGCGCTACCGCACACCGCACCAGAAGCGGATGGCCCTGCAAGTCAAAGGAGACGACTCATGGCCAACGTCTCGCATACCCGAGGTGACATCACCAGTCACCCGGACGCCCCGGAAATGCAGGCGCGCTACGCGCGCATGCTCGGTGGTCGCGACGTGGCACTCGTGGACGGGCCGGTGTTCCTGCTCGGCCTCTACTGTGCCGTGTCCCCGTGGATACTCCACTTCACCACCAGCCAGCCCTCACTCGTGGCCCACAACCTGATCATGGGCATCGCCATCGGTCTGCTGGCCCTCGGATTCACCCGCGCCCCCGAGCGCATGTACGGCCTCAGCTGGGCCATGTGCGCGATCGGCGTCTGGATGATCATCTCGCCGTGGATCGTCGGCTCCAGTCCCGACGCCGGCGTCATCTGGAACAACATCGTCATCGGCGCCCTGGCCGTGGTCCTGGGCACGGTCTGCGCCGGTACGGCGGCGCGGAGCGCTCCACGCAGGCACTAGACGCACCGGAAGGAAACGGCACGGGCCGGTCCCGCACTCGCGGACCGGCCCGTCGCCCGTGCCCGCGGTCGACGGCGGGTGACACCGGCGGACTGCACCCGCCCGCAGTGGGCAGACGCACCACTGCGGGGTTCCTGACACGAAGGGGTGGAGATGGAGATCGACGGCATTATCAGCGCCATCGTCATCGGTGTCGTCATCGGTGTGCTGGGCCGGCTGGTCGTTCCGGGCCGGCAGCGCATCGGCGTTCTGTGGACGATCCTTGTCGGCATCGTGGCCGCGCTCGTCGGATCGTGGATCGCGTCGGCGTTCGACGTGGCCGACACCAACGGCGTCGACTGGATCGAGTGGCTCATCCAGATCGGTCTGGCCGCGGTCGGCGTGGCCGCCCTGGACCGGTCCAGGGCACGCCCGGGCCGTTGAGGACGGACTCGACCGTCACCGGTTGCGGAGCCACGCCTCGTACCAGGTGACGGTCGCGTCCACGGTGTCGGCGAGCGGCGTCGGGGCGGCCCCGAAGAACCGCTCGAAGGCACCGGAGTCCATGATCTGCGGCTCCGTGTGCTGGTAGAACATCTCCTCGTACTCGGCCATCATCTGCTCGTCGAACGGGCCGAAGGCGCGGGGCCGGTCGAGCACCACGACACTCAGCGGGCGGCCCACCCGCTTCTCGACCATCGCGTGGATCTCGCGTGTGCTGACGGCGGGCGCGGTCGGCAGGTGCCAGACGCGGCCGTCGCCGTCGGGACGCTCACCGAGCGTGGCGAGGCCGGCCGCCACGTCCGCCATGCCGGTGTAGCTGTGCGGAAGTTCGATGTCGCCCATGGCCACGACGTCCCCGCCGGTGAGCGCGCCGGGGAAGACCGCCGCCCCCAGGGACGAGTTGAGAACGCCGGGCCCGACGAAGTCGGCACTGCGACCGAGGACCACGCGGGCCCGGCCCGACCGGTGGGCGGCGAGGTACCGCTCGTCCAGTTCGGCGCGCATCCGGCCCTTACGGCTGGTCGCCTTCCAGGGACTGTCCTCGGTCATCACCGCTCCCCCGGTCTCGCCGTACGGGTAGAGCGTGTCGAGTACGACCAGCCGGGCGCCGCTCGCCTCCACGGCGGCCAGGACGGCCTCCTGAACCCGGGGCATCACCTCGACCTGGAGGTGATAGGCGACGTTGACGCAGTGGTACACGACGGCGGCGTCCCTTACGGCGGCACGGGCGCCGTCGGCCGTGCTCACGTCGGCGGCGACGCGCTCGACGCCCTCGATCTCGGGGCCCGCTCCCCTGCGGTCCACCAGCCGGACGGGGTGCCCCCGGCGCACCAGCTCACGGGCGAGCGCGGTGCCGGCGGGGCCGGCTCCCAGGACGGTGTGCGGGGCGTGCGGCTGCGGGGTTGCGGTGGACATGGTGCTCCTCTTGCCTCGACTGGCTAGTGCTACTCCCTTTCGTTAGAGACTCTAACTCGCGCGAATGCCGATAGCAAGATGCTCCGGCGAGGAGACATAGGCTGGGCGGAGAGATCACGTGAGGATCACGTCACGAGGAGGGCCGTACGCCATGGTCGTGAAGGACGCCGAACTGCCCCACCTGCGCCGTTGCGTGGAGCTGGCGGCCGAGGCAATGGGGGCCGGCGACGAGCCGTTCGGTTCGGTGCTGGTGGGCGGGGACGGCACGGTGCTGACCGAGGACCGCAACCGGGTGGCCTCCGGCGACCGGACCCGCCACCCGGAGTTCGAGCTCGCGCGCTGGTCCGCCGCCCGGCTGACCCCCGAGGAGCGCGCCGCGGCCACGGTGTACACGTCCGGCGAGCACTGCCCGATGTGCGCCGCCGCACACGCGTGGGTGGGCCTCGGGCGCATCGTGTACGTCGCCTCGTCGGAACAACTGGTGGCGTGGCTGACGGAGTTGGGCGTTCCCGTGCCGCCGGTGCGGCCGCTTCCCGTGCGGGAGGTGGCGCCCGGCGTGATCGTGGAGGGGCCGGTGCCGGAGCTCACCGAGGAGATCCACGCCCTGCACCGGCGCTTCCACACGGGACACGCCTGAGGCCGGGACGCCTTCGGCGGGGACGGCGCCCCGGTCGGCGCGCTCAGCCCCGGGTGCCCGGCCGGAAGCGGCGGTAGAGGGCGGCGCCACCCAGCACGAGTGCGGCGCTGCCGGCGAGGGCGGGCAGGGTGCCGTCCGCCCCGGTGTGGGCGAGGGCGACCTGTTCCCGCGGCGGCGCGGCGTGCTGGGACGGTCCGGGCCCGGCGCGCTCCTCCTCCGGGGCGGACGGCTCGGGCTCCGCCGGGGGCAGTACGGGTTCCGGGGTGTCGCCGGAGTCGTTGACCGACTCGTTGCCGACGGCCGGGTTGCCGACGCCGACCACGTCGACACTGTTGCCGCTGACGTTCACCGGGAGGTGCACCGGCAGCTGCACCCCGTTGCCGGAGAGCACGCCCGGCGAATCCGCTCCGCCTCCCTCGGCGACCGCGCCGCCCGACGTACCTGTGGACGTGCCCCCGGACCCGCTGTCGGACGTGCCCCCCGGGGCTTGTGCCCCGTGGTGCGAGGCCGCCGTCTCCCCGGTGTTGGCGCAGCTGTTGCCCGCGGCCGGGTTGAGGAGCCCCGCCACGTTCACGGTGTTGCCGCACACGTTGACCGGCACGTCCACCGGGAGCTGGACCGTGTTGCCGGAGATCAGTCCGGGTGAACCGGCCGAGGATCCGTCGGCGCCCGCACCGTCGGACGCGAACGCCGCGCACGCCGGCATCGTCACGGCCAGCGCGCCCGACGCGGCGACGGCGAGCACACCGTTTCGGGTAACCCTTCTCATGAGGTTCCCTGCCTTCCAGACATGGTCGCGGGCGCTCGCCCGCACCGGTTAAAACGCGGGCGCACCATCCGAGTTATGGCTTATCGGTCTTTCACCCCATCGAGTGGGCGGTTCATCGAACAAGCGGTGCCCCGCCCGGTGCGCGGTCGCCCGGAGGCGCGGGGTGCGATGCCCGCTTATGGTGAGCGAGGGCGCCGACCACCGGTCCGCGACGGGGCGCCCGGGAGGCATCGATGCAGGCCAAGCTGGAGACTCGGCCCTCGGTCCGGCGCTGCGCGGTCACCGGAGCGCTCGGCCTGGCCCTGCTGGGTGCGGGACTGCCCGCCGCGAACGCCACGGCCACCGCGGCCCCCGTGACCCCGCGGGACGCCGGGTCCGGCCTGTCCCGGTTCTACGACCAGAAGGTCAAGTGGTCGGCGTGCGAGGGCACGGAGATGCCGAAGGACCTGCAGTGCGGCAAGGTCACCGTCCCCGTCGACTACGCGCGGCCCAGGGGCAGGACCCTCGACGTGGCCCTCGCCCGGTACCGGGCGACCGGCGCCTCGCGGGGCTCCGTCCTGCTGAACTTCGGCGGCCCCGGCGGTTCCGGTGTCAATGAACTCGCCGTCGGCGGCAAGGAGTTCATGCACCTCACCAACGGCTACGACGTCGTGACCTTCGATCCGCGCGGCGTCGGCCGCTCCTCCCCGGTCTCCTGCGGACCGGCCACCTTGAAGATCATGGAGGCGACGGACGGGGACGAGGGGACGGGTGACGCGGAGGACGTGCTGAAGCGGCTGCGGGACGGGGCCGCCGAGTGCGCCAAGTACTCCGGCCCCGTGCTGCCCCACATAGGCACGGTCGACGCCGCGCGCGACCTGGACGTGATGCGCCGCGCGCTCGGTGACGACCGGCTCAACTACCTGGGTTTCTCCTACGGAACCCGGCTGGGCGCGGTGTACGCGGCCCAGTTCCCGGACAAGGTCGGCCGGATGGTGCTCGACGGTGTGGACACGCTGACGGAACCGCTGACCGAGCAGGGGCTGGCCGGCGCGCGGGGACAGCAGACGGCGCTGGAGAACTTCCTCGACTGGTGCGTCGAGGACGTCGCCTGCCCGTTCGGCCAGGACGCGAGGAGCGCCCGGGACCAGGTCGTACGGCTCGTGGGCTCCCTGGACTCCGACCCCGTGCCGTCGGCCTTCGGCGAGCCCTTCACCGGTCAGGACATGGTCGGCGCGATCGGCCAGGCGCTGTACAGCCGGGATCTGTGGCCCTCGCTGGAGCGGGCGCTCGCGCAGCTGCTGGAGGACGGCGACACCCGCGGCCTGGAGGGCTTCTCGTCCGGCGGGGTCACCTTCCCGGTCCGGGCACCGGCGCGCGCACCGGCCCGTGCGGACAAGGACGGCGCCGGGCTCACGGACGAGGAGGACGTCCCCATGGACAACCTTCCGGCCGCCCTCATGGCCATCAACTGCGCGGACGATCCCGACCGTCCCACCGCCGCCCAGGTCACCGCGTCCCTCGGGCCGCTGCGGGCGCGGTACGAGGAGGCCTCGCCGGTCTTCGGCCGGTACCGGCTCACCCAGGTGCTCATGTGCTACGGGCGGCCCAGGGGCACCGACTACATCCGGGACGACGTGAAGAACCTCGACACCGCGAAGGTGCTCCTGGTCGGCACCCGCGGCGACCCGGCCACGCCGTACCGCTGGACGACGGAGACGGCCGACCGGCTCGGCCCCTCCGCCGTGGTCCTGGACAACCGCGGCGAGGGGCACACCGGCTACGCGTCCTCCGAGTGCGTGCACCGCAAGGTCGACGACTTCCTGCTGTACGGTTCCCTGCCGCCCGACGGCAGCTCCTGCGGCTCGGAGTCCGCCGGTGACGGTTCCGGCTGAGCGGCGCTCCGTTCCGAATGCCCTATATGCCCGTCGGCCCTATCGTGCTGTCATGGAGCACGATCTGAGTCCCGCCACCCTCGCCGAGCTGCGGCGCCCCCGCCCGTACCCGGCCGTGTCCGTACTGACGCCGACGCACCGACGTGAACCGGACAACGCCCAGGACCGGGTCCGGCTGCGCAACGCGGTCGCCGCGGCCAAGAAGCAGCTGGAGGAGGACCCGTCGGTCAGCCGCGACCGGCGCGCGGAGGTGTCCCGTGAGCTCGACCGGGCCATGGCCGAGGTCGACCTGACCCACGCCGAGGACGGTCTGGCGATCTTCGCCGCTCCCGGCGAGCACCAGGTCTGGACCCTCAGCCGTTCCGTGCCCGAGCGCGTGGTCCTCTCGGACACCTTCCTGACCCGCAACCTTGTCGCCGCACAGGCCGCCGAACGGCCGTTCTGGGTCCTGTCGGTCGCCGCCGACCGCGTCAAGCTGTGGAACGGCGGCGCCGGCCGGGTCGTGGAGGAACACCTCGGCGGTTTCCCGCTCGACCGGCCCGCGGAGGACTTCGACCCCGAGCGCCAGGAGCGGATCGGCGACGCGCCGAGCACGTTCCGGGACGAGGGCACGCGCAAGTTCCTGCGCGACGCCGACGCCGCGATGGGCAAGGTGCTGCGCGCCCGTCCCCGGCCGCTGTACATCACCGGTCCCGAGCCCGCGCTGTCCCTGTTCGACGAGGCGGGCGCGCTGGCGGCGGACGCGGTGCTCGTCCCGCACGGCGGGCTCGCGCACGGTTCCGCCGAGGCGGTGTGGCAGGCGGTGTGGCCGGTGCTCGAGGACGAGGCGCGCGGATCGGTCGAGGCACTGGCCAGGGAGCTGGACGCGGCCCGCGGCCGCAAGGACTTCGCGGCCGGGGTCGACGAGCTGTGGGAGAGCGCCCACACGGGCCGCGTCCGGCTGCTGGCCGTCGAGGAGAACTTCAAGGTGACGATGCGCGACGACGGCGAGCACCTGCTCCCGGCGGAGGACGGCGACCTCGACGCCCGGGAGGACATCGTGGACGAGATCGTCGAGCAGTGCCTAGAGACGGGCGCCGACGTGCGCTTCGTACCGGACGGCACGCTCCGGGACGCGGACGGCATCGCGGCGGTCCTGCGGTACTGACAAGCCCCGGCCGCCTCCGGCCCGGGGCCGCTCCGCTCCCCCGTGGCCCTTGACGGGCGTGAAAACCTGTCCGCCGTACACGCACCCGCTGCGCGCGGGTGTGCGGCGGACGGTGAAGGAGCGGGCGCGGCGTGAGTGAACTTCTGGGTGTGGCGGTCCTGGGCGCGGGCCACATGGGTGCCGACCACGTACGACGCCTCGACCGGGTGGTGAGCGGCGCCCGGGTCGCCGCGGTGGCGGACCCCGACGCCGAGCGGGCGAAGGAGGCCGTGGGCGGCATCGGCGGGGTGAGCGTGCACACGGAGGCCGAGGCGGCGCTGGACGCGCCGGGCGTCGAGGCGGTCCTGGTCGCCTCGCCCGGCGAGGCGCACGAGGAGGCGCTGCTGGCCGCGTTCGCCCGGGGGCTGCCCGTCCTGTGCGAGAAGCCCATGGCGCCGGACGCCGCGGGCGCGCTGCGCGTGGTCGAGGCCGAGGCACGCCTCGGCAGGCGGCTGGCGCAGATCGGTTTCATGCGGCGCTACGACGCCGAGTACCGGCAGCTGAAGTCCCTCCTGGACGGCGGGCGTCTCGGCCGGCCGTTGATGCTGCACTGCGTGCACCGCAACGTCTCCTCCCCGCCGCACTTCACCTCGGCGATGCTGATCAGCAGTTCCGTCTCGCACGAGATCGACGCGGCCCGCTGGCTGCTCGGCCAGGAGCTGAGCGCGGTGACCGTGCTGCGTCCGCGGCCGTCGGCCGGTGCGCCCGGCGGCCTGCTCGATCCGCAGTTCGTGCTCTTCGAGACCGAGGGCGGAGCCGTGGTGGACGTGGAGATCTTCGTCAACTGCGGCTTCGGCTACGAGGTGCGCTGCGAGGCCGTCTGCGAGGCGGGCAGTGCGCGGATCGGCCAGGAGCACACCATGGTGGTGACGGCTGCGGGCGGCGCGCGGGAGGAGGTGCCGCAGGACTACCTCGTACGGTTCGCGGACGCCTACGACCGCGAGGTGCAGAGCTGGGTGGACGCCACCCGGCGGGGCCGGGTGACCGGGCCCGGTGCCTGGGACGGATACGCCGCCGCCGCGGTCGCCGAGGCCGGAGTGCGGGCGCTGGAGACGGGCGCACGCACGCCCGTCGAACTGGCGCCCCGGCCGGACCTCCACGACCCGGCATAGAACAAGCGTCCGTCGAACGAAAGGGCGATGACGCCCCGGACCCGAATGCGCCTCAAGTCCCGTAGCGAGCCTACGACTTGCCCCCACCCCAGGGGGTACCGAACGCGTACCCGAGTCACTCCGGGAAGACTGTGGCATATGCCGGAAGCACCACCGTATCGTGTGTTGCCAAATCCCTTACGGCGCTTGGCGGGCTGTGCAACAGTCGTAGCGGTCCTCCCGTCACCCTCGGTTCCGCCTTGGTCGTACCGTCAGCACATCGGAGTGCGTCATGTCGTCCCATCTCTCCGCGGACCACCCGGCCGCCCAGCCACCGGGACACGGCTCGGTCGAGGCACTCATATCGCAGGCCCGGCGGCTGCGGGGCGACGTCGACGCGGTACGACGGGACAGCCAGGAGGACGCGGCGGACCCCCGGGGCCGCTGGCAGCGCGCCCTGTACGACCTGGCGCTCCATCAACTCACCGACCTCGACGCCCACTTGGCGCAGCTGCGGGACGGGCCGGCACCCGCGCCACGTCCCGGTTCGCTGCTCAGCCGGGTCGGCAGCGCGGAGTGGAACCTGCTGACGGACGAGGCCGAGTGGTCCGGGGAGCTGTTCCAGATCCTGGGCCGCGACCCCGGGTCCGTCCCGCTGAGCCTCGACGAACTCCCCTCCGTGGTACTCGCCGACGACCGCCCGAAGCTGACCGCGATGGTCACGGACTGTCTCGTCGACGCCCGTCCCATCGACGGCGAGTTCCGCGTCGTGCACGCCGACGGGACCGTACGGACCGTGCACATGATGGGCGAGCCCGTCCTGGACGCCGACGGCAGCACCGCGTCGATGTGGGCGGTACTGCGGGACGTCAGCGAACTGCGCCGCAGCCAGCGGGCGGTGAGCGAGACCCGTGACTCGCTCCGGCACCCGCCGCTGCCGCCCTGGCACGGTCTGCTGCGGTTCCCGGACGAGGGACGCCCCGGTCTCGACCTGGCCGCCGCGCACCTCCCCGCGGTGCCGGCGACGGGCCTGCGGTCCCGGTACGGCGGCTGGTACGACGCGTGTCCGCTCGCCGTCGACGGCGAAACCCTGCTCACCGTCGGCGACTTCGAAGCCCCGGGGAGCGAGGCGCACGGTCCGGCGGTGCTCGTCGGCGCCCTGCGCGGCCTTGCACTGGCGGGCACCCGGCCCGAGCGACTGCGGGACGGGCTCGCCGCACTGCTCGGGACCACCGCCCTGCCCCCGGTGCGCGGCGCCGTCTACTGCGGCTACCGGCCCCGCACCCGCACCCTGACGTGGGCCGACGCCGCGGGCCCCGCCCCGCTGCTGTTCCGCGGCGGGACGGGGCGTGGGCTGTCCGGGCAGGCCGGGGCGACCCTCGAAGCGGGCGACCTGCTGCTCCTGCACACCGGCGCACTCGAACCGGCGGCCGTGGAGCACCTCCTCTCACTGGCCCCCCGGCTGGCGGGGACGGGCTCGGCACAGGACGTGGCACGGATCGTGGCGCGCGAGCTCGGTGAGTCTCCGAGCCGTCAGGACGCCTGCGTGCTGGTGGCCAGGGTGACTCCCTGACTCGACGCCCGGTGGTCCCGCGCGAGTCCGGTGCGTGGCCTCCTACGCCGGCGCGACGGTCCCGCCCGGCCCCTTCCCCCTGGGTGACTTGCCCTTGGGCAGCGCCAGTTTGATCTCCTCGCGCAGCTCCTGGATCCTCGGGTAGCCGGCGTACTCGGCGGTGAGCCGGTACATCTGGCGCAGCCGGTCCCAGGTCCGCTGGGAGGAGTTGGAGCCCATCGACACCAGGGCCAGGCGGGCGTACCGGTCAGCCTGTTCGGGGTCGTCGGCGATGAAGCAGGCGGAGGCCATGGACAGATAGTCGAAGATCTTCGACCGCTGCCGGCCGTCGATCCTGAGGGCCAGGGCCTTGTCCGCGTAGTGCTGCGCGTGCGCGGCGGCCCCCGGCTCGAACTCGGCGAGCGTCCGGTAGGCGAGGGCCTGCATGCCGTACAGGTCCTCCTCCTTGAACGTCTGCATCCAGTCCGGGGGCGGCACGTCCGCCTTGTCGGAGACGAAGAGGTCCTCGGCCCGTCCCAGGGTGCGCCGCATCGCCTGGCCCTTGCCCATGGAGGCCTGCGCCCAGGCCTCGATGGTGTAGAGCATGGCCTTGGTGCGCGGCAGCACCTGCTCGCCGGAGCCGGACCGGGCGAGCTTCATGAGGTCCAAGGCCTCGTCGGGGCGCCCCAGGTGCACCATCTGGCGGGCCGCCCGGGAGAGCGCCTCGCCCGCCCGGGGCCGGTCGCCGCCCTCGCGTGCGGCGTGCGCGGCGATGACGAAGTACTTCTGGGCGGTGGGTTCCAGGCCGACGTCGTGCGACATCCAGCCCGCGAGGACGGCGAGGTTGGCCGCGACGCCCCACAGGCGCCGCTGGAGATGGGGTGGGTGGTGGTAGGAGAGCATGCCGCCCACCTCGTTGAGCTGGCCCACCACGGCCTTGCGCTGGAGTCCGCCGCCTCGGGCGGCGTCCCAGGCGCGGAACACCTCGACCGAGCGCTCCAGTTCCTCCACTTCCTGCGACCCGATGGGGGCGGCCTCGTAGCGGTCGAACCCGGCGGGGTCGGCGTGCAGGGGTGGGTGGGGGTCGGGGGCGTCGGCCGCCAGGGCCGGGTCGGTGTGCAGCCAGTCGTACATGGCGCTGCTGAGTGCGGAGCCCGCGGCGAGCGCGGCGCCCGCGCCCACCAAGCCGCGTCGGTTGAGCATGAGGTCCATTCCCGTGAATTCGGTGAGGACCGCCGCAGTCCGCTCGGGCGCCCACGGCACGCCGTCGGGATGCTCTTCGCTCCCGTCGTGTGGCCGTTTCCCCGCACGCCCGTGCCGGACCAGACCGAGGTCCTCGATGGTCACGACACGGCCGAGACGCTCGGTGAACAGAACCGCCAGCACCCGCGGCACCGGATCGCGCGGGATCTCTCCCATGTCGATCCACCGCCGCACCCGCGAGGTGTCGGTCGCCAGTTGGGGGTGGCCCATGGCCGCCGCCTGCCGGTTGACCAGCCTCGCGAGTTCGCCCTTGGACCAGCCGGCCAGGCCGAACAGGTCCGACAGACGGGTGTTGGGTTCTTTGCTCACGTCAAGCCCCCAGGTTCTCGGCTGAGTTGACAGTAGCCCCGTGCGGGTTGCCGGGCGACTATTCGCCACCGTTCGCCAGGGTGCGCCAGATGGTGTGCCACGGGCGGCCGGGTGTCAGGTAGGAATGCGCCACCCCGACCCGGTCGCCGCGGGGGTACTCCCCAGGGTGGCCCCAGGCGGCCGGTCGGGCGGCGCGACGGCTTACGGAAGACGTGCCGGCCCCCGGTACCGAACGGACCGGGCTGGCACCGCTCTTCAGGCAGGCACAGCAGGCACACGAAGGGATCTGTCTCGCCCATGTACGCAGCATCGTCCTCCGTGTCCGCCCCGCAGCGCTCGCTGCACCCCCGCCCGGCGGCGGGTGGCGGCCCCTATCTCGCCCCCGCGCGTCCGGCGGCCCCGGTGCTCGGGGCGGGCCGGGCGCGGCACGGCGCGGGGCCCGGCACCCAGCCGCTCAGCGGTCGAATCGACCTGTCCGGCCCCCAGGGGGCCCAACTGCGCACGGCGATCGCCGCCGTGCACCGGATCTGCCCGGAGTTCTCCCCCGTCCAGGTACTGCGGCGCAGCGGCCGGTCCGTGCTGCTGGTCGGCACGACCGGGCGCAGCACGGCGGTGGCCAAGTGCTTAGTGGACCACTCCCCCGCGTGGGCGGAGCGCAGCCGGCACGAGATAGGGGCATACCGCTCGTTCGTCCGGCAGCGCCCTCCGGTGCGGGTGCCGAGACTGATCGCGGCGGACCCGGACAACGGCACGCTGGTGATCGAGCGGATGCCCGGGCGGGTGGCGGCGCTGCAGCGGCACCCCCTGGAGGCCCCGCCCCAGGCCGACATCAGGGCCGCGATCGGAGCGGTCTGCCGGCTGAACGCCTGGCGGCCGCCGGCCGGCACCTTCGACGCCCCGCTCGACTACGCGGCCCGGATCTCCCGCTATCACGAGCTGGGGCTGCTCACCGACCGGGACCTGGGCGACCTGCAGAAGCTGCTGCACGGCATCGCCCACGCCGGCGGGCGCCAGGGCATGGGCCAGTTCTGCCACGGTGACGCGCTGCTGTCCAACGTCCTCATGTCCCCGGCCGGACCGGTGCTGGTGGACTGGGAGCACGCGGGCTGGTATCTGCCGGGCTACGACCTGGCCACGCTGTGGGCCGTCCTCGGCGACGCCCCGGCGGCCCGCCGTCAGATCAGCCAGATCGCCCAGTCGACGGGCACGGCGGCACGCGACGCCTTCCTGGTCAACCTGATGCTCGTACTGACCAGGGAGATCCGTACGTACGAGACGGCCCTGCAGCGTTCGATGCACGACACGGTCGCCGCGTCGTCGGCGCCGGCCCATCCGGGTGCCGCGCCGACCGGCGAGGAGCAGCGGCTGCTGCTGCGCCGGCTGCACGACGACTGCCAGATGGCCCGCCGGGCCGTGCGGGCGGCGGTCGGCACGCGCTGACGGAAGGACGAGGAAAGACGGGGAAGACGAAACACAGGAAAGACGAATGGTCCGCGGTGTGCCCCTCGGGGCGCACCGCGGTTTTCGTGTGCCCGGCGGACCGGATCCGCGCGGGAGCCATTGGTGTGAGCCACTGACGCCGCGCAGGCCCGTGGGCCGCCGCCACGAAACTCGCCACACCCCTCCCTGACGTGGGAAATCGTCGATGCGACGGCATGATTGACGGATCGTCGGACCGCCGGGTACCACTGACCCACGCCCGGCCCCGCACACCCCGCCACGCCCCGTCACGCCCGACCGTCACAGGAGGCCGTTTTGCGAGGATCCCCCGTCGTGCCCGCCCTGGCCACCGCGGCGCTGCTGCTGCCGCTGCTCGGCGCGGCACCGTCCGCCGCCGCGCCCCCGGACGCGCCACCCGCCCCGGACCGGCTCCAGCGGGCGTTCGCCACCGCGGCGGCCGAGTACCACGTGCCGCAGAGCGTCCTGCTCGGTGTCTCCTACCTGCAGTCCCGCTGGGACGCGCACGGCGGCGCGCCGAGCGTGACCGGCGGCTACGGCCCGCTGCACCTCACCGACGCCCGCACGGCACTGGCCGAGGTGCCCCGGTCCCACCACTCGGAGGGCTCCGAGGACCCGCGCGGCGACGACGCGCGTGCCCGGCTGCACCCGGCGGACGGTGCCACGCCGTCGGCGTCCACCGATCTGCCGGCCCGGCTGACCACGCTGCCGAAGGCCGCCGGGCTGTCCGGCCTGAGTCCCGAGGCGCTGCGCACCGACCCGGCCGCGAACGTGTCGGGCGGTGCCGCGCTGCTCGCCGCCGCCCAGCGGGACCTGGGTGAGCCGCTCAGTGCGGACCCGGCCGACTGGTACGGGGCGGTGGCCCGTTTCTCGGGCGCGGAGGACGCCGCGACGGCGGCGGCGTACGCGAACGACGTGTTCGAGGTCATCCGCGCGGGCGAGCGGCGCACCACGGACGCCGGCCAGCGGGTCACGCTGGCCGCCCGTCCCGGCCTGGCGCCCGACCTCTCGCAGCTGGACGGCGCGGGCCTGCGCGCCGCGTCCGCCGCCGGAACGGAATGCCCGACGTCGGTGTCCTGCGAGTGGATCCCGGCGCCGTACGAGGAGTTCGGCGACGGCGACTACGGCAACCACGACCTGGGCGACCGGCCCGACTCCCAGCGGATCGGCTACATCGTCGTGCACGACACGGAGGGCACCTGGGACGGCGTCCTCAACATGGTTCAGGACCCCACCTACGTGTCCTGGAACTACACGCTGCGCTCCACCGACGGTCACATCGCCCAGCACGTGAAGGCGAAGGACGTCGCCTGGCACGCCGGCAACTGGTACGTCAACGCCAAGTCGGTCGGCCTGGAGCACGAGGGGTTCCTGGCGGAGCCGGACGCCTGGTACACGGAGGCGATGTACCGGTCGTCGGCACGGCTGGTGAAGTACCTGGCCAAGAAGTACGACATCCCGCTGGACCGGCAGCACGTCCTCGGCCACGACAACGTCCCGGGCACCACCACGGCGACCATCCCGGGCATGCACACCGACCCGGGTCCCTACTGGGACTGGCGGCACTACTTCCAGTTGCTGGGCCGCCCCCTCCAGCCGACCGCCGGGAAGAAGTCCTCCCTGGTGACGATCCGCCCCGACTACGGGGCCAACCGGCCCGAGTACACCGGCTGCGAGAGCGCGGGCGAGTCCTGTGCGACGCACGGTTCCAGCGAGGTGCGGCTGTACTCCGACCACGACGTGAACGCGCCGCTGATCAAGGACATCGGCCTCGGCACCACCCCCACGACCGGGGTGAACGACCTGTCCTCCCGGGTCTCCACCGGCCAGCAGTACGCGGTGGCCGACCGGTGGGGCGACTGGACGGCCATCTGGTACCTGGGCCAGAAGGCCTGGTTCCACAACCCGCGCAGGAGCCCGGCGGCGGTGCCCGCGTCGGGCCGGGTGGTCACCCCGAGGAAGGGGCTCGCCGGCGTCCCGGTGTACGGCCGGGCGTACCCGGAGGCGGCCGCCTACCCCGCCGGCGTACCCGCGCAGGCCGTGTCGCCGCTGCCGTACACCCTGCCCGCGGGGCAGAGGTACGTGGTCGGTGAGAAGGTGCCCGGCGAGTACTACTACGCGGTCGACTTCGACGGGGCGTCCCGCCAGGTGGTGCGGGGCAAGGACCAGTACTACGAGATCCAGTACGGCCACCGGGTGGCGTACGTACGTGCCGCCGACGTGACGGTGACGACCGCGCGGTAACCGCCGGACGCTCTCAGCCCTGCTGGAAAAGCTCCGCCGGGAGCGGCTTCAGCAGGGCGTACAGATCGTCGGTGATGGGGCGGTCCCAGGCGGCGATGGTCACCAGGACGCCGTCGCTCCGGTCGAACTGCACGCAGGAGATCCGGCTCTCGGAGAGCTTGAGGCGGCGCACGACGAGCAGGTTGTCGCCCTGCATCACGGGGACGTCCTCGGCGCCGACGACCGTGATCTCCTCGTCGTTCTCCAGGGCGAGCAGCAGCTGGGCCACCTCGAAGGGGATCTCCCCCTCGGGGACCTCGCGGGCCGGGGAGCCGTCCGGGAGGTTGCCGATGATCATCGCGGGGCCGCGGCCGCCGAACAGGTCGTAGCGCAGGAAGACGCCCTGGCAGGTGCCGTCGGGCGCGGGCAGCAGTCCGGCGCCGAGGTTCCCGGGCCAGTCGCCCGGGTCCATGGCCAGTACGTCGAAGTCGGGCCCGGCGGGCGTGGCGCTGCGGCGGCGGAGGAACGACATGCCGCCATGGTACGTGGCCGGACCGTGTGAACGGCGTGCGGGCGGGCGCCGGCCGGACTACGCGGTCCGCCCGTGCCGCTCCTGGTGGCGGGCCACTCGCGCCCGGTTGCCGCAGGAGGGCTTGCACCATTCCTGACGGGGGTGCTCCTTGAGGAAGTAGCGCACGCAGCGCGGTGCGTGGCAGGCCCGCAGCCGCTGCCGGTCGGGCCCCGCGAGGAAGCCGATCACGGCTTGTGCGAGGGCGGCGGCGAGGTCGGTCCCGGCACCCTCGGCGGGTACGGCGCGGACCACTGGTGGGGTGGCGTCGGCCCAGGCGAGGACGGGGACCGTGGGGGTGCGGGCGGCGGCCTCGTTCAGGCGGCGCACCGCCTCCGGCGCGGGCAGCAGCCGGGCGGCGTCGGCCGGGCTCGGCTCGCCGGGGCGTACGGCGCGGGCGAAGAGGGCGCGGGCCGCGGCCCGTACGTCCCGGACGGCGGCGAGGGCGAAGGCGTCGGCGGTGAAGCCCTCGCCGTCCGGCACGAGCCCCGGGTGATCCTCGACCCAGGCGGTGAGCCCGGAGGGTTCGGCCAGGTCGTCGGCGACCGCGCCGTGTCCGTCGTGCCGGACGGTCAGCGCGAGGTCGAGCGCGATCCGGGTGTCCCTGCCGGGCGAGTCCTGCATGGGGCCGATGATAGGCACGCCGGAGCGGGGCGGGTGTCACTCCTCCGGTGGAGCCGGGGGGATCACCGCGACCGGGGACGCCGCGTGCAGCAGGACGGCGTGGGTGACCGAGCCGATCATGCGGGCGGGGGCCAGCAGGCGCCGGCGGTGGCGGCCGACGACGACCAGGTCGGCGTCCCTGGAGTTCGCGACCAGCTGTCCGGCGGCGTCGCCCGGCGCGACGTACGGCTCGGCGCGGACGCCGGGATGGCGCTCGCGGTAGGGGGCGAGGAAGCCGTCGGCGAGGACCCTGGTCTCGCTCTCGAGGGAGACCTCGTCGATCACCGGGGGCACGATCTGCCCGGCGGCGGCCCAGGTCTGCACCGGCCACGGGTAGGCGGCGACCACTTGGAGGCGGGCGCCGCGCAGCTCGGCCTCGGTGAAGGCGAAGGACAGGGTGGCGTCGTCGGGACTGTCGACGTGCAGGCCGACCACCACCCGGGGGCCGGGTTCCTCCGGCGCCTCGCCGTGGACCTCGCGCCCGGGGCGTGGCACCACGACGACGGGGCATTCGGCGTCGCGGGCGGCGGCCATGCCGTTGGAGCCGAGCAGCAGGCCGGTGAAGCCGCCCCGGCCCCGGGAGCCGAGCACCAGCAACTGGGCGTCGGCGCCCAGCTCCGGCAGCAGGGCGCCCGGCACGCCCTCCATGCCGACGTACTCCGTCGGCACCGCGTAGGCCCGCCCCTGAAGGTGCGCGCGGGCCTGGTCGAGCGCCGGGTCCTCGGCGGTGTCCGGCGGGCCCGCGACCAGGACGTCGGTCTGGGCCCAGGCGGCGTACTGTCGCACGTGCACCACTCGAAGGGGTGCCTCGCGCCGGTGGGCGGCGTCGAGCGCCCAGTCCAGGGCGCGCAGGCCGTCGTCCGAACCGTCGACCGCCGCGATGACCGGCAGGGTGCTCATGGGTCCTCACCTCCGGAGTACGGACTTCCCCCCGTCGGCGGGCCAAACACCCCGGTTCGGCCGGTCGGCGCACCCGCGGTCGTCCTACGTGAGGTCGAACTCCCCTTCCCGCGCTCCCGACACGAACGCGCCCCATTCGGCCGGGGTGAAGATCAGGGAGGGGCTCTGCGGGCTGCCGCTGTTGCGCATGGCGATGAACCCCTCGACAAAGGCGATCTGGACATCCCCCAGGCCACGGCTGCTGGACTGCCACTGCGCGTTGCTGAGATCCAGCTCCGGCTTGTCCCAGCCCATGAGCGGTCGCTGTTGGGTGGTGCTCTCGGCCACGTCCGTGCTCCTCCCGGTTTCGTCGTCCGCGGCCAGCCTAGCGATCTGTTCCGACCGCCGACAGGCCGTGCGAGGGTGCCTTTCGGACGGGAGGCAGGGATTCGGCGGTGATCAGCCCGGTCCGAGGAAGCCGGCGGCGCGGTGGGCTGCCGGCGCGGGTCGTCCAGTCACGGACGGTGCCCGGGGCGCGACCGGACGGTGACGGAGGCGGGCGCGGCGAAGGCTTCCCGGGGGCGGGTGGGCGTCGCCGGCGGGTCCGGCACCCAGGGCATGGCGAGGCAGCGGAGGCACGCGCGGGGGCCGCCGGGCAGGACGGCCGGCGGGTCGCCCTCGTCCCGCACGGGGTGGGCGAGGCGGGTCCCGTCGGGGGCGGTCAAGGGCCGCCCTGCACCGGTCCTCACCGGCCGGCGCCGGGTCGGGCAGCACAGTCGCGGCGTCAGGAAGCGGTGAAGCGGTCCCGCAGCTCCCGCTTGAGGATCTTCCCGCTGGCGTTGCGCGGCAGGGCGTCCACGAACCGGACCCGCTTGGGCGCCTTGAAGGCGGTGAGCTTCTCGCGGGCGTGGGCGATCAGTTCCTCCTCGGTGACCTCGCTGCGCGGCACGACGACGGCCGTGACGGCCTCGATCCACCGTTCGTCGGGCAGGCCGATCACCGCCGCCTCGGCGACGGCGCCGTGGGTGTAGAGGGCGTCCTCGACCTGGCGCGAGGCGACCAGCACGCCACCGGAGTTGATGACGTCCTTCACGCGGTCGACGATCGTGAAGTAGCCGTCGGCGTCCCTTACGGCGAGGTCGCCGGAGTGGAACCAGCCGTCGCGGAAGGCGGTCTCGGTCTCCTCGGGCCTGTCCCAGTAGCCCTCGCACAACTGCGGGGAGCGGTACACCACTTCGCCGGGTGTGCCGTCGGGCACGTCCTTGCCGTCCTCGTCGACCACGCGCGCGTCGACGAACAGGACGGGGCGGCCGCAGGAGTCCATCCGGCCCTCGTGCTCGTCGGGGCCCAGGACGGTGGCGAGGGGGCCGATCTCGCTCTGGCCGAAGCAGTTGTAGAAGGCGAGGTGCGGCAGGCGTGCGCGCAGCCGCTCCAGGACGGGTACCGGCATGATCGACGCGCCGTAGTAGGCCTTGCGCAGGCCGTCGAGGTCGCGGGTGGCGAAGTCGGCGCGGTTGGCGAGGCCGATCCACACGGTGGGCGGTGCGAAGAGGCTGTCGACGCGGCCCTCTTCGACGAGGTCGAAGACGCGGTCGCCGTCCGGCGCGTCCAGGACGATGTTGGTCGCGCCGACCGCGAGGTAGGGCAGCAGGAAGACGTGGGTCTGCGCCGAGTGGTAGAGCGGGAGCGCGTGCGCGGGGCGGTCGCCCGCGCTCAGGTCCAGGGCCGTGATGGCGCTCAGGTACTCGTGCACCAGCGCCCGGTGGGTCATCATCGCGCCCTTGGGCAGCGCGGTGGTGCCGGAGGTGTAGAGAAGCTGCACCAGGTCCTCGGCGCCCGGTTCGGGCCCGTCGTACGCGGGCGCCGACGCGAGGCGGGCGAGGAGCGAGCCGTCGGCGTCGCGCAGCGGCAGGGTGCGGGTACCGGCGGGGAGCCGGGGGGCGAGGCCGGGGTCGGTGAGGACCAGCGCGCTGCCGGACTGGGTGACGAGGTAGGCGAGGTCGTCGCCGGTGAGGTTCTGGTTGACCGGCACGTGCACGAGGCCGGCTCGGGCGCAGGCCAGGAAGCCGATCAGGTAGGCGTCGGAGTTGTGGCCGTAGGCGGCGACCCGGTCGCCCGGGGACAGCCCTTCCTCCAGCAGGACGCTCGCCGCGCGGGAGACCGCGGTGTCGAGTTCCTCGTACGTCCAGGTGCGGTCGCGGTACTCCACCGCGACGCGGGCCGGAGTGCGTCGGGCGCTGCGCCGCAGCACCCCGTCGACGGTGCTGCCGTGTCCGGGCGTCATGACATGATCCTCGGCCGGTCGCCGGGGCGGGTCAAGCCGTGTGCGACGGTGGGCCCGCCCCTCGCGCGCACCGCGCACGCCCCATTGACACAGCCCGCCCCTGACAGGAAAGTTTCACTCCGCACGGCGATCCGGGAAAGATACTTTCAGCTTCGACGGCGGGAGGCTCTTCGATGGCCGGTCAGGCGACGCACGGATGGACACGGCGCCAACTGGGCGCCGGCGCCCTGGCCCTGGGCGGTGCCCTGGCCATCGCCCCGTTCGCGGCCGGGCCCGCCGAGGCCGCCTCGGGCAAGGGCCGCCGCCCCACCCTCGGGCACGGACCGGCCGAGCGCGCCGGGCTGCTCCCGGGCCATCTGCGCCGGCTCGTCACCGACGCCGAGGCCTTCCTCGGCCCGTCCCCCGAGCACCCGTGGTACGCGGGCGCCGTGCTGCTGGCCGGCCGGGGCGGCACGGTGGCGCTGCACGAGCCCATCGGCATGGCGGTGCGCTACCGGGCCTACGACGAGGCGAGCGACACCGGTGTCGAGTTCCCGGCGGCGCAGCAGATCCCGATGGCCAAGGACACGGTGTTCGACCTCGCGTCGGTCTCCAAGCTGTTCACCTCGATCCTCGCCGTGCAGCAGCTGGAGCGGGGCACGCTGGAGCTGGAGGCGCCGGTCGCCTCGTACCTGCCGGACTTCGGACGCGCGGGCAAGCAGGACGTGACGGTCCGTCACCTGCTCACCCACACCTCGGGGTTCCGAGCCTGGATCCCGCTGTACAGCGCGCCCACGTACGAGGAGAAGGTCCGGCTCGTCTACGACGAGGCGCCGGTGAACGCCCCCGGCACGGCGTACCTGTACTCGGACCTGAACATGATCTCGCTCCAGCTGGTGCTCGAGAAGGTGACGGGCCGCACCCTGGACGTGCTGCTGCGTGAGGAGATCACCCGGCCGCTCGGTCTCGGCCGCACCCGTTACAACCCGCCCGCCTCCTGGCGGCCGGGCATCGCGGCCACCGAGGACGCCCGGCAGCCCTGGTCCGGCCTGGACCGCGGGCTGGTCTGGGGCGAGGTGCACGACGAGAACGCCTTCAGCCTGGGCGGGGTGGCCGGTCACGCGGGGGTGTTCTCCTGCGCGTGGGACCTCGCCGTCCTCGGCCGCACGCTCCTCAACGGCGGTTCCTACGGCCGGGCGCGCATCCTGCGGCCGGAGTCCGTGGAGCTGATGTTCACCGACTTCAACACGGACTTCCCGGGCGACGAGCACGGCCTGGGCTTCGAGCTGTACCAGCACTGGTACATGGGCGCGATGGCGACTCCGCGCACGGCCGGGCACACCGGTTTCACGGGCACCTCGCTGGTGCTGGACCCGACGACCGACTCGTTCCTCGTCGTCCTCGGCAACTCCGTCCACCCGGTGCGCAGTTGGCGTTCCGGTTCGGCTCCACGAGTGGCGGCGGGCACCAACCTGGCGCGTGCGGTGCCGGTGCGGCCCGCACACGGACGGACCGCCTGGTTCTCGGGGACGGCCGGTTCCACGACGGTCACGCTGACCCTGCCCGCGCTGGACACCTCGGCCGGGCGGGCGCGGCTGCGCTGCTCGCTGTGGTGGGACACCGAGCCCGGGTCGGACACCCTGGTCCTGGAGTCCACGACCGACGGCGGCGCCTCGTGGCAGCCCGTCCCCTTCACCACGACTCGCCGCGGCGAGGCACCCCGGGAGCATCCGGCGGGCTCGGTCACCGGCTGGTCGGGACGCGTCTGGCACGGACTGAGCGCCGGCCTCCCGGCCGCGCGGCGGCTCGCCCTGCGCTGGCGGTACACGACCGACCCGCTGTACGTCGGCCGCGGGGCGTACGTCAACGGGGTGCGCGCGGAGGCGGGCGGCCGCGTCCTGTTCCACGACGCGCGCCCGGCGGACGCGGCGCGCGTCGAGGCGGTGGGCTGGTCGGCGTCGGCCGACTAGGCAGTTTCGTTTGGATCACCGCGCGGACCAGAGGAAGTGTCCCGCGATGTGGAGTCCGGCCAGGTAGATGGTGGCGGTCTTCTCGTCGCGGCCGGCGATGCCGCACCGCTGCTCGAGGCGGGGCGCCGAACCGGGGGCCTGGCGGGCTCGGCGGCGGCCTGCGGCAGCGCTATCAGGACACAGGTCATTGAAAATACAACAAGGCCTTGCTGGGGGCGCGTCCCGCACGTGACACTCGTGGTGGCTACCGCCCCAAGTGGCGGGGAAGGCAGGTGACTTGACACTGCCTCATGCCCGTAGTGCCTCGTGTCCACAACGCCTCATGCCGCCTTGTGCGCTTCCCCCCAGGAGGTCCTGATGAAGAAGAGCCACCGGAAAGCCGGGTTACTCGTCGGTCTGGCGTCAGCGGTCGCGCTGCCGCTGATCGGCGCGGCGCCGGCTTCCGCCGCGCCGACGGCCGCCGCCCCGCCGGATTCCGCCACCACGTCGGCAACGTGGTCACTGTTCCAAGGCCACAACCAGTACTGCGCGAGGCCGAACAGGCTGACCCGCACCTACGCCATCGGAGCCGTGGAGGGCACCTGGTCCTCCCCGATCACGGCCGGACTGCGGAAGCTGCCCCCGGGCTCGACCAGCGACGGGGTCGCGACCCTCGCCCCGGGCACGAACGAGCGGGACCCGGAGGACGGGGGTCTGGCCATCAACATCTGGCTCCAGCTGTCGATCGCTCCCGCCCCGACCGGGACGTACACCGCCGAGCTCTACGCCACCGACGGCAAGGTGACACAGACCGACCGGGTCACGATCAAGATCAGTGAGGATTGCTGACCCAGTCAGTTTCGTTCGGATCACCGGGCGGACCAGAGGAAGGCGGTGAGAACGAACGCGCGTGGCCGGCAGCGGGCGTCGGCTGCGACGTGGATCTTTGTGGTCAGCCCACCGCGGGAGCGGCCGATGGCGTGGTCGCCGGGTTCGCCGGCCAGGTCCCCTTCTTACGGACCCCGGCCGCGTGCTGATGGGTCCGCACGATCGTGGAGTCGACCGAAACGGCCCAGTCGAGGTCCTCGTCCGCGTCGGCCTGGGCCACCGGGGCGGTGAACACCCGCTCCGTTGAGGGCCTTCTGCAGGTCGACGGGGCCGAGGTCGCCATGACGGGCTCCTTGTCGTGCGGGGATCGCGTACGGAATGTCTGCTGTGTCGCGGTACCCGGCCCCGTCCCGGCCATGCGCGCGCCCGTCAGCCCCGCGCCCCGTCCAGCACCGCCATCGCCGCGTTGTGCCCCGGCACTCCGCTCACCCCTCCCCCGCGCACGGCGCCCGCTCCGCACAGCAGGACGTTCGCCACACCGGTCTCCACGCCCCAGTGGCCGGTGCCCTCCTGGGCGTGGGGCCAGGACAGCTCGCGGTGGAAGATGTTCCCTCCGGGCAGGCGCAGGTCGCGTTCGAGGTCGAGCGGCGACCTGGCCTCGATGCAGGGCCGCCCGTCGGCGTCGGTCGCCAGGCAGTCGGCGAGGGGTTCGGCGAGGTGGGCGTCGAGCTGCGCGAGGGTCGACTTCAGCAGTTCCTCGCGTACGGCGTCGTTGTCCCGGGCGAAGAGGCGGGCCGGCGTGTGCAGGCCGAACAGGGTGAGGGTGTGCATGCCCCGCGCGGCGAGACCCGGACCGAGGACGGTGGGGTCGGTCAGCGAGTGGCAGTAGATCTCGGAGGGCGGCGCGTCGGGCAGTTCCCCGGCGGACGCCCGGGTGTGCGCGGCGGCCAGCTGCTCGTAGCCCTCGGCGATGTGGAAGGTCCCGGCGAAGGCCTCGCGCGGGTCGGCCTCGGGGTCGCGCAGCCGCGGGAGCCGGGTCAGCAGCATGTTCACCTTGAGCTGGGCGCCCTCGGCGGGCGACGGCGGCGCCTCGCCGGTGAGCGCCGCGAGTTCTTGCGGCGAGGCGTTGACCAGGACGTGGCGGGCGGCGGCGACGTGCTCGCCGTCGGCCGAGCGGTGGGTGACCTCGGCTGTCCGGCCGTCGGCCTCGATCCGTACCGCCTCGTGCCCGGTGGCGAGCACGGCGCCGGCGGCGCGGGCCGCGTCGGCCAGCGCGTCGGTGAGGGCGCCCATGCCGCCGACCGGGACGTCCCAGGCGCCGGTCCCGCCGCCGATCACGTGGTAGAGGAAGCAGCGGTTCTGGAGCAGGGAGGGGTCGTGGGCGTCGGCGAAGGTGCCGATCAGGGCGTCGGTGAGGGCCACGCCCCGGACCAGGTCATCGACGAAGTGCTCCTCGATCGCGGCGCCGACCGGCTCCTCGAACAGGGCCCGCCAGGCCGCCTCGTCGTCGACCCTGCGGCGCAGCTCGTCCCGGGTGGGCAGCGGCTCGGTGAGGGTCGGGAAGACCCGCTGCGCGACGCGGCCGGTCATGGCGTAGAAGCGCTGCCAGGCGGCGTACTCCCGATCCGATCCGGTGAGCCGGGCGAAGGACTCGCGCGTGCGCCGCTCGCCCCCGCCGACGAGGAGCCCGGTGGGCCGCCCGCCGCGCTCGACGGGGGTGTACGAGGAGACGGTGCGGCCACGCACCCGGAAGTCCAGGCCGAGGTCCCGCACGATCTTCCTGGGCAGCAGGCTGACCAGGTACGAGTAGCGCGAGAGCCGTGCGTCGACCCCGGCGAACGGGCGCGTGGACACGGCCGCTCCGCCGGTGTGGTCCAGCCGTTCCAGCACCAGCACGGAGCGGCCGGCCCGGGCCAGGTAGGCGGCGGCGACCAGGCCGTTGTGGCCGCCGCCGACGATGACGGCGTCGTAGGTGCGGGAGGTGCGCGAGGTGCTGGGCGGGGTCGTCATGGCTCTTGGTAACACGGCCCGATCGGGGGCGGCCAGCCCGCCGCCGGCCACCGTCCGCCACCGGCGCCCGCCCTCCGTGCCGGTCTGCCGGTCAGTGTGCCGCCGCCCCGCGCACTGCCGCGACCCTGCGGTACAGCTCCGTGGCCTCGGCGGCGCGGCCGAGCTGCTCCAGGCAGTGGGCCTCGTCGTCGCGGGCGGTGAGGGTGTCGGGGTGGTCGGGACCCAGGACGCGTTCACGGGCGGCGGCGACCAGACGGTACTCGGTGAGGGCGGCGGGCCGGCGGCCCAGCCGGCACAGGGCGACGGCGACCTCCCGGCGGCTGACCAACGTGTCCGGGTGGTCCGGGCCGAGCACCCGCTCACGGAGCGCGCGGACCTCGCGGGCCTCGGCGAGGGCCTCTCCCCAGCGGCCCAGCCTGCCGAGGCAGACGCCCAGGCCCTGCCGGGCGCGCAGGGTCTCGGGGTGCTCGGCGCCCTGGGCGCGGGTGCGGTCGTCGGTCAGCTCCTCGTACACGGCCAGCGCTTCGCCGCGGCGGCCGAGGCGGCCCAGGGCGACGCCGGTCTCGTAGCGGGCGGCCAGGGTGTCGGGGTGGTCGGGTCCGAGTGCTCTCGCGCGGGCGCCGGCGACCTCGCGGTAGGTCGCCAGGGCCTCCTGCCAGCGGTCCAGCCGCCCCAGTTCGTAGGCGACCTCGTAGCGGGTGACCAGGGTGTCGGGGTGCTCGGGTCCGAGCACGCGGGCCCGGGCGGCGGCCACCTCGCGGGCCGTACGGTGGGCTTCCCCGGTACGGCCGAGCCGCCCGAGGCTGGCGGCCAGGTTGTGCCGGCAGCGCAGGGTGTCGGGGTGATCGGCACCCATGGTGCGCTCGCGGGCGGCCAGGACCGACGCGTACACCTGGTGGGCGTCGGTGTACCGGCCCAGCCGGCCCAGGGTGTAGGCCATCTCCTGGCGGACGGCGAGGGTGTCGGCGTGATCGGCCCCCAGCATCCTGATCCTTGCCTCGGCGACGCCCTTGTACGCGCGCAGCGCGTCGGCGGCGCGACCGGTGCGGGCGAGGACGAACGCGGCCTCGTGACGGCTGGCCAGCGTGTCGGGGTGGTCGGGGCCGAGCAGGCGCTCGCGTTCCGCGGCGACCGCGCGGTGCACCTCGCCCGCCTCCGCCCAGCGGCCGAGCCGGCCCAGGCTCAGCCCCGCGTTGTGCCGTCCGGCCAGCCTGACGACGGCTTCGGCCGGCGGGTCCGGCCGTTCGCCCGGGCCGGGCGGGGCGGCCCGGTCCCCGGCGGTCCGGGCGCCGGCGGTCCGGGCGCCGGCGGTCCGGGCGCCGGCGGTCCGGGCGCCGGCGGTCCGGGCGCCGGCGGTCGGGTTCTCGGCGATCGGCTCCGTGGCGGCCCGGTTCGCGGCGGGGTGCGGCGTCCAGGCGCCGGACAGGCCCGCCCCGGGGACCGGGGGCGTGAGGCGCGGACCGGTGCCGGTCGCCTTGGGACCGGTGGTCATGCCGCGGGTCCAGGGCGGCAGCCCGGCACCACCGCCGAGCGGCTCACCCGTGCGCGGCCGGGCCGCCACCGGAGCAGGCGCGGGTGCGGTACGTCCGGCGCTGATCCGGCGCCCCAGTTCGCGGGCGTCGTCCGGCCGCTGCCCGGGACGTTTGGCGAGCAGGTCCAGGATGATCCGGTCCAGGTACCCGGGCAGCTCGGGGCGGTGGACGCGGGGTGGCACGGGCTCGGTGTCGCGGTGGCCGACGAGGATCGCCCAGGCGTCGTCGTGGTCGAACGGCGGGGCGCCGGTGGCGATCTCGTAGAGCACGCAGCCCAGGGAGTACAGGTCGCTGCGCCGGTCGACCTCATCGCCGCCGATCTGCTCGGGCGACATGTAGTGCGGGGTGCCCATGGCGATGCCGGTGCCGGTGAGCCGGGCGGTGAAACCCGCGTCGTGGCCGAGCCGGGCGATGCCGAAGTCGCAGATCTTCACGGTGCCGTCGACGGTCCGCACGATGTTCGCGGGTTTGAGGTCGCGGTGGACGACGCCCTGTTCGTGGGTGTGGGCGAGCGCGGAGGCGACCTGCTCCGCGATGTCGACGACGTCGGGGACGGGCAGCGGATGGCCCTTGCCGGCCTCCAGGAGCCGGCTCAGGTCGTGCCCCTCCAGCAGCTCCATGACCAGGAAGAGCACGCCCTCCCACTCGCCGAAGTCGTGGACGACGGTCACCCCGCGGTGCTGGAGCGCGGCGGCCACCCGGGCCTCGCGCCGGAACCTCTCCCGCAGGACGCGGTCGAAGGAGTGGTCGTGCCGCGCACCCAGCGGTTTGAGGCACTTGACGGCTATGCGACGGCCCAGCGACTCGTCCCGCGCCCGCCACACCTCGCCCATGCCGCCGCGTCCGATCCGGTCGAGCAGCCGGTACCGGCCGTGGATCAGCGTGCTGTCCCCCATGACTTCGCCGCCCCCGTGGTTCAGTCCGCCGCGCCCTCCCCTGGCGGGTCCAGTATGGCCGCTTGTCGTCCGATTTTGTATGGCGCCGGACGCGCGGCCGGGCCGAGCCGTGCCATGGCGCGCAGGATGTGCTTGGGCGGCAGCTGCCAGCGCAGACGTGCGGGGGCCCGGCGCAGCAGGGTCCCCGTGGCGCGCAGCCGGCGGGTGACGGTGGCGGGCGGGGGCGCGGGCCTGCCGTAGAGCTCGTGCGCGTACGGCGGCAGTGAGTCGTACGCGAGACGGGCGACCCGCCGCCACAGCAGCTCGCGGGCCGGGACCAGGAGGGGGTGGACGGGCGGGCGGCGCAGGAAGTCGTCGACCTCGTGTGCCTCCTGCCCGGCGGACAGTTCGGGCCCTACCCGCGCGAAGTAGGCGGCCAGGTCGGCCCGGTCCACGGGCACGGAGTCGGGGTCGAGGCCGACGAGGCGGGCGCTCTGCCGGTGTTCGGCGAGGTAGCGGTCGGCGTGCGCGTCGGTCAGCGGGAAGCCGGAGCGGCCGAGGACGTCCAGGTAGGAGCCGATCTCGGCGCAGTGCACCCACAGCAGCAGTCCGGGTTCGTCGATGCCGTAGCGCTCGCCCGTGTCGGGGTCGGTGGCGCCGAGCATGCGGTGGATCTTCCGTACCCGGGCGCCGGCCCGCTCGGCGGCCTCGGTGGTGCCGTACGTGGTGGTGCCGACGAAGCCCGCGGTGCGCATCAGCCGGCCCCAGGCGTCGCGCCGGAAGTCGCTGTTCTGCATCACGCCGCGCACCGCGCGCGGGTGCAGGGCCTGGAGGTAGAGGGCGCGGATGCCGGCCACCCACATCATGGGGTCACCGTGCGCCTGCCAGGTGACCGACTCGGGGCCGAAGAGCCCGGGATCGGCGTTCGTCCGCGTCGCCGCCATACCGGCAGGCTAACGCCCCCGCGCGCCCGGATCCCAGGGCTCAGCGCAGAGTGGCGAGGAACTCTCCGCAGGCGCGGGCGCAGTCGCGGCAGGCCTTGGCGCTCTCCTCCGCGCCCGGGTGGCCGTCGAAGACGTGCGCGCTCTCCAGGCACACCTGCCGGCACCACTCCAGCTGGGCGCGGATGGCGGCCTCGTCCACCTGGTTCTGCTCGGACAGCACCCGGCAGGTCGCGTCGCAGACCTCCGCGCACATGATGCCCCTGCGCCGTACGAGCTCCTGGTTCTCGGTCCCGTCCGGGTCCACGAGGCTCGCCCGCAGGGCGCAGGCCCGGGCGCACTCGGTGCACGCCTGCGCGCACGCGAAGCGGTCCTCGAGGAAACGGAACAGTTCCTGCTGGGAAGTCGTCGTCGATGTCACACCGGGCGGGTTGCCGCCCGCGGCGGCGCCAAACCGCCGGGCCCGGCGCCGCCAAGGGCTCCGGGCCGTTTTCCGGGTGGGTCGCGGGGGCACCCGTGGACCGCCTCCGCGACCGGCGGGGGCGACGACGCCGAAGACGCACGGAGGTGCACGGACATGCCGGGACGACAGGAACTGCCGTCGACTCTGGAACGCTCCCCGCAGGAGGCCCGGCGCACCTGGATCAAGGCCCACGACTCGGCCGTCGAGGAGTACGGCGAGGGCGAGCGGGCCCACCGGGTGGCGTACGGGGCGCTCAAGCACAAGTACGAGAAGGTCGGCGACCACTGGGAGCGCAAGGAGGGCGGCCGCAAGGGCCCCTCCGACCCCCAGTCCGCGCGGCCCCGCGGACGGGGCGGGCGCAGCGGCGAGGGCGTCGACGAGAAGGCCTCGAAGGAGCATCTGTACGGCGTCGCGCGGCGCCTGGGCGTCGAGGGCCGTTCGAAGATGTCGAAGGCGGACCTGCTCGCGGCGATCAGGAAGGCCAACCGTTCGCGGACGCGAGCGTCGCGCGCGGGGTGAGCGGGGTGAGCGGGGTGAGCGGGTTGGTGCCGCGGGCCGGGGGTACCCGCGCTCCATGACCAACGCATGGATGGATCTGGCCGCGGGCGGCTCCGGCGGTTTCCCCGTCTGGCTGATCATCGCGGCCGTCGTGGTGGTGGGTGTGCTGATCGGCGCGTTCGTTTTCGGCAGCCGGCAAAAGCGCCGGGAGCCCCCGCCGCCGACGGCCGACGAGCAGCCCCGTCTGCCCGACGACGGGCCCGTCCAGGAGGTGCGGGAGCGTCGGGAACCGGACGAGATGCCGCGGACCGACGAGCGCACGCTGCCGCACGAACTCGGGCACCAGGGCAGCCGCACCGCCTCCGATCAGCAACGGCCCCGCTGGGACGAGGGCAGCAGCGGCTCCTTCGGCAGCGGTGGCCCGGGCGGACGCTGACCCGCGCAAGGTGCCGTACACAGGGAAGTGAGAACCATGGCGGACCCCGCTCGCGACAACCTGCCGTTGCCCGACTACGACCATCTGCCGATCGGCGGTCTGGAGAGCCGGATCCGGTCGCTGGGTGCGGACGAGGTGCAGGAACTGCTGGCCTACGAGCGGTCGCACGCCGACCGGGTCCCGGCCACCGAGGTGCTGTCGACCCGTCTGGAGCAGTTGCACTCCGGTGCCGAGCCCTCCTCCGGCGACCCGGGCGCCGTACGGCCCGAGCAGGGCGCGGCCCGCACGGGATCCCCCGTGTCGCCCGCGACCTCTCCGCAGCCGTTCTCCCCGCCCCCGCACGGCACTCCGGACCAACGGGGCAAGCCGAAGGGTGACCGCACCTAGGCGGGGCGTAGTTTCCGGCACGGGGCTCGGGGAACCCATGCGCCGTGCTGCTGCTAAGGAGAAGGGCCCGCGCCGGTGCGCGGGCCCGCCACACGGCCGAACGCACCGTCGACTGGGCCGACGGGCGGCTTCCCGTCTCCGCGGGCGGGGGGCTGCTGCGCAAGGCCTTTCCCGAGCACTGGTCGTTCCTCCTGGGCGAGATCGCCCTGTACAGCTTCGTCGTGCTGCTCCTGACCGGGGTCTGGCTGACGCTGTTCTTCAAGCCGTCGATGACGGAGGTCGTCTACGACGGCTCGTACCAGCCCCTGCTGGGGGTGAGCATGTCGGAGGCCTACCGCTCGACGGTGGACATCAGTTTCGACGTGCGCGGCGGGCTGCTGATCCGTCAGGTGCACCACTGGGCGGCGCTGGTGTTCCTGTCGGCCATCGGGGTGCATCTGCTGCGGATTTTCTTCACCGGGGCGTTCCGCCGGCCGCGTGAGGTCAACTGGCTGATCGGTGTCACGCTGTTCGTGCTGGCCCTCGCCGAGGGCTTCGCCGGCTACTCCCTTCCGGACGATCTGCTGTCCGGGACGGGGCTGCGCATCGCGCAGGGGATCATGCTGTCCATCCCGGTCGTGGGGACGTACCTCAGCATGTTCGTGTTCGGCGGCGAGTATCCCGGCCACGACCTGATCCCGCGGCTGTACTCGGTGCACATCCTGCTGGTGCCCGCGCTGCTGCTGGCGCTGGTGACACTCCATCTGATCCTGGTGTTCTACCTGAAGCACACCCAGTGGGCGGGCCGCGGCCGCACCAACCGCAACGCGGTGGGCAAGCCGATGTTCCCGCAGTTCATGACGAACTCCACGGGGCTGTTCTTCATGGTCTTCGGTGTCGTCACAGGTGCTCGCGGCGGTGGCCCAGATCAACCCGATCTGGGCGTACGGGCCCTACCGGCCCGACGTCGTCTCCAGCGGCTCGCAGCCCGACTGGTACGTCGGCTTCCTCGAAGGCTCGCTGCGGCTGATGCCGCCGTTCGAGACGGCGGTGGCGGGCCACACCGTCATGTGGAACGTCCTGGTGCCCGCGGTCCTGCTGCCGGGCGCCCTGTTCGCGGTGCTGTACGCCTACCCGTTCTTCGAGCGGTGGGTGACGGGCGACCACGAGGAGCACCATCTGTGCGACCGGCCCCGGGACAAGCCCGTGCGGACCGGTCTCGGTGTCGCCGCGATCGTCTTCTACGGGGTGCTGCTCCTGGCCGGCGGCAACGACATCCTCGCCCACGCGTTCGACGTCTCGTTGAACCTGCTGACCTGGGTCTTCCGGGTCTCCCTCGTGCTGGCGCCGCCGCTCTCCTTCGTCGCCACCAAGCGGATCTGCCTGGCGCTGCAGGAGCGCGACCAAGAGCGCCTGGCCGAGGGCGAGGAGACGGGCGAGGTGCGCCAGACCATCGCCGGTGGCTATGCCGGGAGTCACGGGCCCCTCGACCCGGAGGAACACCACGTGCTGCGCTCCCGCCGGGCTCCCGAACCGCTCGCGCCGTCCCCGAAGGAGGGCGAGGACGCACCGCACGTGGGACGGCTGCGGGCGACGCTCAGCGAGTGGTACTACGGCGACCGGGTCGACATCGGGGAGCCGGGGCCGGAGCGAGAGCCGGGACAGGAGCCCGAGCGGGAGCCGGCGCTCGGAGCGGCGCCGGACGCGGCGGTTTCCGGGCCGGGCCCCTACTCGGGCGAGCCGGAGCGCTGAACGCCCCGGTCTGCGTACTGGAAGACCAGGCCGCAGACCCCCATGGCCAGCAGGCCGAAGCCGATCAGGGCCAGCCACAGGCCGAAGACGATGCCGAAGGCGAGCACCACGGCGGCCAGCGCGATCGTGATGGGCCAGGGGCTGTGCGGCGGGAAGAAGTCCACGGGGCCCGCGGTGTCGACGACCTCGCCCTGACCGCGGTCCTGGGCGCGCAGACCGCGCCTGCGGTACTGCACGCGCAGGAAGAAGGCGACGAGCGAGGCCATCAGGAAGGCCAGGACGAGCGCGGCCGTGCCGGCGGGCTCGCGCGACCACCAGCCGTAGAGCGCGGCCTCGACGCCGAAGAAGACCGCCACACCGGTGAACAGTCGGGATTCGGTCCTCACTGCACATGCCTCTGATCGTGTCGGGTGACGTCGGGGTGGTGGAGGTCGAACGCCGGGGACTCGGAGCGGATCCGGGGCAGCGACGTGAAGTTGTGGCGCGGCGGCGGGCTGCTGGTGGCCCATTCGAGGGAACGGCCGTAGCCCCAGGGGTCGTCCTGCTCGACCTTCTTGCCGTAGTGGTGCGTGTGCCAGACGTTGTACAGGAACGGCAGCGTGGACAGGCCGAGGAGGAAGGCGCCGATGGAGCTGATGGTGTTCAGCGTGGTGAAACCGTCGGCGGCCAGGTAGTCGGCGTAGCGACGCGGCATGCCCTGCTCGCCGAGCCAGTGCTGGACGAGGAACGTGGTCTGGAAGCCGACGAAGAGGGTCCAGAAGTGGATTTTCCCGATGCGTTCGTCGAGCAGTTTGCCGGTGAACTTGGGCCACCAGAAGTAGAAGCCGGCGAACATCGCGAAGACGACGGTGCCGAACAGCACGTAGTGCAGGTGGGCGACGATGAAGTACGAGTCCGTCAGGTGGAAGTCCAGCGGCGGGGAGGCGATGAGGACACCGCTCATCCCGCCGAGCAGGAACGTCACCAGGAAGCCGCACGCCCAGAGCATGGGTGTCTCGAAGGACAGTGAGCCGTGCAGCATCGTGCCGATCCAGTTGAAGAACTTCACCCCGGTCGGTACGGCGATGAGGAACGACATGAGGGAGAAGAAGGGGAGCAGCACGGCTCCGGTGGCGAACATGTGGTGGGCCCACACCACCGCGGAGAGCATGGTGATGGCGATGGTGGCGCCGACCAGGCTGACGTAGCCGAAGATCGGCTTGCGGCTGAAGACCGGGATGATCTCGGTGACGATGCCGAAGAACGGCAACGCGACGATGTACACCTCGGGATGGCCGAAGAACCAGAACAGGTGCTGCCACAGCAGCGCCCCGCCATTCGCCGCGTCGAAGACGTGCGCGCCGAACTTCCGGTCGGCCTCGAGCATCAGCAGCGCGGCGGTGAGCACGGGGAAGGCGGGCAGCACCAGGATCGAAGTGAAAAGGATGTTCCAGGTGAAGATCGGCATCCGGAACATGGTCATGCCGGGGGCCCGCAGGCAGATGATGGTGGAGATGAAGTTGACGGCGCTGAGCGTGGTCGACACGCCGCTCACCACCAGGCCCATGGTCCACAGGTCACCGCCCGGGCCCGGACTGAAGGTCGCGCTGGTCAGCGGGGAGTAGGCGAACCATCCGAACGAGGCCGCTCCCCCGGGCGTCAGGAATCCCGCCACCACCATCAGGCCGCCGAACAGGTACATCCAGTACGAGAGCGCGTTCAGCCGGGGGAAGGCGAGGTCCGGGGCGCCGATCTGCAGGGGCATGATGACGTTGGTGAACCCGGCGAACAGCGGGGTGGCGAACAGCAGCATCATGATGGTGCCGTGCACGGTGAACAGCTGGTTGTACTGCTGGTTGCTGAACAACTGCAGGCCGGGACGGGCGAGTTCGCTGCGCATCAGCATGGCCAGCACGCCGCCGAGGAGGAAGAAGCCGAACGAGGTCGCCAGGTAGAGATGGCCGATCACCTTGTGATCGGTCGTCGTCGCCCACCGCACCAGTGCCCGCCCGAGCGTGCGGTTCGTCCGCTGCCGAGCCGGTGTCCGGCGCGGCGGCTCGGTCCTGCTGTCCACCGCCATGCGGCGGAGAGTACCCAGGGGTCATGGGCTCAGACGTACGACCACGCCGTGGTCCGAGCCGGGCGTCCGGCGGATGGGCCACCTGGCGCACGCGGACACGGGCCGGGCCGTGCGGGCTCCAGTCCAGCACGCGGGACCCGGTTACGAGGCGTCAGTTCCGCCGGTGCCGCCGGTTCCGCCCGTCCCGGGGGCCGCGGCGGTCTCGGGTTGCCCGGCCGCGTTGCGGGCCGTGCCGGACGGGCAGTCGTCGCTGGAGCGGCCGGCCAGCCGGCCGCCGGGTTGCTCGACGGTCACCTGCGCGCTCCCCAGCGCCGGGTCCTGCCGCAGTCGGGCGGCGGCGACCGTGCAGGCCAGTTGGTCGACGGCCGTGTCGCTGAGACTCCCGGCGGTCCGCGGCAGCCGGACGTTGACCACCGTGCCGTCGGTGCGGATGGTGGGAGCCACGGCGGCGGACGGCAGCTCGGTCGTCAGTCCCCTCCGCCGTTCCTGGGGGCCTGGACCCTTGAACAGCATGAGCACGGTGCTGCCGAGGTCGGTCGAGCCCGCCACGGTGCGGGGGACCGCCGTCAGGTCGCCGTCCGCGACGAAGTAGAGCGGGACCTCGACGAGGGGCACAGCCTCGGGCGAGGTCTCCGACGGCGCGGCCGTGACGCCCGGTCGCAGGACGCCGGTTGCGGGTTCGCCCGCCTCCACCACTCCGGTCTCGGGGATGCCGCAGGCGGTGAGCGGGAGCAGCGCCGCAAGCAGAACGGGGAGCGCGCGCCGGGCACTTCGGCCGGGCCGGCCGCCGGACGTACGCGGGTGCGGGGCCGGGGCGGCCGTCCGTGAGCCTGCCGACGGGGTCATGTCCGGGCCTCCATGGCCGAGTCCGCGTGCGGGTCCGGGTCCGACGCCGTGTCCGCACGCGGGTCGGCTTCCGGCGTCGGCTTCGAGCGCCGGTCCGGGTCGGGGTGCGAGTCCGGGTCCGGGTCGGCCTGCCGGTGCGGCTGGGCCCGCCGGTGCGGCTCGGAGTCCAGGGGCCGCTGCGGGTGGCCGGTCCGGTCCTCCGTGTCGTCCCGCCGCAGTGGCAGGACGACCGTGAAGACGGCGCCGCCCTCCGGGTGGTTGGCCGCCCGGAGGGTGCCGTCGTGCAGGCGTGCGTTCTCCGAGGCGATGGCCAGCCCGAGGCCGCTGCCCTCGCTCCGGGCGCGGGCGTCGGCCGACTTGTAGAAGCGGTCGAAGACATGGGGCAGGACGCTCTCGGGGATGCCGTCCCCGCCGTCGCGGACCGTGACGACGGCCTGCCTCCCGGCGTGCGGGGCGTCCTGGACACTGAGCTCCAGGCGGATCGGGGGCGCGCCGTGTCTGAGGGCGTTGGCGACGAGGTTCGCCACGATCACGTCGAGGCGGCGCGGGTCGACCCGGCCGCGCAGCTCCCCCGGTCGCGGCAGGGCGGTCTCCACGGTGTCCTGCCAGCCGCGGGAGGCGAGCGTGCGCCGCAGCGACTCGGCGAGGTCGATCTCGTCCAGGTGCAGGGCCGCCGCGCCCGCGTCGAACCGGGAGACCTCCATCAGGTCGTCCACCAGGGCGGCCAGCTTCGTGGTCTCCGTGCTGATGAGACGCACGGCCGTCGCGGTGTCGTCGTCCAGGCCGGCCGCGTCCTCGTCCAGCACGTCCGTGACCGCCGACATCGCCGCCAGCGGGGTACGCAGCTCGTGCGAGACGTCCGCGGCGAAGCGGCGGGCGCCGGCCTCCATGCGCCGCAGCTCGGCAACCGAGCCCTCCAGCGCCGCCGCGGTCTCGTTGAAGGTGCGGGACAGGTCCGCGAGTTCGTCGGAGCCCTGCACCGCGAGCCGGGTGTCCAGGCGGCCCTCGGCGATGCTGCGGGTCGCCCGGCGCAGCGCCCGCACCGGCCGCAGGACGCCGCGGGCGGCGAGGAGGGCGACCAGGACGGCCAGGACCAGGGCCGGCACGGTGGCACGCTCGATGGCGGCGACCAGCGCGTCGACGTAGCCCTGCTCCTCCTGCTGCGGCACGGTGAGGTAGACCTCGATGCCGGAGGCAGGTCGCTCGGTGCTGTACTGGCCGGCGAAGGTGACGGGCATGCCGACGACCAGTGAGGAGTGGCCGTCGTGCGTCACGCGCTGGAACACGGTGGCCCGGCGGGAGCGCACGGACTCGCGCATCGCCGGGGACAGTTCCGCGAAGGAGTCCCCGGGGGCGGAGGTCGCCCGGGCCTCCCGGTAGGCGACCAGCACCCGCCACGGCTGGGACCGCCCGCCCCTGGACACGTCGGCGGCGAACGACTGCAGGTCGGCCGCGTCGGGCGGGAAGCGGTAGTTGGGGACCAGGGTGTTGACGCGGTGCCGGAAGTCCTCGATCACCGTGTCCTGGCTCTGCTGCAGTATCCCGGTGCGTGCCTCGCGGAAGGTCAGCGCGCCGGTGGTCACCGTGGCCACGACGGCGACGAGGGTGAAGGCCACGACCAGCCGCAGGCGCAGCCCGATCAGCGCGCGCAGCACCCGCGGGATCCTCACCGGGGGCCGAACCGGTAACCGAAGCCGCGCACCGTGTGGACGTAGCGCGGGCTGCCCGGGATTTCGCCGATCTTGGACCGCAGTCGCTTGACGCAGGCGTCCACGAGGCGCGCGTCGCCGTGGTAGCTGTGCTCCCACACCGCCTCCAGGAGCTGCTGGCGGCTGAACACCTGCCCGGCGGAGGCGGACAGGGTGAGCAGCAGCCGCAGCTCGGAGGGGCCGAGGGCGACCGGCCGGCCCTGGTGGGTGACGGTCAGTCCGGCCCGGTCGATGACGAGGTCGCCGTGGTGCTCGGTGCGCGGCGTGCCCTGCTCGTCCGGCGCGCCGCCCACGCGGCGGAGCACGGCGCGTATGCGGGCGTCGAGGACGCGGGCGCGGACCGGTTTGACCACGTAGTCGTCGGCTCCGGACTCCAGTCCGACGACGATGTCGGTGTCGTCTCCGCGGGCGGTGGCCATGATGATCGGCACCTGGTCGTGGGCGCGTATGCGGCGGCACACCTCCAGGCCCGACATGCCCGGCAGCATCAGGTCGAGGACCACGGCCTCGGGCCGGAACGACCGGAGCTGTTCGAGACCGTCCTCGCCCGTCGCGGCGGCGGCGACCTCGTGCCCCTGCCGGCGCAGGGCGAGCAGCACGCCGTCCCGGACGGCACGGTCGTCTTCGATGATCAGGACCCGTGGCATGGACCTCAGTATGCGTGTGCGCGGGTGGGAGTCCGCGTACGGGTGACGGCTGTTACACAGCGGTCCAAAAGGCGTCCACCCGCGATCACACGCACCGGGCACGCTTTGTGATCATGAACGAGCGCCGCCGACCGAACCTCCCGCCGACCTCTCCCCCGGGCCGCCGACGCCGCGCCGGCCGTGCCCGAAAGGGTGGTCGGCCGCGTCTGCTGTGGCCGGGGCTTACGGCCGGGGCCGTCCTGGTGCTCGCCGGCGGTCTGGCCCTCCGGGGCGCCACGGAACCCGCCGGCCGCTCCGCCGACACGGCCGGCGCGTCCGCGTCGGCGCCGCAGACCGGCGGCACGGAGGAGCCCGGGAAGGACGGGCCCACGCCCGAGCCGGAGGAGGAGACGGCGAAGGACGCCTCGAAGGGCGCCTCGGAAGGCGAGGAGAAGGCAGAGGAGGCGGAGGAGAAGCCGGATCCCGGCTCGATTCCGTCGTCCGGGCCCGGGACCTTCGCCACCGCCGCAGGCGGCGGCGACCGGGTCGGCGGCAGCGAGCGCACGCTGACGTACGTGGTGCAGGTCGAGGACGGCATCGGGATCCCGGCACGGGAGGTCGCGTCCGAGGTCGAGCGCGTCCTCGCCGACGGGCGGGGCTGGACGGCCGACGGGAAGGTGGGGTTCCGGCGGGTGTCCGGCGGCACGTCCGACTTCCGGGTACGGCTCGCGACGGCGGGGACGGTGGACGACATATGCGGCCGGTACGGCCTGGACACCGGCGGTGAGGTCAACTGCAACGTGGGCCGGGACGTCATGGTCAACCTCAAGCGGTGGCTGCTGGCCACGCAGTACTACGCGGACGACGTGGCGTCGTACCGGGCGCTGATCGTCAATCACGAGGTCGGGCACTTCCTCGGCCACGGGCACGAGGGGTGCCCGGGAGCGGGCCGTCCGGCGCCGGTGATGATGCAGCAGATCAAGGGCCTGCACGGTTGCCGGACCAATGTCTGGCCCTACGACGCCGAGGGCCGGCCGATCACGGGGCCGGCCCTCGGCTGAGTGCTCACCCCTTGTGGCCCTCGGTGGGGATGCCGTTGGCCCTGGCCGCGTCGGCGAGGGCCTGGGCGGCGGCCTCGGCGGCCTGTGCCGTGTCGCTGGCCGCCTGGGCCGCCCCGTCGTCCGTCGGGTTCTCCCGGGTGGCCGGCGACTGCGGCAGTGCTTCGGTGAAGGCGCGGGACACTCCCTGGAGCGCGGAGGTGACCTCGCTGGGGATGACCCAGAACGTGCTGCCCGAACCCTGCGCCAGCTGGGGCAGCACCTGGAGGTACTGGTAGGCCAGCAGCTTCGGGTCGGGGTCGTTGCGGTGCACGGCCTGGAAGACCTCGTCGATGGCCCGGGACTGCCCCTCCGCCTTGAGGATCTCGGCGGTGCGGTTGCCCTCGGCGCGCAGGACGGCGGCCTGCTTGTCGCCCTCGGCGGTGAGGATCTGCGACTGGCGCTGGCCTTCAGCGCCCAGGATGGCGGCCCGCTTGTCCCGCTCGGCCCGCATCTGCTTCTGCATGGCGTCCTTGATGGACTGCGGCGGGTCGATCGCCTTGATCTCCACCCGGTTCACCCGCAGCCCCCACTTGCCGGTGGCCTCGTCGAGCACACCGCGCAGCTGGCTGTTGATGGTGTCGCGCGAGGTGAGGGTCTTCTCCAGGTCCATGGATCCCACGACGTTGCGCAGGGTGGTGACGGTGAGCTGCTCGACCGCCTGGAGGAAGCTCGCGATCTCGTAGAAGGCCGCTCGGGGGTCGGTGACCTGGAAGTACAGCACGGTGTCGATCTCGACGACCAGGTTGTCCTCGGTGATGACCGGTTGCGGCTTGAAGGAGACGACCTGTTCCCTCAGGTCGATCACCGGATAGACGCGGTCGATGTACGGGATGACCACGCTGAGTCCGGGTTTCAGGGTGCGGTGGTAGCGCCCGAGCCGTTCGACGTTGCGGGCGCGGGCCTGCGGCACGATGCGCACCGCGCGTACAACGGTGAAAACGGCGAGAAGCGCGACGATCACACCGGCGATGAGGAACGCCGAGGCTTCCATGGTCACTCCCGGGGATAGACGAATGCGGTGGTTCCGCTGATCTCCAGAACGTCGACGGTCGCACCCCGGGGAATCACCAGCGTCTCGTCGTAGGAACGGGCCGTCCATTCCTCACCGCCGATACGGACCCTGCCCTCCCTGCCCGTCACGTCGGAGACGACGTAGGCGGCCTGACCGACCAGGGCCTCCACGCCGAATCGCTCGGTCTGGGGCTGCAGCAGGTGACGGAGGGCGACGGGGCGCAGGAAGAGGAGGGTGACGGCGGAGACGACCGTGAACACCAGGAACTGAAAAGGCGAGGAAAGACCGGCCGCCGCGGACCCGGAGGTGATCAGCGCGGCCACTCCGAGCATTCCGAGCGCGGCGGTCAGGGTGAAGATCTCCGCCACGATCAGAACCGCTGAAACGATCAGCCAGATCAGCCACGGGTCCATTGCGACCCCCTTCCGCTTTTCAATTATTTTACCGGCTTTCGGGAAAAGCGGACCCGTTCGTCACCGGCGATCGCCGGAGCGGCCGCGGGGCCGGCGCGCGCCGCGGCCGGTGCGCGCCGGCCGGTCGCGGTCACGCGGCCGCGCAGGCTCCGAGGTCCTCCCAGACGCCCCACTCACCGGTGGTGCCGGGCTCCTCGCCGGTCACCCACCACTTGGCGCGCCAGTTGTGGCCGCCGTGGGAGACGGTGTCGCCTCCGCCGTAGACGCTTCCGGCGCTCCACACCGGGGCGTCGCAGGCGCCCGGGTCGCCGTCTCCGCCGCCGTCACCGCCCCCGTCGCCGCCACCGGTCCCGCCGATGTTGACGTCGATGCAGGAGTAGAAGGCGTTGCCGGTGTCGGCCACGTTCCAGACGGCCAGTACCTTCTGGCGGCCGGTGAAGCCGCCGAAGTTCACCTGGTGGCTCACGTCCGGGGCCGGCTGTGCGCTGTGGCCGTCGAATTCGGCGATCTTCTGGTTGCCGATGAAGTACTGCCAGTTGGCGGTGGCGTGCCGTGCCGTGTGGTGCCAGGTGAAGGTGTGCGTGGTACCGACCGGCGTGACCCGCCAGCCCTTGCTGTCGTCGTCGAGTTCGGCGAACTGGCTGTTCCCGCCGCTGCAGCTGTTCAGGCCCTTGGGGCCCTCGACGCTCTGCGGCTCGTACTTGATCTGGCCGCAGTCGACGATGCCCGCGGCGCACTGGTCCTGCCGGCTGCCGGGCGAGGTCACCCACCCGTGGGCGCCGGCCGTGCTCGCCGGAAGGCTGACGGCGAGCAGCGGAGCGACCAGCGCCCCGACCGCGAAGGCCACCCGTCTCTTGGTGCGCATGTCGTGCCCCTTTCGATACAGGTCTAGACCTGACGAGTTCAGGTCTAGACCATAGCGGCGAAGTCGGTCCGGTCAAGAGCTCGCGCAACATCAACCGGCAGCCGGTCGCAGGGACTTGACGCTTCTCTCCTCGCGGTCAACTCGTTGCGCTATTGGTCTAGACAAGGATCGTCGTGATGGTTAACAGTCGAATGGGCCGCGCGTCACCCCCTCCCTCAGGACGCCGTCGGACCCCGCCCCGTGCTGCGCCATCCCCACCGGTCACCCGGTTCGCCGGCGACCGCTGCGCAAGAGAGGAGCACCACCGTTGGAAGCGCTGGAAAAACGCAGGGAGCACGTGATCGCGCTCTTCCGCATCGTCGTAGGCCTGCTGTTCGCCTGCCACGGAGCCGCCACCCTGTTCGACGTCCTGGGCGGTCCGCACGGAGCCTCACCCGGCTTCGCCGCCTGGCCCGGCTGGTGGGCCGCCGTGGTGCAACTCGTCGGCGGCACACTGGTGCTGTGCGGCCTCGCGACCCGCACCGCGGCGATCCTGTGCTCCGGGTCCATGGCCTACGCCTACTTCGTCGAGCACCAGCCCGACGGGCTCTTCCCCATCGAGAACGGCGGGGAGAACGCGGCCATGTTCTGCTGGTCCTTCCTCCTGGTCGCCGCCGTCGGACCGGGCCGCTGGACCCTGGCCTCCCGCCTGCGCCCCCGCCTCAAGGACGACGGCCGGCCGGTCGGCGGGTCGCTGCCCGCGGACAGAGCGACGTCGGCCTGAGTCATCGCGTGCCCCGACCGGCGAACGGGGCGGCGTGCGTCTCCCCTTCGACGCGCTGTCGGCGACCGCGAGACCGACGTTGCACACCGCGACCGACCCGGGCCGCCGGGTCGGTCGACGGCGTCCGCAGAGCACACCCACCCCGGACGACCGCCGGCGGCATACGGACTCGCCACGCCGAGCGCCGAGCGCCGAGCGCCGAGCGCCGAGCGCCGAGCGCCGAGCGCCGAGCGCCGAGGGGCGGCAACCCGCTATCCCTGGCCGGCGAACATCCTGATCAGGCCGTGCGGCGCGTCGTCGCCGAACATCAGCGTCTGGAGCCGGGCCGCCTCGGCGGCCTCGGCGGCGCTGCGCGGGAACAGGTCCCGCTCGTACGCGGTGAGCGCGACCTCGATGTCATGGGGGTGCGCGGCGAGTGCCGTGCCGAGCTCCGCGCCGTCGTACATGGCGAGGTTGGCTCCTTCCCCGGACGGGGGCATGAGGTGGGCGGCGTCGCCGAGCAGGGTCACGCCCGGCACCCGCTCCCACCGGTGCCCGGCGGGGAGGGTGTGGAGGGGGCGCAGGACCGGCACGGTGTCGGCGTCGGTGATCAGCGCGGTCAGCTCCGGCGCCCAGCCGGCGAACTCCCCCGCCACCCGGGCGGCGCCCGCCGGCCCGGCGAGATCGACGCCGTCGAACCACTCCCGCGTCCTGCGCAGGGCGACGTACGCGTGCAGGGTCCCGCCGGTCTCGCGGTGGGCCTGGATCGCCTTCCCCGGCGCGAGCGCGTACATCGCTCCGTCGCCGACCGCCTTCGCGGTGGCCGGGTGCCTGGTGTCGGCGTCGTACAGACAGGTCTCGACGAACGACATGCCGACGTACTCGGGCACGGCGCCGGAGAGCAGCGGCCGGACCCTGGACCACGCGCCGTCCGCGCCGACCAGCAGGCTCGTGGCGCGGGAGGTGCCGTCGGCGAAGGTCACCTCGTGCCGGCCGCCGCCGAGGGAACGGACGGCACGGACCTTGTGCCCCCAGCGGACGGTGCCCGCCGGCAGCGAGTCGAGCAGCGTCCGGCGCAGTTCGCCGCGCATCACCTCGGGGCGCCCGCCCGTGCCGTCGTCGGTCTCCTCGAACAGGACCGATCCGTCCGCGGCGAGGGCCCGCGACGCCTGACGGCCCTCAAGGACGAGCCCGCGGAACTCCTCGGCCAGACCCGCGGCCCGGAGAGCCGGCTGCCCGTTGTTGTCGTGGATGTCGAGCATCCCGCCCTGCGCACGCGCATTCGGGGAGGGCTCGGCCTCGTAGACGGTGGCCGGGATCCCGTGGACGTGCAGGACTCGGGCGAGCGTGAGGCCGCCGAGTCCGGCGCCGACGATCGTGACGTGTGTGGTCATGACGCTTCCCTCCTGATCGCGGACCGCCGTGCGGGGTGCTGGCAGGCCATCTCACTGGAACACCGTTCCAGCACCTCTACAGTGGAACGACGTTCCAGAGCCTGTCAAGCTGGAACGGTGTTCCACGCGGTCTAGGATGGGCGCATGGCACCCAGGTCGCGCCGCCCGGAACGGCGTCAGGAACCCCTCTCGCGGGAGCGCATCGTCTCGGCGGCCGTCGAACTGCTCGACACGGTGGGCGAGCGCGGCCTCACCTTCCGTGCGCTGGCCGAGCGCCTCGCGACCGGCCCCGGGGCGATCTACTGGCACATCACGGGCAAGGCGGAACTCCTCGCCGCCGCCACCGACGCGGTCGTCGCCGCCGTGACCGTCGAACCCGCCGGGACGGCCGACTCGCCGCAGGACGCGGTCCGCGCCGTCGCGCTCGGCCTCTTCGACGCGACCGAAGCGCACCCGTGGCTGGCGGCACAGCTCGCCACGCAGCTTTCCCGCACCCCCTGGGGGTCGGTGGCGCCGCGGATCTTCGAGAGCCTCGGCCGGCAGGTCCGGGCGATGGGCGTGCCGGAGGCCGACTGGTTCACGGCGTCCTCGGCGCTGATGCACTACATCCTCGGCGCGGCCGGCCAGAACGCCGCGAACTCCGCGAGCGCCGGACCCCCCGGGCCCGGCGTGGACCGGGACGAGTTCCTGGACACCGTGTCGGCGGCATGGGAAGGGCTCGACCCGGACGCCTACCCCTTCACCCGGGCCGTCGCGGCCCAGGTGCGCGGCCACGACGACCGCGAGCAGTTCCTCGCCGGGCTCACCCTCGTCCTCGCCGGCATCGCGGCACTTCACCGGGCCGGCGAGTAGAACCGGCCGCGACCGCGCGCCGCCGAGGCGACCCTCGGCGTGTGCGCCGTCTCACGTACCCCGATGCCGCCCAAGTTGCGTGGGTCACTGCGTAAATGCCCGTTTCGCCGCCATGCTCGAAGTGAGAGGCGCCGCCCGAAGTGGCGCGCCCCGCCGACGACTTGGTCGCCGCGTACCGAAGTGAGCCACACCACAGCACACGTGACGCTCCCCTCCCCCGACGGCTCACCCGCTACGCCGACTCACCTGCTCCCTGACCTCCTGCTCCCTGACCCCCTGCTCCTGCTCACCGCAGACTCCGCAGAAAGGTGCCGATCGTGGCCGCATACCTGTGCCCGCCCGCCGTGATACAAGGCGAACACTCCGTAGACACCCGAGAGATCGTGGCGGAAGTACACAGCCGGCACCCGGACGCGGCGTGGGCGCCGCGGGTCGACGGCATCGCGGCCAGTACGGGGATCGAGACCCGCGGCTGGATGCTTCCGCTGGAGGCCGCCGTCGCGCCCGGCACCGGGAGCGCCGTGGGGCCCGCCGGCGCGGTGCCCGCCCGGGAGGCGCTGATCCGCGACGGGTTCACCGAGCAGGACGCGGACCGCGTGATCGCCGCTCTCGATGCGGTGCCCGCACCGCAGACCGTCCAGGAGCGCACCGCACCGGCCTGGGAGGCCGTGCAGTCCTACGGGGAGCGGGCGGCACGCGGGGCCCTGCAGATCGCCGGTCTCGACGCCGCGGACGTCGACTGCCTGATCACCAGCAACTCCACCACCCCGGCGCTGCCCGGACTGGACGTCGCCCTGGCCAACCGGCTCCCGCTGCGCGGCGACACCATGCTGCTGCCGGCCACGCAGTGGGCCTGCGTGGCCGGGACCCGTTCCCTGGCGCTGGCGGCGGAGCTGGTGGCGGCGGACCCCGACCGGGTGGTCCTGGTCGTGATCTCCGAGGCGCTGAGTACGACCTACCAGCCCGCGGACGACACCCTGGAGTCCCTGATCGTCCGGCTGCTGTTCGCGGACACTGCGGTCGCGGCGGTGGTCACGGGCCGGCCGCGGCCCGAGTCGGTGCTCCGGCTGGACGCCGCCTGGCACCACACCCTGCCGGGCACGCGGGATCTGCACCGCCTGGAGACGCGGGCGGACGGCACCCACTTCGTGATGGACCGGCGCGGGCCGCGCGCGGTGCAGGACACGGTCACCGCGATGTGGGAATGGCTCCGTGTCCGTTACGAGGACGACCCCGCCTCCTGGCACCCCGACGTGCTGCTCGCGCACCCCGGCGGCACCCGGGTGCTGGAGTACATGGAGCAGACGATGCCCGCCGAGTGGCCGTCGGGACTCCTGGAGTACAGCCGGGACAGCTACACCACCGGCAACCGCGGGGGCGCCGCCGTGTTCGACATCCTGCGCCGGGCGCACGACGCCGGGCAGAAGGCCGGCAGCCGTGCCGTCCTGTACGCGGCGGCACCCGGCCTCACGGCCACCGCCCTCGAAGGGGAGTGGCTGTAGGCGCGAGGCGGCAGGGACGCGACACCGTCACCGTCCGTGTTCGCCGTGCGGCCCGCTGATGTGGGCGAAGCGTCCGCGGGTGTTATTGAATGGGGTGTGCGGTCGGGGTACTCGGGGCTCTTCCGCATGGGTTCGGGTACGGCCCCGGCACTGTGCCGGGGTTGGCGAGTGAGCTGAGGGAGCCGCATGGACTCCACACCCCCCTCTTCGTCCTCGTCGCCGTTCGACCTGGTCAGCAGCGCCCTGGGGCACTACATCCCGCGTGGCCAGGCGGCGGCGTCCGGCCCTGCCGAGTCACCGGCCGATTCCGCCGGTCACCCGCCGGAGCACGACCTTCCGGCGGCGGGCCGCCAGGAGCAGATCCTCGGTGCGGTCAATCTCGACCGGGAGCTGAGGGTCACCCACCGCAATCTTGAGGCACCCGTCTTCGCGGGGCTGGACGCGGTGGTCGGCAGTCCGTTCGTCGATCTGCTGCCGCAGGGGGACGTGCCGACGGTCACCCGGCGGCTGCGGCAGGTCCTCGAGACCGGTGAGGCGCACGTGGCCCGAGTGCAGCGGCTCCGCCGGGCCGACGGGTCGGAGCTGGTGGTCTCGATGAGCATCCTGCCCGCGGCGGCTCCTCAGGAGGGTCTGACCGTCTCCCTGATCGCCATGGCCAGGAGGCTGCACCTGTACGCCGCCGAGACCGCCATCGGCACCTCGCTGGACATCGGCGAGACCGCGCAGTCGCTCGCGGAGTCCCTGCTGGCCTGGGGAGACGTGGCCGCCATCGATCTCGACTTCGCCGTGTGGACGGGCGAGGGGGTCACCGAGCGCGCGCAGGGCCGCATCCGGCTGCGCAGGGCGGCCCTGGTGCCGGACCGGGCCTGGCCCGAGGGCTATGTCACCCTGGGCGACGATCTCCCCGGCGAGGCGAGTCGCCTGCTGGCGCAGGCGATACGGCGTGCCGACACCCCGCAGTCCATCGTCGTCCCCGACCGTGAATCGATCGAACGCGTACTCGGAAGCCCGCGGCTGGTGCGTGCCCTGGTGCCGTCGGACCGGTCGGTGGGTGTGGCGTGCGTGCCGCTGGTGCTGGAAGGCGATCCGCCGGTCGTCCTGGGCGTGGCGGAGGTCTGGCGGCGGGCCGACCGCCCCTTCGCCGACAGCGAGCTGCTCGACCTGGAGGAACTGGTCGCCAGGACCTCCCACCACGTGGACCTGGCCCGCCAGCACCAGCGCGAGCACACGCAGGTGCTGGCCCTGCAGCGCCGGCTGCTGCCGCGGTCCGGCGGCGGCACCATCCAGACCGCCAGCGTCTACCAGCCCGCCACCCCCGACAGCGCGGGCGTCGGCGGTGACTGGGTGAACAGCTTCCCGCTGCCGGACGGACGGACCGCGCTGGTGGTCGGTGACGTCGTCGGCCACGGCCTGGGCGCGGCGGCGACCATGGGCCAGTTGAGCATGGAGGCCCGCGCGCTGCTGTCCGCGGGGCTGGCGCCCGACGAGGTGCTTGAGCACCTGGACGAGACCGTGACGCTGCTGGACGACGCGGAGACCGGGCTGGCGGCCGGCTACAGCGCCCTGGGGTCGACCTGCTGCATCGCCGTCTACGACCCGGTCAGCCACCGGGTGGCGTTGTCCAGCGCGGGCCACCTCCCCCCGATCCTGGTGTCGCCGGACGGGCACGCCGGCCCCCTCGCCGTCCACCCGCACCCGGGCCTGGGCGCCGAGTTCGCGCTTCGGGAGCCGTTCGGCGTGCACACGTTCGTCGCACCACCGGGTTCCCTGCTCGCCCTCTACACGGACGGCCTGGTGGAGGATCCGGCCGTGCCGATCGACGAGGGCATCGGCAGGCTGGCGGACGCCGTGGCCACGGTGCACCCCTGGGACACGCTGCAGCAGGCCGCACGGCGGGTGGTCTCCGAGGTGATGCCGGCGCGCCAGCGCGACGACGTGACCCTGCTGCTCGCGCGCATGATCGGCTACCGGAAGGGGGACACCGCGACCTGGCGGCTGCCCGCCCGTGACGACGCGGCCGCCCGGGCCCGCGCGCTGGTCTCCGGACTGCTGCGGCAGTGGCGCACCAGGGACAGCACCAGGGACAGTGTGCTGCTCCTGGTCAGCGAGCTGGTCACCAACGCGGTCCGCTACGCCCGCGGGCCCATCACGGTACGGCTGATCCGGGACGGTCCCGGCCTGCTGTGCGAGGTCGGCGACACGGGCAACGGCAGGCCGCGGCTGGGCCGGGCCGGGCTCCTCGACGACGGTGGCCGCGGCCTGCACGTGGTGCACCGGCTCACCACCCGGTGGGGGGTGCGCTGGACGGAGACGGGCAAGGTGGTCTGGGCGGAGGTCGTGCGGTGAGGCGGTCGCGGGGCCGTGCTCGCGCGGCGTGCGCGGGAACCGGGGCGCTCGGAACGGGCGTCCGTGAGGCACGAGATCACCCGTGCGCACCGAAGGAGTTCCGAGATGACCGGCACGGCCACCCGCTACCTCTACCTGGCCCGGCACGGCGAAGCGTCACCGGACGAGAGCGAACTGACGGACACCGGCCGGCGCCAGGCCACCCTGCTCGGCAGGCGCCTGCGGAACACCCCCTTCACCTCCTTCCACCACGGCCCCCTGCCGCGGGCGGAGCAGACCGCACGCCTGGTCGCCGACGAGCTGAAGGGCGTCACCCCGCGTGCCGACGAAGTCGCCGGTGACTACGTGCCCCACCTGCCTCAGCGGTCCGAACTTCCCGCCGAGGCGGCGGACTTCTACCTGCGTTTCCTCGCGGGCGCCGACGACGAGGAACGCGAACGCGGCCCGGAACTCGCCCGGCGGGCACTCGATCGGTTCACGGGGGCGGTCACGGACGGCACGGAGGACCGTCACGACCTGGTCGTCACCCACAACTTCCTCGTCGCCTGGCTGGTCCGGGACGCCATGCACGCGCCCAAGTGGCGCTGGCTCGGCCTCAACCACTGCAACGCAGCCCTCACGGTCATCCGTTACGCCCCCGGCCGGGCGCCCTCCGTCCTCCTCTGCAACGACATGCGGCACCTGCCCGACGAGCTGCGCTGGACCGGCTTTCCCCCCGAAGTGCGGGTCTGACCGACGGGGCGTCCAGCAGACCCAGCGCGTCCCCTTCGGCCGCGCGACGCGTTCTCGGCCGGGGGCATGGAGGGGGCCCAAGCCGCCGGACGGGCCCTGGGCGACCTCGCCGACGCCTTCGGCCCCGACCCGGTTATTGTCGGCGGTGGCGTGGCCGGCATCGGCGAGCGCTACTGGGTTCCCCCGCGCGCGGCGTTCGCCGCCGAACGCATGGCTCGCCTCAGTGGCCTCGGGCCCGGGGTGATCGCCGTCCCCCGGACGGACTGACCCCACCCGCCGTCCCCCGGCCCCGGGGCGGCGCCCCACCGAACCATCGCTCGGCGAAGAGCGCATCCTGGAGACACCGTGACAACCGAGCCCGCAGCGGCACCGCCCTGGTACCGGGAAGTGAGCCGCACGCGGTGGAAGTCGTTCTTCGCCGCCTGGATCGGATACGTCCTGGACGGATTCGACTTCGTCCTCATCACCCTGGTCCTGACCGAGATCAGTGACGAGTTCGGTCTGAGCACGGTCGAGGCCGCCGGCCTGATCTCCGGCGCTTTCATCACCCGCTGGCTGGGGGGCGCGGTGCTCGGCGCGGTGGGCGACCGCTTCGGGCGCAAGGCGTCCATGGTGGCGAGCATCCTGCTGTACTCGCTCGGCACCTTCGCGTGCGGCTTCGCGTGGGACTGGACGAGCCTGTTCACCGCCCGGCTGCTCGTCGGGACGGGCATGGCCGGCGAGTACGGCGCGAGTGCGACGTACGTGCTGGAGAGCTGGCCGGCTCGGGTCCGCAACCGCGCCTCCGGCTTCCTCATCTCCGGATTCTCGATCGGCTCGGTGCTCGCAGCCGAGTGCTACGAGTGGGTCGTGCCGAACCTGGGCTGGCGCTGGATGTTCTTCCTCGGCATCCTGCCGGTGATCGTCGCCCTGTGGGTGCGCCGCGCGCTGCCCGAGGCGGAGGAGTGGAGTGCCTCGGTCGGCGAGCGGCCGGAGCGGCCCAACCCCTTCCGGCCCCTGTTCGCCACCCGCGCCCTTGCCGCGGTCAACACGACCCTGGTGGTGCTGGGCACGGTCACCCTGTTCGCGGTGTTCACCCCGGTCGGGGCCGGTGCCGTCCCCGTGCTGTCCGTACTCGCCGGCGCCTGTCTGGTCGCGCTGGCCGTTCAGCTCGGCGGGCGCGAGGGCTGGCTGCTGTACCTGTCCCTGATCGTCACCGTCTTCGTGGCGTTCCTGTACACCTGGCCGATCCAGGCCCTGCTGCCCACCTATCTCAAGAACGACCTGGGCTACACGCCCGACCAGGTCACGGACGTCCTGTACTTCGCGGGCTTCGGCACGGCGGCCGGCTGCGTCCTGGCGGGCTTCGTGGGCGACTGGATCGGCACCCGCAAGGCGTACGCCTTCACGCTGACCGCCTCTCTGGCGTTCGTCTTCCCGGTGTTCGCGACCAAGGACGACCTGCTCCTGATGGGTGTGCTGCTCTTCGCCCTGCAGGCGCTGAGCTTCGGCATCTCCGGGCTGCTGCCGCGCTACATCGGCGGCCACTTCCCCACCGAGAGCCGCGGTTCGGGGCTCGGGTTCACCTACAACGTCGGCGCGCTCGGCGGCGCCGTGGCCCCGGTGCTCGGCGCCCGGCTCGCCGACGGGAAGTCCCTGGGCACCTCGCTGGCCGTGCTGACGTTCGCCGGCACGATCCTGGTGGTCCTTCTGGTCGGTCTCGACGTCCCGGCCCGCCTCAACCGGCTGGTCGACCCCGACGCCCCGCGCGATCACCTGGCGCAGGGGATCCCGGAGGCGAACGGATCGGCACCGGGACCGGCTCCGGCCGCGCCGGCGGCCGGCGGCGCCCCCGGACTGCGGCCGGCCGCGGAACGCACGGGCCCCGGCGGGCGGCACTGAGCCACGCGCTCTAGGCCGCCGCCGACCCGCCCGGTGCCCGGCAGCGGCCGTGACCGCCGGGCACCCGGGGCAGCCGCCCGTCACGCCTGCGGTGTCCGCGGCCTGGGCCAGTCCAGTCCGCGCTGTTCGGCGTCCAGGCCGCCGTCGCAGTCATCAACGTGCCCACGCGGTACCCGGACTTGGCGGACAGCAGGAAGAGCACCAGTTCCGCGACCTCTCCGGTGCTGCCCGCCCGGCCCGCCGGTACGGACTTCAGGAAGGCCTCGATGCCGGCGGCGATCCGCGGGTCCTCGCGGCCCGCCCGGGTCATCGGGGTGTCGATGAATCCCGGCGCGACGGCGTGAGGCGGATGCCGTCCGCTACGCAGTCGGCGGCGCGGGTGTAGTGGGCGATGGCCGCCTTGGTGGCGGGATGGGTGAGGACGCCGCCCTCGTCGGTCTGCGGGTCCGCCGGCGCCCGGGCCGCCTCCTCGGTTGTTGACGGAAACCGGCAGGCTCGCGCGCCGGCCCGCGCCGCCGGAGATCCCGGCGAACGGCACGAAGCCGTCGAGCCGCCCGTCGCACAGGCGGGTGACTTCGGCCGCGGCGGCGGCCCGTCCCGCCGGGGTGCCCAGGTCTGCCTCCACGTCGGTGCCGCGCAGATCGACGCCGATGACGCGCGGCGATCGAGCGGACAGGGCTGTCAGCCGGACCGCGAGTCCGCCGTCCACGAGGCGGTACTTTGTGCGTGCATGATCAAAGGGAAGCCGGCCGGGCAGGACGAGGAGGATGCGATGGCCAAGGCGGTGCGGGCCTCACTGGGCGAGATGTGGATCAAGTGTCAGATCTGCGGGGGCGACACCTTCCGCGAACGGGGGGTGAAACTCAACAGCACCGGCGGGGAGTTGTTCAATATGGCCTGGGCGGACGAAACCGCCACGGGGTTGATCTGTCTGCGTTGCGGTTACGTGCACCTCTTCGTCAATCAGCAGATGCGGCTGCACCGCGTCAAGGACTGATGCCGCCCGCCCTTCAGGTCAGCAGGTGCCGCGTGTGGGAGAGGCGGCGGGACGCGGCCAGCAGGGCGTGGATCTGCGGGCCGACGTGGTCGATGTGCCGCACGGCCCTGTGGAAGGGCAGCCGGACGTCGCGGTGACCCCGCGCGCGTTCGAGGCGAAGCGTCAGTCCGTAGCGGTCGATGCCCACCGGGACCACCCGCCGCACTTCCCTGCCCGGCAGAGGGCGCACCAGGCGCAGGAGCAGGGGCACGAGCTCGGGGTGGTCGTCGACGAGGTGGGTGAGCAGGCCCGCCTCGCTCGTTGCCAGGGGGTCGAGGTCGGCCGCCTCCAGCTCCGCGAGGGACACGAAGGTACGCCCGGTGGCGTCCTCCAGGACGCACTGGCCGAACTCCATGCAGGTGCTCTCGGCGGAGTCGGGGTCGTACGGCGCGGCCAGCAGCCCGGTCAGGGTGACGCGGGCGCGCAGGCGGTCGCGTACGGGGGTGGGGGCGATGTCGGTGAGTTCCAGCCGGATCGGCACCCGCCCGGCCGGCGGGGCACCGGGGCCCTCGAACGGGGCGTGCAGATGGACATGGCCCATCACCCCGGCGCCGTCGAGGTGCTGGACTTCGGTGTGCCGACCGTCGGTGACCACGGTCATCGAGTGGGCGGCGGCCAGGATCGAGCGGGCGCGTTCGGCGGCTGACGGCACGCCGGCACGCGAGGGGGTACGACGCATCCGGCGTCCTCCCGGAGGTCAGTGAGTTAGGTTTGCCTAACCTAACTTACCCGAGCCTCGTTGTCAGGACGACAGGGCCCACTACGCCGAAGGCCCTCGAAGGCGGGCGGCGGATGCAGAAACACCCGACCGCCGCGGACCGCCGGGTGGTTCACCGCCGTGACACGCCGGCCTGCCCCCGGAGCCCCGGCACGAAGGCGTCGATGAGCGGACAGCGAGCCAAGGCCGACCTACGTTCGAGTGCCGGTCCGGCGCACCGCGGCCGCTTCGCCGACCAGTTCGCACCAGGCGAGGTCGGTGGCGCCCGCCTGTGCGGCGTCCGCGGCGGCCGGCCAGCGCTGCCAGAATCCGCCCTCGCTCCACGCGGTGAAGCGCCGGTGTGCGGTGGAGTGCGAGACGCCGAAGTACGGCGGCAGCTGCTGCCAGCCGCAGCCCGAGGTGAGGACGTAGACGACCGCGGTGAGGGCGGCGCGCTCGTCCTCGGAGGCGGCGGGCAGCAGGGGCGCGGCGGCCTCCCACAGCACGTCGGGGACCAGGCGCCGGGCCAGCGCCGGGTCGAGTGCGGACGAGGAGCGGCCACGGGGTGCCTCCAACGGTGCGGTGGTCTCCTCGGTGCGCTCGCCGGCCGGGGTGCTCGCCCCGTCCCGCGTCTCCCCGGCGTCGTCCGCCTGCGCCTGATAGGCCTTCCACTGCGTGAGCAGATCGTGGTGGCTGCCGCGGATCCAGCGCATGTAGTCGCGCATGTTGCCGAGCCGGCGGCGCGGCGCCTCCTCCTCGGGGTCGAGCAACGCCAGCGCCTCGACGGCCAGTTCCTCCTGCCGGTCCAGGTGGCGCCGTTCGCCGGCCAGAAAGCTCCCCCACACGTCGTCGTCGACACGGAAGTAGTGGCCACGCCTGCCGGGCACCGCGTGCCGTCTGATGAATCCCGCCTCGACCAGCCGGCGGGTCGCGAGCGAGACCGAGCCGGCGCTCACCTTCAGCTCCCGGGCCAGCTCGGCCGAGGAGACGTACGGAACGTCGGTGATCAGGAGGTAGGCGACGATACGGCCATCCATGCGTCCGCTGCCCGCGCCCTCCCAGACCAGGCCGACCTCCTCGACGAAGAGCTCGCGGCTCCAACCCCCCGCTCCCTGACGCCTGCCGGTGTCGCGCGCGGTGCCGTCCCCGGCGTCGCCGCCGCCCATGTTGCCTCCCAGTAAACTTTCATCTCATGCTAAAAGTTTTGCACTTTTGCATTGACATGGCATCTCAGCGACACCCAGTATCCCGGTACGCGCCGCGTTGAGAACCCCGAATCCGGCCCCTCTCCCGGTCCGGCACACGGCGCCCGCCCTCTCCTCCAGGGAGTCGTCTTGCGCAGAACATCCATGCTCACGGCCACGGCAAGTCTGTCCCTTCCCCTCGTTCTCGTCCTGGCCGGCTGCTCCGGCGGCGGCACGGACGGGGGAGCCGCCGCCGGCGGATTCTCGGTCGCCGTCGGCGAACCCGACCATCTCACCCCCGGCCGTACCACCGTCGGCTACGACCAGGTGCGGGTGCTGTTCGCTCCGCTGGTCAAGGTCGACGACAAGGGCAGGACCAGTTACGTCCAGGCCGAGTCGGTGACCTCCTCCGACGCCCGCCACTGGACCGTCGAGCTCCGTTCCGGCTGGACCTTCCACAACGGCGAGCCCGTCACCGCCCAGAGTTACGCCGACGCCTGGAACGCCACCGCCTACGGTCCCAACGGCTGGGCGGGCAACGGCCAGCTCGCCGGGATCGAGGGGTACGAGGCGCTGAACCCGGCCGAGGGCAAGCCGAAGACCAGAACGCTCTCCGGAGTCGAGGTCGTCGACGCCACCACCCTCAAGGTCACCCTCTCCAGCCCCGACAGCCAGTTCCCGCTGCGTCTCACCCCGAGCCAGACCGGCTTCTACCCGCTGCCGAAGGCCGCGTTCAAGGACCCCGAGGGCTACGACAAGGCGCCCGTCGGCAACGGCCCCTTCGAGATGGCCGACGCCTGGAAGGCGGACGAGGGCGCCACGGTCACCGCGTACGACTCCTACCGGGGCACCAAGCCGAAGGCACCCGCCATCACCTTCAAGTCCTACGCCGATCTCAACACCGCCTACACCGACGCGCTGGCGGGCAACACCGACGTCATCGGCGTGCCGGTCAGCAAGTACGGCCAGGCCAAGGCCGACTTCGGAGACCGCCTGCACACCTACGAGGCCCCGTCGCTGGAGTTCATGGCGCTGCCCCTGAAGGACGAACGGTACGGCGACGTACGGCTGCGCAAGGCCCTGTCCATGGCCATCGACCGGGACGCGGTGAACAAGGCCATCTACGGCGGCCTGTACACCCCGGCCACCTCGCTCACCCCGCCCTCCGAGGTCGGCGCACGGACCGGCCTGTGCGACGCCTGCGCCTACGACCCGGCGGCGGCCAGGAAGCTGCTGGCCGAGGCGGGCGGCTGGTCCGGGGAGCTCACGATCACGTACCCGGGCGGGCTCGGTCTCGACGAGCTGTACAAGGCGATCGCCAACCAGATCCGCCAGAACCTGGGCATCGACGCGGTCCGGGCCGAACCCACCGCCGACTGGGCGGAGTTCAGCGAGAAGGTGCTCGGCAAGAAGATCACCGGTCTCTCGCACGCACACTGGGGCGCCCTGTACCCGAGCATGCAGAACACGTTGCAGGGCGTCTTCACCGAGAGCGGCGGCTGCATGTGCAGCAACTACGGCGACAAGGCCGTCGACGAGCTGCTCCGGCAGGCCGACGCCGCCACCGAACCGGCCGCGGCACAGCGCCTGTACAACGACGCCCAGAAGGAGATCCTCAGGGACTTCCCCGTGGTCCCCCTGTTCTTCGGCAGCTACGTCTACGCCGCCACGGAGCGGGTGTCCGGAGTGACCGTCGGCCCGGCCGACGTCGAACTCACCCGCATCTCCGTCACGGGCTGACCCGCCCCGGCCGCCCGCCGCACGCCCGCCCCTACGCCTCGGGAGTTCCGTACCCGTATGACAGCCGCGACGTCAGAATCCGCCTCCTCCACCACCCCTTCCGCACCGGGTCCCGACGCCTGGGTACGGCAGGCGGCGACCGTCCCGCCGACTCCCGCCTATCCGGGCGTGGACGAACTCGTCGCCCGCTTCCGTGAGTTGGCGGCCCGTCACCCCACGCTGGTCACCGAGCGCCGTATCGGCACCTCCGCACTCGGTGAACCCCTGTACTGCTTCACGGTGGCCGAGGACCGCCCCACCGCCGAGGAGGACGGCGGTTACGTCGTCGTGGGCGGTGTCCATCCCAACGAGCCGGTCGGCGCGGTCACCACCCTCCACCTCGCCACCGCCCTGTGCGAGGACCCGGACCTGCGGGCCCACTTCGGCGGTGCCTGGCACATCGTGCCCTGCGTCGACCCCGACGGGGCCCGGCTCAACGAGGGCTGGTTCGCCTCCCCCGCCGACAAGCGCGCCTACGGCCGCCACTTCTACCGGCCGGCCGGCGACCAGCAGGTCGAGTGGACCTTCCCCTTCGCCTACAAGGACGCCTACTTCGACCGGGTGCTGCCCGAGACGCTCGCGCTGATGCGGCTCCTGGACGCCACCCGCCCCCGCTTCCTGACCACCCTGCACAACTGCGAGACGGGCGGCGTCTACTACTACCTCAACCGGCCGGCCCCCGCCCTGTACCCGCTCCTCGCCGACATCCCGGCCTCCCTCGGCATGCCGCTGGCCACCGGCGAACCCGAGGCGGCGCACGCCCCGCGCCACGCCCCCGCGGTCTACGGCTGCATCGACATGAAGGACGCCTACGACTACCTCGAAGGGCTGGGCGCCGACGCCGCCGGCAAGATAGCGGGCTCGTCCAGTGCCGCGTACGCCGAGAAGTACGGCACCTTCTACTTCGTCACCGAGGTGCCCCACTGGAGCCACCCGGACGCGGACGACGACTCGCCCGCCGAACAGCGGTACGCGGACGTGGTCGCGCGCCGGGCCCGCGCCCTGGACGAGACCGGCACCTTCCTGGGCGGCATCCTCGACCGGGCGAGCCCCCACCTGACCATCGCGACCCCCTTCCTGCGCGCCGTACGCGACTTCGTGCCCTCGCTGACCGAGGTCGCCGCCCTGGAGTCGGCCCGCGTGGACGACCTGCCGGACCGGGCCGCGACCGTCGCCGAACGCCACGACTGCGAGGCGAGCGTGCACAGCTTCCGCATCCGCGTCGGCGGCATGCTGCTGCGCGCCCTCAACGCCGAACTGGCCGCCGGCACCGCCACTCCCGAGGTGCGCGGCTGCCACCGTGAACTGCTCGCCGCCTACGAGACCTGGGAGCGGGAGGCCGACCGGGTCACGGGTGAGCCCATCGCGATCTCCACGCTGGCCGGCATCCAGTACGGGGCGCTGCTCGCCGCCGCGGACCACGCGCGCGCCGGCGACACCTCCGCGGCGCGACCGGAGCGCACCGGGGAACCACGATGACCTACCTCGTACGCCGCCTGCTGGAGGCGCTGCTCGTCTTCTTCGGCATCAGCCTGGTCATCTATGCGATGACCTATGTACTGCCCGGTGATCCCGTCGCCGCACTCGCGGGCGACCGGCCGCTGGCCCCGAGCGTGGTGCGGGCACTGCGCGAACAGCACCACCTGGACGACCCGTTCCTCGTCCAGTACGGCCACTATCTGGCCGGACTGTTCCAGGGCGACCTGGGCACGGACTTCAGCGGCCGTCCGGTCGCCGACCAGATGGCCGACCGCTGGCCGGTCACGATCAAACTGGCCCTGACCGCCTGGGTGGTCGAGGCCGTCGTCGGCATCGGACTCGGCGTGCTGGCGGCGCTGCGCCGGGGCACCTGGACGGACCGCACGGTGCTGGCGTTCACCATCGGCGCCACCTCGGTCCCGGTGTTCGTGCTCGCGTACACCGCGCAGGTGGTCCTCGGGGTGAAGTTCGGCCTGTTCCCGGTCGCCGGAACCACCGAGGGCTGGCCGGCCGGCTATGTGCTGCCCGCCCTGTGCGTGGCGGCCTTCGGACTGGCCTCGGTGTCCCGGCTGGTGCGCGCCGAGGTCATCGACAACCTGCGCGCCGACTACGTCCGCACGGCCGTCGCCAAGGGTCTCACCCGGCGCCGGGTGGTCGGCGTGCACGTCCTGCGCAACTCCCTGATCCCGGCCGTCACCTTCCTCGCCGTGGACCTCGGTTACCTCCTCGGCGGCACCGTGATCATCGAGGGGGTCTTCAACCTGCCCGGCATCGGCCAGCTGCTCTTCCAGGCCGTCCGTGGGCACGCCGGGCCGACGGTGGTGGGGGTGTCGACGGCGCTGATCCTGATCTTCCTCGCCGCGAGCGTGCTGGTCGACCTCCTCAACAGCCTTCTGGACCCGAGGATCCGCCATGACTGACACCCTGACCGCTCCGGTGGACAAGTCCCCGGACGGCGCCGCCCCGCCGGTCTCCTCCGCCGGCGCAGGATGGCGCGCACTGCGCCGCAGGCCCGCCTTCCTGCTCACCGGGGCCGGAGTCCTGCTGCTCGTCCTCGTCGCCGCCGCACCGGGTCTCTTCGCGGGCTGGTTCGGCCACGGCGACCCGACCGTCTGCGACCTCACGCACAGCGCGCGGGGCCCGTCCGCCGGGCACCCCTTCGGCTACGACGTCCAGGGCTGCGACCTGTACGCCAACGTCGTGCACGGGGCGCGCGCCTCGCTCGGGGTGGGCTTCCTGGCCACCGCCGCCTCGCTCGCCGTGGCGCTCGTCCTCGGCTGCCTGGCCGGCATGGCGGGCCGCATCGTGGACAGCGTGGTCGCCCGGCTCACCGACGTGTTCCTGGGCTTCCCGTTCCTGCTCGGCGCGATCGTCGTCCTGAACACCCTGCCCACCCGCGACATACCGACGGTGGCCGCCGTACTGGCACTGTTCGGCTGGCCGACCATGACCCGGGTGGTCCGCGCCTCCGTCCGTTCGGTGCGCGAGGCCGACTACGTCGTGATGGCCCGCAGTCTGGGCGCCGGCCCCTGGGACATCGTCCGCAGGCACGTCCTGCCCAACGCGCTCACCCCGGTGCTGGTCCTCGCCACCATCACCGTGGGCGGGGTCATCGTGGCCGAGGCCGCGCTCACCTTCCTCGGCGTCGGACTGCAGTCCCCCTCGATCTCCTGGGGACTCCAGCTGGCCGGGGCGCAGAACTCCTTCCGCACCCATCCGCATCTGCTGATCTTCCCCGGGCTGTTCCTCTCCTTCACCGTCTTCGTCCTGATCACCTTCGGAGACACCGTGCGCGACGCCCTGGACCCGAGAGGACGGTGACCCCGTGACGACCACGACCGGCGGCACATCCGCCGAGCCGCAGCCTCTGCTGGAGGCCGAGGACCTGACCGTCGACCTGCTGTCCGGGGCCCCGGGCCCGCCCCGGCCCCGGCGTGTGGTGCGCGGTGTCTCCTTCACCCTGCACGAGGGCGAGACCCTGGCCCTCATCGGCGAGTCCGGGTCCGGCAAGAGTCTGTCGGCGATGGCGCTGATGGGTCTGCTGCCCGCCACCACCGCCGAGGTCGGCGGCAGCGTCCGCCACCGCGGTACGGATCTGCTCACCCTGCACCCCGACGCGTTGCGCGCACGGCGCGGCAAACACATCGCGATGATCTTCCAGGACGCCCTGTCCGCCCTCAACCCCACGCTCACCGTGGGCTTCCAGATCGCCGAGGTGATCCGCGCCCACGAGAAGGTGGGCCGCCGCGAGGCCCGCGCCCGCGCCGTCGAGCTGATGGCCCGGGTCCGCATCCCCGACCCCGCCCGCCGCTACCGCGACTACCCGCACCAGTTCTCCGGCGGCATGCGCCAGCGCATCATGATCGCCTCGGCCCTCGCACTCGCCCCCGACATCCTGATCGCGGACGAACCGACCACGGCCCTGGACGTCACCGTGCAGGCGCAGATCATGGAGCTGCTCGCCGAACTGCGCGAGGAGACCGGGTCCGCGCTGCTGCTGATCACCCACGACCTCGGCCTCGCCGCCACCGCGGCCGACCGGGTCGCCATCATGTACGCCGGGCACATCGTGGAGCAGGCACCGGTCGGGGAACTCTACGACCGGCCCGCCCACCCCTACACCGAGGGCCTGCTCGCCGCCCTGCCCCGCCTGGAGGGGCCGCCCGGCGATCTCACACCCATCCCCGGTACTCCCCCGGCCCCCGGGCCCCTGCCGCCCGGCTGTTCCTTCCGTACGCGCTGCCCCGCCGCCCGCGACTCCTGTGCCACGCGGCAGCCCGCGCTGCTCCCGGCTCCGTCCGCACGGCTCGTCGCCTGCCACTACCCGCTGGAGGCCTCCAGTGCCCGATGACGTCACAGACACCGGCAAGGGCCCGACCGCCACCGCCGCCGCACCGGTTCCGCCCGTGCTGCTGGAGGCGCGCGAACTGGTCAAGCACTACACCTCGGGGGGTCCGTTCGGCATCGGCCGCGGCCGGGCGGCGGTCCGCGCCGTCGACGGGGTCGACCTGACCCTGCGCAGCGGCAGCACCCTGGGGCTCGTCGGCGAGTCCGGCTGCGGCAAGTCGACCCTCACCCGGCTCCTGCTGGCCCTCGACCGGCCCACCTCCGGCACGGTACGCGTGGACGGGCGGGACCTGCTCGGCCTGTCGCGCTCCGAGCTGCGGCGCCGCCGGCGCGACATCCAGCTCGTGATGCAGGACCCGTACACGTCGCTGGACCCGCGGATGACCGCCCTGGAGACCGTCCGGGAGCCGATGGACGTCCACCGCGACCCGGAGGCGAAGGAGAGCCGGTCGGCCCGGGCCCGCGAACTGATGGAGATGGTCGGCCTCGACCCGGACCACGGGCACCGCCACCCCCACCAGTTCTCCGGCGGCCAGCGCCAGCGGCTCGGCATCGCCCGGGCGCTCGCCCTGCGCCCCAGGATCCTGCTCTGCGACGAACCGGTGTCGGCCCTCGACGTGTCCGTGCAGGCGCAGGTGATGAACCTGCTCAAGGAACTGCAGCGGACCTTCGGTCTTTCGTACGTCTTCATCGCCCACGACCTGGCCGTGGTCCGCAACATCGCGGACGAGATCGCCGTCATGTACCTGGGCCGGATCGTGGAGCAGGGCGACCGCGACACGGTGTACGGCCGTCCCGCGCACCCCTACACCCGCGCGCTGCTCTCCGCCGTTCCCGAGCCGGACCCGCGCCGCCGGGGCAGGGGCGAGCGCATCGTGCTCCAGGGCGACCCGCCGAGCCCGGCCCGCCCGCCGGCCGGCTGTCCGTTCCACACCCGCTGCTGGAAGAGCGAGAAGCTCTGCACCGAGGAGCGGCCCGTACTGAAGCCGACCGAGCCCGGCGGCGGCCGCCGCGTCGCCTGCCACTTTCCCGAGACCGACTGACGGACGGAACAGATGCTGCAACAGGAGATCTTCCGGGTCGACGACCCCGGGTGGATCCGCGACCTCGCCCATGCCCATCCCTGGGCCGCACTGATCAGCAACACCGAGCACGGCGGCCTGGTCGTCTCCCATCTGCCGGTACTGGTCGAACGCGCCGCACCGGACGACCCGGACGGCACGCTCACCCTGCTCGGTCACCTGGCCCGCACCGACGCCCTGGAGCACGAACTCGGTTCGCACGACGTCGCCGTGGTGCTCCAGGGACCGCACGGCTATCTCTCGCCCGTCTGGTACGAGGAGACACCGCACGTCCCCACCTGGAACTTCACGGTCCTGCACGTCCACGGCAGGCCCGAGATCCTCGCCCCCGACGAGACCTACGGCGTCCTGTCCGCCACCGTGGACCACTTCGAGGACCGCTTCCCCGAGCCCTGGCGGCTGGCCCGGGTCGAGGACTACGCCCACCGCATCGCCCCGGGGGTGACCGGGTTCCGGCTGCCCGCCGCGCGCCTGACGGCCAAGGCGAAACTCAGCCAGGACGAGTCCGAGCACGTGGTGCGGCGCCTGACGACGGCCCTCGAGTCGGACCAGCCCTACGCTCATCCCCAACTCGCCCGTGCCATGCGCGACATACGGAGGAAGCCGTGACCTCGACCACCACCACCGTGCCGGCCGGCTACGCGCGGGCCGCCGCGCCGCCCGTCACCCTGCGCCGGGTGCACCTGGGCGCGGGCGGGCCGCTGAGCGACGTCCGGACCGAGGGCGGCCTGGTCACGGCCGTCCACCCGGCGGGCGCCGCCCCGCGGGCCCAGGGAGAGGATCTCGACCTCGACGGGCGCACCCTGCTGCCGGGGCTGTGGGACGCCCACGTCCACATGGTCCAGTGGGCCGGTGTGCGCCGCCGTCTCGACCTGTCCGGCGCGGGCTCGGCCCGGGACGCGGCGGACGCCACCGGGCTGCGGGCCGAGGGCCTGCCGGCCGACGAACGGCTGATCGGCTACGGCTTCCGGGACGCGTTGTGGCCGGACACCCCGCACAAGGACCTCCTGGACACCCTCGTCCCCGACCGGCCGACCCTGCTGATCAGCATGGATCTCCACTGCGCCTGGCTCAACTCGGCCGCGCTGGCCGCGGTGGGGCGCGGCGGGCACCCCACCGGCCTGCTCTTCGAGGGCGAGAGCATGCGGGCCATCGCCGAACTCACCGCCGTACCGGCGCGGGTGACGGACCAGTGGGTCCGGGAGGCCGGCGCTGCCGCCGCCGCCCGGGGCGTCACCGGCATCGTCGACTTCGAGTACGCGGACAACATCACGGACTGGACCCGGCGGATGAGCGAGGAGGAGGCCGGGACGTTTCCCCTGCGGGTGGCCGCCTCGATCTGGCTCCCGCAGCTGGAGGGCGCGATCGCCCGCGGTCTGCGCACCGGCCGGCCGCTGCCCGTCCCGGGGGGTCTGCTGGAGGTCGGGCCGTTCAAGCTGCTCACCGACGGATCCCTCAACACCCGGACCGCACTGTGCCACGACCCGTATCCGGACCGGGACCCCGAGGAGCCCGGTGCGCGCGGGCTGGAGGAGGTGTCCCCGGAGGAACTCGTCTCGCTGCTGCGCCGCGCGTCGGGGCACGGCATCACACCCGCCGTGCACGCGATCGGGGACCGCGCCAACGAGATGGCCCTGGACGCCTTCGAGACGGTGCGCTGCCGGGGCAGCGTCGAACACGGCCAGCTCCTCGCCGCCAAGGACGTCCCGCGCTTCGCCGAGCTGGGGATCACCGTCAGCGTCCAGCCCACCCATGCCGTGGACGACCGGGACGTCGCCCGGCGGCACTGGGCGGGCCGTACCCACCGCGCCTACGCCTTCGCGGACCTGCTGGCCGCCGGGGCCGTCCTCGCGCTGGGCTCCGACGCACCCGTCGCCCCGCTCGACCCGTGGCTGACCATCGCCTCCGCGGTCGAGCGGACGGACGACGAACGCCCGCCGTTCCACCCCGAACAGCGCATTCCGGTGACGGCCGCCCTCGCCGCCTCGTCCCGGGGCCGACGGCTGATCCGGGTCGGCGACGACGCGGACCTGGTGATCACCGACGCCGACCCGCTGACCGCGGACACCGCCACCCTGCGGGCCATGCCGGTGCACGCGACCATGCTCGCGGGTGCCTGGACCCACCGGACGTCCTGAGCCGCGGTACTCCGCCGCGTCGGCCGACGGACTCGGCGGCCGACGCGGGCCACCGCCGTCACGGGCGGCGCGTGGCGGCGGCCAGGTCCGCCTCCAGGCCGGTGAGCAGGGTCTCGATCGTGTAGCGGTACAGCGTCTCGCGGTTGCTGTCCGGGGTGTCCGTCCAGTCGCGCAACCAGGACCGCATGGCGTCCCAGCCCACTCCCGCGCCCGGGGGCGGGGGCATCGCCGCCAGCTCGGCGGCGACATCACCGCGGTCGGCGAGCCTGCGGTCGTCGTCCAGCGCGATCAGCAGGGCCGCGCTGTTGAGCAGTACGGCATAGGCGAGCGGGGCCCGCTCGCCGAAGCCCGCCTCGGTGAGCAGTCCGACGCCACGGTCCATGATCGGCAGGGCGGCGGGAACCGTCGCACCGTCGCGGGCCAGCCGACGGGCGACGCCCGGGTGACGCGCGATGACGGCACGGCTCGGGTAGAGCAGCTCCCGGAACCAGTCCTGCCAGCCGAGTTCGGCCGACGGGTTGGGCATCATCGCGACCACCCGCTGCACCACGGCGCCGACGACGGCCTCACGGTCGCCGACGTGATGGGCGACGGTGTTGGGCCAGGTGTCCAGCGCACGGGCCAGCTGGCGGACGGTCCAGCCGTCCAGCCCGTGCTCACGGGTCAGCTCCAGCGCGGCGTCCACGACCCGGTCGGGTGTGAGCGCCGGCCGGTTCCGCCGCGACGGACTCGGGGCCGCGGGGGTCGCCGACTCGCCGGTGGGTGCTGCCATGAACGCTACGGTCTCACAACCTCCCTGGTCGGCTCCGCGGCGGGCTGAACTCCCTGTACATCAAAGATAGGTAAGGCTAACCTATTTGGACACTGTCCAATCAGATGGGGAGAACGGGAGCAGCCATGCCGACGAACCGGCCGTCCGCCGCTCAGGGCCCGCGCGAGAGCGAGCGGCCACCGCGCACCGGCCTGGTGCTCACGGTCGTGTGTCTGTGCCAGCTGATGGTCGTGCTGGACATCTCGGTGGTGAACGTCGCACTGCCGTCGATCAGAACCGACCTGGGCTTCGGCGCGAGCGGGCTGCAGTGGGTGGTCAACGCGTACACGCTCACCTTCGGCGGCCTGCTGCTGCTCGGCGGGCGCGTGGCCGACCTGGTGGGCCACCGTCGCGCGGCGGTGGCCGGGCTCGGCGTGTTCGGACTGACCTCGCTGCTGGGCGGCCTGGCCCAGACACCGGGCGAACTGATCGTCGCGCGGGCCGCGCAGGGCGTCGCCGGGGCGGCGCTGCTCCCGCTCAGCCTGACCGTGATCACCGCGACCTTCGCCGAGGGGCCGGCGCGGCACCGTGCGCTGAGCCTGTGGGGTGCGGTGGCCGGGGCCGGCGGCGCGGTCGGCGTACTGCTGGGCGGCGTGCTGACCGAGTACCTGGACTGGCGGTGGGTGCTGTTCGTCAACGTCCCGATCGCCGCCGTGGCGATCCCGCTGGCCGTGGCCTGCCTCACGGACGTGCGGCCCGCCCGCCGTCCGCGGGTGGACGTGATCGGCGCGGTGCTGGCCACGTCGGCGATGACGGTGCTGGTGTACGCCATGGTGCGCACCGACACCTACGCCTGGGGCTCGCCCCGGACCCTGGGCGGCCTCGCCCTGGCCCTGCTGCTCGGCACCGCGTTCGTGCTGGTGGAGCGGCGGACGGCCGAGCCGCTGGTGCGGCTGGGGATCCTGCGGGCGCGCTCCCTGTGGGTGGCCTGCGTGGTCGTCTTCCTGATCGCCTGCGGTCAGTTCGGCGCCTTCTACTTCGCCTCGCTCTACCTCCAGGGCGTCCTCGGCTACAGCCCGGTCGCCACCGGGCTGGCCTTCGTGCCGTTCAGCGTCGGGGTGGTGGCGGGCACGGTCGTCGCGAGCAGGTTCATGCCCCGGACCGGCGCCCGGCCGCTACTGGTCGGCGGGCTCGCCCTCGCGGCGGTCGGCATGGGCTGGTTCGGCTGGGTGAGTCCCGACGGCAGCTTCCTCGGGGACATCCTCGGGCCGTCCCTGATCGCCTCGTTCGGGCTCGGCCTGTGCATGGTCACCAACACCGCGGCCGGGACCTCGGGGGTGTCGCGGGAGGAGGCCGGGCTGGCCTCCGGGCTGCTCAACTCCGCGCGCCAGTGCGGGGGAAGCATCGGCCTGGCCGTCCTCGTCACCGTCGCCACCACGGTCACCCGCGACCACGCCGACCCGGCCGGCCCCGCCGGGCTGACCGCGGGCTACGGCCGGGCCTTCCTCCTCGCCGGCATCCTCATCGCGGCGGCGGCGCTGGCCTCGGCCGTCTTCCTGCCCAAGTCCCCGCCCCGCCCTGCCGAGACGGCGGAACCGGCCCCCGCGACGACCACCTGAGCCGGCTCGGCAGGACGCTCCCGGCCCGCGCTGCCCCGGCACGGGTGCCCCGGTCCTCTGCCGCCCGCCACCCGGCCCGGCCGGCACCTGGCGCGCGGACCGACGGCGCGCCACCCCCGGCAGGGATGGCGCGCCGCGCGTGAGGACGGTGCTGTGCCCGACGCCGGGCCGGTCACCGGCTCAGCCGGGTGTGTCAGTGGCGACCGCCGCGGCGGTGGTGGCCCCAGGACTCGCTGTCGACGAGGCGGCGGTGATCGTTGCGGAGGGTGGCGGTGTCGGACCGGTCCCACACGTAGTTGTGGCGGTCCTGGTACACGTCCTTGCGGGTGTCACGGCCCTGGCCGGTGTGGACGCGGACGGTGGCGCGGCCGTCCAGGCGGTAGTGGCGGAAGGTGTAGGTGTGGCCTTCCTCGTCCTTGAGGGTCCAGCCGTGCAGGTTCACCGCGCGGCGGGTGTTGTTGGTGATCTCCACCCACTCCTTGTTCAGCGAGCGGTTGGAGCGGTCGTCACGACCCGGGGATTCGTACTGGACGCGGCTGATCTCCACGTTCGGCCGCTTCGCCCGGTGGTCGCGGTCGGCGGCCGTGGCCGGCACCGCGACCGCGGCGGTCAGAGCGCCGACGGTGAGGGCGGCAGCGGTCAGACGGCGGGCGGTGATGGACTTCGACACAGGTTCCCCCTGCTGGGTACAGGCACAACACGACCGCGAGGCCCGGAGGCCGCGAGACCGGGTTGAGCGTGGTGCGGTGGCGGCCGGTCGGCCGCGCAGTCACAGATTGCCGACCGGTCGACCGGTTCGTGGAGAAGGCGTGAACGGCGTTACCAACCGTCCATGCCGCCGTGACAGTCGTCTGTAATATCCATTTATGCGCTGAATGCGTCAGGTTGACGGCCACGTCGGACAAGATGCCTTGCGCACGCTGGCCTGTGACTCTCGAGCGCCACGGCTCGCCACCCCGGGCGCGACGGGGCACTCACCCGAAAGTGAGTAACAACCTCGCGTGCCACTGGGGGCCGCAGATGTGAGTGCCGGGCTCCGCGGCCCGGAGCCGACATACGGGCTGCGGACACGTGGTGGCGAGCGGCAGCCCCGTGAGGCGGGAGCGGGAGTGACGGCTCCTGTGCTTCGGTCTTGTCTGCCAGACCGGTACTCCCTGGCCTCTTCGGACGTCGCCTCGCGTGACCTTCGCGGACGCAAGGTCAATACTTCCCTTGCAGGCCTCTTGTCGGTCTGTGCTACGACTCGCCGCGAGTACCTGACGCCGCGTCATCAACGTCAGCGTTGAGTCGGCATCAGTACCGCCGGGACCCCCTCACGACCGCCACCCACCGCCGAGATCACGAACTGACCTCCACCACCCCGACCAGCAGCAGAAACACTGGTCATACGCCCATCTGCTACCTAGGAGATTCCCTTGAGGATGCTCATCAACGTCCCCGAGACCGTCGTCGCGGACGCGCTGCGCGGTATGGCGGCCGCCCATCCCGAGTTGACCGTGGACGTGGAGAACCGGGTGATCGTGCGGCGGGACGCCCCCGTGGCCGGCCAGGTCGCGCTGGTGTCGGGCGGTGGTTCCGGGCACGAGCCGCTGCACGGCGGGTTCGTGGGCCCCGGGATGCTGTCGGCGGCCTGTCCGGGTGAGGTGTTCACCTCGCCGGTGCCGGACCAGATGGTGCGGGCCGCGGCGGCTGTGGACAGCGGGGCCGGGGTGCTGTTCGTCGTCAAGAACTACACCGGTGACGTGCTCAACTTCGACATGGCCGCCGAGCTGGCCGAGGACGAGGGCATCCAGGTCGCGAAGGTGCTGGTCAACGACGACGTGGCGGTGACGGACAGCCTTTACACGGCCGGCCGGCGCGGCACCGGGGCGACCCTGTTCGTGGAGAAGATCGCCGGGGCGGCGGCACGGGAGGGACGGCCGCTGGAGCAGGTGGAGGCGATCGCCCGCCGGGTCAACGAGAGCTCCCGCAGTTTCGGCGTGGCGCTGAGCGCCGTCACGACGCCGGCCAAGGGCAGCCCCACCTTCGACCTCCCCGCCGGCGAGCTGGAGCTGGGCATCGGCATCCACGGGGAGCCCGGCCGGGAGCGGCGGCCCATGATGACCTCGGGCGAGATCGCCGAGGCCGCCGTGGACGCCGTGCTGACCGACCTCGGCCCGAGCAACCCCGTCCTCGTCCTGGTCAACGGCATGGGCGCGACGCCGCTTCTGGAGCTGTACGGCTTCAACGCCGAGGTGCAGCGGGCGCTCGGCGAGCGGGGTGTGGCCGTGGCCCGCACCCTCGTCGGCAACTACGTCACCTCCCTCGACATGGCCGGCGCCTCGGTCACCCTGTGCGAGATCGACGAGGAACTGCTCGGACTGTGGGACGCGCCGGTCAGCACTCCGGGCCTGCGGTGGGGCATGTGACGGCGGACGGGGGAAGAATCGCGACGTACCTACCAGGCAAGGAGATCCCGTGCTCGACGCCGATTTCTTCCGCCGTTGGATGACGGCGACCACCGCACTGGTCGACCGCGAGGCGCAGCGGCTCACCGCCCTCGACTCACCCATCGGCGACGCCGACCACGGCAGCAACCTGCAGCGCGGGTTCACGGCCGTGGCCGCCGCCCTGGAGAAGGAGGCGCCCGAGACGCCCGGCGCCGTCCTGATCCTCGCCGGGCGGCAGCTCATCTCGACGGTCGGCGGCGCCTCCGGGCCCCTGTACGGCACGCTGCTGCGCCGTAGCGGCAAGGCGCTCGGGGACGCGGCCGAGGTGAGCCGGGAGCAGCTGGCCGAGGCGCTGCGGGCGGGGGTGGACGCCGTCCGGACGCTGGGCGGTGCCGTGCCGGGCGACAAAACCATGGTCGACGCCCTGGTGCCCGCCGTGGACGCGCTGGGCGACTCGTTCGCCGCGGCCCGCGCGGCGGCCGTGGAGGGGGCCGAGGCGACCACGCCGTTGCAGGCCCGCAAGGGCAGGGCCAGCTATCTGGGCGAGCGCAGCATCGGTCACCAGGACCCGGGGGCGACCTCGGCCGCGCTGCTCTTCGAGGCGCTGAAGGAGACGGCCGGTGAGTGACGGGCAGCGGTTGGTGGGCATCGTGCTGGTCTCCCACAGCGCCGAGGTGGCCGCCTCCGTGGCGGCACTGGCGAAGGCGCTGTCGGGCGGCGCCGGGGCGGTGGCCGTCGCCCCGGCGGGCGGTACCGCCTCCGGCGAGTTCGGCACCAGTTCGGAGCTGGTGGCGGCCGCCGCCGCGTCCGTGGACCGGGGTGCGGGGGTCGCCGTCCTCACCGACCTCGGCAGCGCGGTGCTCACCGTCAAGGCGCTGCTCGCCGAGGGCGACGAACTCCCGGACAACACCCGCCTGGTGGACGCGCCCTTCGTCGAGGGCGCGGTGGCGGCGGTCGTCACCGCCTCGACGGGGGCCGACCTCGGGGCCGTCGAGGCGGCGGCCGCGGAGGCGTACTCCTACCGGAAGAACTGAGCGGCCGGTCCCGTCCCGGCGCAAGGTCCGGGGCGGCCGGCCCCGCCGGGTCCCGGCCCCGCCGGGTCCCGGCCCCCCGCACCGCTCAGCCTCCGGCCCGCTCAGCCCCGGCCCCGCTCAGCGCCCGTCCACGAACTTCCGCGCCAGCCGCTCCCCCGCCTTCTCGGTCGCGGCCGTGTCCTCGACGGGCTCGACCTCGCTGTCCTTGAAGACGATGTACGTCACGTCGGAGGCCACTCCGCCGCCCGCCGGGTCCGCCGGGATGCCGAGGGAGCGTGCTGCGGCGTAGGAGGCCTCGCCGACGAGGTCGCTGGGGCCGACGTCGCCGACGACCGCGTACCGGACCCGGTCCCCGTGGACGAGGGCGGCGAGCGATCCGCCGCGGATGCCGTCCTCCCGGGGGTCCCAGATGTCGCTGGGTCCGGGCACGACGACGTAGGGTAGACGTTCGGCGTCCAGGGGGCCGCCGTCCGACTCCGTGTACGCGGTGGCGGGGCTGAAGTGCGGGTCGGTGCGGCCGTTGCACCGGTCGCCGGGCCGGCCGTCGCAGTCGACGTCGAGGTCTGCCTTCCAGTACACGGCGTCCCGGGTGCCGCAGACCGGGATGTCCGCCGGCGCTCCGGCGTCGCTGCGGTAGCGCCCGCGCGAGACGGGCTCGCAGTCCCGCACCCTGGCCAGCAGGTCGGCGGCGCGCACCGGTCCCTCGTCCCCGCCCCGCTTCGCACCGGCACCGGCACCGGAGCCCGGTACGACCCGCGAAGGGGACGCGGGCTGCCCGGACGGGACGTGCGGGACGGGCCCGACCCGGACTCCGGACCGGTCCGCGCGCGGCGGCTCGACCCGGTCCGGGGCGCCGGGCAGCAGGATCCGCGCCGGGTCGGGCAGGGGCGCGGGCGGAGCGTCGGGGAACGTCGTGGGGGCGAGCAGGGCGGCGCTGGCCGCGACCAGTGTCAGCGACTGGACACGCACGATGGGGCCTCTCCTCGGGGACAGGGACGAACACTCGGCCCCATCTGTCCCCGAAACGCTCGCGCGACCACCTTTTGCAGGGCCAGACGGTGCACACCCGGCGTCCGCCGCGCGCGTCGCAGAGGGGGCGACCGGGGGCGGGCGGGCCGTGCCTGTTCCGGCTCCGGCCCGTCCGGCCGCCCACGCCGGCGCGGGGTCAGCGACGACAGCGGTCCACGCGCCTTCGGCCCGAACATCCCCGGAAATCCGGAGAGTTCGGCCGTGAGGTGACTCAGCATACGTAACCCGTCCGAGTGACCGTGACCCACGGCCCTCTTGATGCGAGCGCGTCACAGGCGCCATATTGGTCCGGACCATTGCAGCCCGGGATGGGAGGCAGAGCCATGCGTGACGTTCCCGTTCCCGTGCGCCGCTGTGCCCTGCTCTGCGGGGCCCTCGTGCTGCTCACGTCCTGCGGCTGGGGCGCGGGCGAGGACGGCGACGACGGTGGGCTGCCCGCGGTGCCCACGGGCGTGACCGCGGCGGCCGGCAGCGCGACGACCGTGCATGTGATGTGGCACGCGGTCGGCGGCGTCGAGACCTACGAGGTGTACCGCGGCGGCACGCTGGTCAAGGAGGTACCGGCGTCCGAACGGATGGTGGACGTGACCCGGCTGCGCCCCTCGACGGCGTACGCCTTCACCGTGCGGGCCCGGGACGCCGACGGGCGGCTCGGACCGCGCAGCCGCGAGGTGCGGGCGACCACCCCCGCCGCGGCGGGCGACGACTCCGCGCCCACGCGCCCGGGGAACGTGCACGGCAGGACGGCGGGCAGCCGGGCGGTCCAGCTCACCTGGTCGGCCGCCAAGGACGACCGCGACGTCGTGTCGTACGACGTCTACCAGGGCGACGCGAAGGTGCACAGCGTCGGTGGCGACCAGACGGCGACCGTGGTCACGGGGCTGCGACCGGGCACCCGCTACTCGTTCACCGTCCGGGCGCGGGACGCCGCCGACAACCTCTCCCCCGCCGGCGCCGCCGTCCGCCTCACCACCCCGGGCTTCGACGACGGGCACGCCACCGCGCCCACCGGACTGCGTGCCGCCTCCCACCTGGCCGACGGGGCGTACTACCTCGACCTGTCCTGGACCCCGCCGCCGGCCGACGACCCGGTGACCGAGTACCAGATCCACCTGGACGGCCGTGCGGCGACCTCGCTGGTCTACGGGGCCGACGCGCCGCGCGACCGCGCCGAGTACAGCTTCTACACCGGTCGCGAGGCCGGGGTCACGCACCGGGTGAAGGTACGGGCGCGGCTGGCCGACGGGACCTGGGGCGGGTTCTCGGAGGAACGGAAGGTGACCACGGGCGGGGAGTGACGGCCCCCGCTCCGTGCAGCGCCGGCCCGGCCCGGTGGACGCGTCACCTGGGCGGTCGCGCTCCGCATGCGGGCGCGGCCGGTGCCCTGTTGGCTGCCAGAGGGGGCACGGGCGTTCCCGATCCCGGCGGCGCAAGGGATGTACCGCCGACCGTGCCGCCGGAGGGCAGTCCACATGCGCATCTCATCGCCACTTCTCCGCTCCGGTGCGACCGTGGCAGCCGTCGCCGCGCTGCCCGTCGTCCTGGCCGCCGGACCGGCACAGGCCGGCCCGGGGATTTCCGTGAGCACCACCGGGACCACCGTGTCGGTCACGACCACGGCCTGCGCCCAGCTCAACGGCAGTTGGGGCACCGCCTCGCTGCTCACCAGCAGCCAGCGGGACTTCGCCCAGGGGCGTCAGGTGGCGCTGTCCGGCAGTGGTTCGGGCCAGTCCGCGGCCTGGTCGGGGATCACGCCGGGCACGTACACGGTGATCGTCATGTGCTCGAACAACAGCACCGCCGGCACCCAGACGGTCATCGTCTCCTCGGCGCCCTCCCCCTCGCCCTCGCCCAGCCGTTCCGCCACTCCCTCCCCGTCCGCGTCGCCCGGCGGTGTCATGGGCGGTCTCGGCGGGGCCGTCCAGGACTACGGCACGGCCACCCTGGTGGCGGGTGGCGCGCTGGTCGGCGCCGGGGTCATCGCCGCGGCGTGGTTCCTGCGCCGCCGCTCGAAGCCGTACCGGTTCTGAACGGGTACCCACGAAAGGCGGTCAGGCCGGTTCGTCGCCGGGCAGCTCGGCGAACTCCGCCAGCGCGCGTCTGAGCCACTGGGTCCAGAACGTCTCCAGGTCGATGCCGGCCCGCAGCACCAGGTGCCGCAGCCGGTCCTCGGTGCTGTCCCGACCGGGCGGGAAGTCCCGCGCCTCGATCTTCTCGTACTCGGCCAACTGCCGCTCGTGCAGCTCCAGATGCCGGCGCAGGTCCGGCCCGACACCGTCGGTGCCGACCACGGCGGCGGCGCGCAGCCGCAGCAGCATGGTGTCCCGCATCGGCTTGGGATCGTGCGGGGCCGCGGTCCAGCGGGCCAGTTCGGCGCGGCCCGCGGGCAGGACCTCGTAGGACTTCTTCTGCCCGCGCGCCGGCTGCTGGCCGGGCAGGGCGCGGATCAGGCCCTCCGCCTCCAGTTTTCCCAGCTCGCGATAGATCTGCTGGTGCGTGGCCGACCAGAAGTAGCCGATCGACCGGTCGAACCTGCGGGTCAGCTCCAGCCCCGAAGACGGCTTTTCGACCAGGGCGGTGAGGATCGCGTGCGGGAGTGACATGGGCTCATCCTAGGGACGGCCCGCCCTTCGCCCGCCCTCCCTCACAGCGCCGCCGCCAGCTCGGTGCCCTGCTTGACGGCACGCTTGGCGTCCAGCTCGGCGGCCACGTCGGCGCCGCCGATGAGGTGCGCGCCGATGCCCGCGGCGACCAGGTCGTCGTACAGGCTCCGGCTCGGTTCCTGGCCCGTGCACAGGACGACCGTGTCGACTTCCAGCACGGTGGACTCGTCGCCGACGGTGATGTGCACTCCGGCGTCGTCGATCCGGTCGTAGCGCGCGCCCGGGACCATGGTGACGCCGCGGTGCCTGAGCTCGGCGCGGTGGATCCAGCCGGTGGTCTTGCCGAGTCCGGCGCCGACCTTGGTCGTCTTGCGCTGGAGCAGGTGGACGGTGCGCGGCGGGGCGGGACGCTCGGGCGCGGCGAGGCCGCCGGGGGCGCGGTAGTCCATGTCGACGCCCCAGAGGCGGAAGTACGTCTCGGGGTCCTCGTGCGCCTTGTCGCCGCCGTCGGTGAGGTACTCGGCGACGTCGAACCCGATGCCGCCCGCGCCGAGGATCGCGACGCGCTCGCCGACGGGGGCGCCGTCGCGCAGGACGTCGAGGTAGCCGACGACGGACGGGTGGTCGACGCCGGGGATGTCGGGGGTGCGCGGCGTGACGCCGGTGGCGACGACGACCTCGTCGTGACCGGTGAGGTCGTCGACGCCGACGCGGGTGTTCAGGCGCACGTCGACGCCGTGGACCGCGAGCTGCGTACGGAAGTAGCGCAGCGTCTCGTCGAACTCCTGCTTGCCGGGAACCTTGCGGGCGACGTTCAGCTGACCGCCGATCTCGCTCGCGGCGTCGAACAGGGTGACCTCGTGGCCGCGTTCGGCGGCGCTCACCGCGCAGGCCAGTCCGGCCGGTCCGGCGCCGACGACGGCGACGCGCTTGCGCAGCCGGGTGGGGGTCAGGACCAGCTCGGTCTCGTGGCAGGCACGCGGATTGACCAGGCAGGAGGTGATCTTGCCGCTGAAGGTGTGGTCCAGGCACGCCTGGTTGCAGCCGATGCAGGTGTTGATGGCCTCGGGGCGGCCGGCCGCGGCCTTGGCGACGAAGTCGGGGTCGGCGAGCATCGGGCGGGCCATCGAGACCATGTCGGCGGTGCCCTCGGCGAGCAGCCGCTCGGCGACGTCGGGGGTGTTGATGCGGTTGGTGGTGACGAGGGGGACGGACACCTCGCCCATCAGCCGCTTGGTCACCCAGGTGTAGGCACCGCGGGGGACGGAGGTGGCGATGGTGGGGATCCGGGCCTCGTGCCAGCCGATGCCGGTGTTGATGATGGTCGCCCCGGCGGCCTCGACGGCCTTGGCCAGGGTGATCACCTCGTCGAGGGAGGAGCCGCCGGGCACCAGGTCGAGCATGGACAGACGGTAGACGACGATGAAGTCCTCGCCGACGGCCTCGCGCACCCGGCGGACGATCTCGACGGGGAAGCGGGTGCGGTTCTCGTACGAGCCGCCCCAGCGGTCGGTGCGGTGGTTGGTCCGCGCGGCGATGAACTCGTTGACGAGGTAGCCCTCGGAGCCCATGATCTCGACGCCGTCGTAGCCGGCCGTACGGGCCAGCCGGGCGGTGCGGACGTAGTCGTCGATGGTGCGCTCGACCTCGGCGTCGGTCAGCTCGCGCGGCACGTGCGGGCTGATCGGGGCCTGGAGCGCGCTCGGGGCGACCAGGTCCGCGTGGTAGGCGTAACGGCCGAAGTGCAGGATCTGGAGGGCGATGCGGCCGCCCTCGCGGTGCACGGCGCCGGTGACGGCACGGTGCTGCTCGGCCTCCGCCTCGGTGGTGAGCTTGGCGCCGCCCTCGTACGGGCGGCCCTCGTCGTTGGGGGCCATGCCGCCGGTGACGATCAGCCCCACTCCGCCGCGGGCCCGGGCGGCGTAGAAGGCGGCCATGCGCTCGAAGCCGCGCTCGGCCTCTTCCAGGCCGACGTGCATGGAGCCCATCACGACCCGGTTGGGCAGCGTGGTGAAGCCCAGGTCGAGCGGGCTCAGCAGATGCGGGTAACGGCTCATCGGGCCCTCCGTGCGCGGTGTGGTGCCTCTGTTGTAGAGGACCGCCACCCTATTTTGCAACTAGTTGCATAACGGGGTGGCGCACACCTCACCGCACACGGACGGCCCGGCCCGGCGGCCGTCGAACTCGGCGGCTTTCGAACTCAGTGGCTTTCGAGCCGTACGTGCAGCTCCCGTTCCTGGTCCCCGGAGGCCGTGCTCAGATCGTGCACGGTGAACAGGGAGTCCAGGGTGGTGCGGAACCTGTCGATCGCCCAGTAGCCGCCCTGCACGTCGGCCTCCACGGACGCCCCCAGCCGGGCTGGGTCGCACTCGCCGCCCTGGGCGTCGGCCACGTCGAAGGTGCCGAGCCAGACGGTCGGACGCACCTCGTCGTACTCCCGGGTCACGTCGCCCGCGTGCCGGTCGGAGGGGAAGCACGCGCACAGGGTGTCGAAGACGACCCGGGCGTCCTCCTTGCTGCATCCGCTCAGCTCCACCGAGACGGACTCCGGATGCAGTCGCTCACCGTCCATCGTGATCGCTCCCTCTCGTGGACACAGCCGATACCACCAGAAAAGCACCACCCGCCGCCCGGCGCGAAGGGGCCGGGTCAGCCCCGCGTGAACCGGTACGTCTTGCTGTCGGTCAGCACGCAGAAGCCGGGTGACACGACGATGACGCGCAGGGTGCCGGTGCGCCGGTCGTAGTCGACGCCCTCCGCCTCGAAGGAGCCGGAGCAGGCGCTGCGCAGGGGCAGCTGCCGCAGGGCGGTGACGTGTCCGGTGACGTCGGTGCCGTCCGGCGCCGCCGACAGGTCGATCCTCAGCAGCGGCTTGGTGATGCCGAACAGGGCGCCCTCCGGGTCGTCGGAGGAGCAGAGCAGCGTGGTGGGGTCCAGGAAGTCGCAGCCCTGGACTTCGCGCACGGCGTGGTCCAGGTGGACGGTCGCGGCCTGCGGAAGGTTCGCCGAGGGCGAGGTCGCGGGGTTGACGCCGGGAGTGGGGAAGACCAGCAGCCGGTTCATCGTGCCCCACTCGCCCGCCAGCATCCACTGGCCGTCGGGCGAGACCGCGGACCACGAGTTGTTCAGCGCCTCCCCGGCGCTCAGCGTGTGCACGTACTCCGACCAGCTGCCGTCCGGCGCCTGCACGCGGAACATCTTCGTGTTCCCGTCGTCGCGCTGGTACGGCTCGATGTAGTGACCGTCGTAGGAGGCGTCGGGGTCGCCGACGTGGTTCCAGCCCCGGGCGCCGACGCCGAGCGGGACGGTGCCGATCCCGGTGTAGCGGTTGGGGCTGCCCGCCGGGACCTCGACCGAGGCCAGGCCCTGGCTCTCGGTCAGCGGGTCGGCGCGGTCGGAGCCCACCTCGGTCCAGGTGTCGGCGGCGGGGGCGGCCGCGGTCGCCGGACCGGCGAGAGCCAGGGAGAGGGCGAGGACGGCGAGGCCGGTCAGGGCTGTGTGACAACGTTGCCGGGGGCGCAGGGGCATGGGGGCTCCTCGGTGGGGGCGGCCGGGGCGGCACGGGCGGGCTCGGGGCACTCGGCGCACAGTCTGGACCGCCCGCGCGGTCATGTACAGACCAACTCCGGACGCCTTCGTGCGGCGCCCGCCGTGCCGCGGGGAGATGCTGGAAGGAGACGGCGGAGCCACGGAGAACCGGCCCTGTGCGCGGTGGAACGCGGTAGAACGAGGGAGCGGCGAAGTGTGCCGCGTCGGACGGCGAAGGCGGGGCGTGGGATGAGTGCAGCGGGGTCTGCCGGGATCGAGGGCGAGCCGTCGCCGCGCGGACCCGTGCGGCCCAGCGGACTGCTCGACCTGCTGAACGTCGCCTCGATCGTGCTGGACGCCGAGGGCCGGATCGTCCTGTGGAGCCCGCAGGCCGAGGAGCTGTTCGGATACTCGGCGCCGGAGGCCCTGGGACGGTACGCCGCGCGCATCATGGTCCACGAACGCCATCTCGACCTGGTCGTGAGGCTGTTCGGGGACGTCATGAAGACCGGCCGGAGCTGGGCCGGCGCCTTCCCCGTCCGGCACAGGGACGGCAGCACCCGTCTGGTCGAGTTCCGCAACATGCGGCTGCTGGACGACCGCGGTGACGTCTACGCCCTCGGGCTCGCGGCCGACCAGTCGATGGTGCGCCGGCTGGAACGGGACGTGGCCCTGTCCACGCGGGTCATCATGCAGTCCCCGATCGGTCTGGCCGTCCTGGACACCGAGCTGCGGTACGTGTCGGTCAACCCGGCCCTGGAGCAGCTCAACGGCATCCCCGCCGAGGAGCACCTCGGCCGGAGGATCCGCGAACTGCTGCCGCTGGTGGACACCGGCCCGCTGGAGGAGGCGGCACGCGAGGTGCTGGAGACCGGGCGCCCGGTCGTCGACCGGCCGGCGACCGGGCGGACCCCTGCCGACCCGGACGAGGAGCACGCCTGGTCGGTGTCGCTGTACCGGCTGGAGGACTCCCTGGGCGCCGTACTGGGTGTGGCGGTCTCGATCGTCGACGTCACCGAGCAGTACCGGACGGCGGCCGAGGCCGAGGGCGCACGCCGGCGGCTGGCCGCCGTGGCGGACGCCTCCGCCCGGATCGGCACCACGCTGCGGCTGGACCGCACCGCCCACGAGCTGGCCGACGTGGCCGTGCCCGGTCTCGCCGACATCGCGGCCGTGGATCTGCTGGACGCCGTGGTGGAGGGCCGGCGCAGCACGCTGGGTCCGGCCGAACCAGCGGTGATCAGGGCGCTGGCCGTGCGGGCCGACGACGCCCGGGACGCGCTGCGGGCGGCCGACCGGCCCGGTGAGGTCGCCCGGTACGGGCCGGACCGCCTGGTCACCGAGTGCGTGCGCACCGGCCGTCCGGTGATGGTGGCCCGGGTGACGCGCGAGGACCTGGGGCGCATCGCCCGCTCCCCGGAGGCGGCCGGGCTGCTGGGCCGGGCGGGCGTGCACTCGTATCTGGCCGTGCCGCTGATCGCGCGGGGGGAGGTGCTGGGCGCCCTGGACCTGAAACGGATCGCCAACCCCCTGCCGTTCGGCGAGGACGACCTGCTCCTTGCCCGGGAGCTGGCCGCGCGGGCGGCGCTGCAGATCGACAACGCGCGCTGGTACCAGAACGCCCGCGACACCGCGCTCACCCTCCAGCGCAGCCTGCTGCCGAGCCATCCGCCGGTGACGGGCGGCCTCGAGGTCGCCTCCCGGTACCAGCCGGCCGGGGGCACCAGTGAGGTCGGCGGCGACTGGTTCGACGTGATCGAGCTGGCGGGCGGCAGGACCGCGCTCGTGGTGGGCGACGTGATGGGCAGCGGCATCACGGCGGCGGCCTCCATGGGGCGGCTGCGCACCGCGACCAACACGCTGGCCGCCCTCGAAATGGATCCCGCGCTGCTGCTCGAACACCTGGAGCGGACCACGGCGGGGCTGGACCAGGCCATCGCCACCTGTGTGTACGCCGTGCACGACCCGCACCGGCGGCGGTGCCGGATCGCCAACGCGGGGCACCTCCCCCCGGTCCGCCTGCGGGCGGGCCGGCCGCCCGAGCTGCTCGACCTGCCCACCGGGGTGCCGCTCGGGGTGGGCGGTGTCGCCTTCTCCACCACCACCGTCGACCTGGAGCCGGGCGACCGGCTGGTGTTCTACACCGACGGCCTGGTCGAGACGCGCCGGCATCCGCTGGACGAGCGGCTGGACGCGCTCCTCGCCCTGCTGGAGGGCCCGGACCGCCCGCTGGAGGAGGTCTGCGACCTGCTGCTGCGCACTCTGCACGAGCCGGAGAACTCCGACGACGTGGCCCTGCTGATCGCCCGGGTCACGCCGCCGGTGCCGTAGTGGTGCGGGGCGCAGGCGGTCAGTCCCGGACGCCGATCACCACATGGGCGTACAGGTCCTCGCAGACCGCGAGGCGCGTGGTCAGGCCGGCCCGGGCGAAGGCGCCGACGGCGTCGGCCGCCTGGCGTTCGCTCGTCTCGACCAGCAGGCAGCCGCCGGGCGCGAGCCAGCCCGGCGCCGCGGCCGCGACCCTGCGCAGCACGTCGAGGCCGTCGCTGCCGCCGTCGAGGGCGACCAGCGGTTCGTGGTCGCGGGCCTCGGCGGGCAGCAGGGCCACCTCGCCGGTGGGGACGTACGGCACGTTGGCCGCGAGGATGTCCACCCGGCCGCGCAGCGTGTCGGGCAGCGCGTCGAAGAGGTCACCGGCGTATACCCGGCCGCCCGCGTCGGCGAGGTTGCCGCGGGCGCAGCGCACGGCGGCCGGGTCGACGTCCGCGGCGTGCACCTCGGGCCGGCCGAGGGCGGCGGCCAGGGCCGCGCCGACGGCGCCCGACCCGCAGCACAGGTCGACGACGACCTCCGCGCGTGGCACCTGGGCCAGGGCCTGGGACACCAGGAACTCGGTGCGGCGGCGGGGCACGAAGACACCGGGGGCGACGGCGACGCGCAGGCCGCGGAACTCGGCCCAGCCCAGCACGAGTTCGAGGGGCAGGCCGGTGACGCGGCGCTCGACCAGCGCGGTCAGGTCGGCGGCGGTGCGGGACGCGTCCAGGATGAGGGCGGCCTCGTCCTCGGCGAAGACGCAGCCGGCGCCGCGCAGCGCGGCCACGACGGCGTCACGCGACGGGAAGGCCCCGGAGAAGAGCGGGAGAGAGCAGGAGGGAGCAGGAGAAGGCGAGGACGGGGACGAAGGCGAAGACGGGGCGGGGGAGGAAGCAGGCATGGAAGCCGAGAGCCTTTCGGGAACCGAAGGGCGCTCTCCCGGTCACTCGTTTCCGGTGACCGCACTGCCGTGAGGTGAGAGCACCCGGGCCGACACAGCGGTAATCGGTCTCACCTCCCAGTCGTCCGGCGGCCGGGGCGGTCCGCGGCCGCCGATCACATTACCCCAACGATCGGCCGCCGGCGGCTGCCCGGAAGCAGGTGGTCCACGCGGCCTCCCGGCCGAGTTGTAGTGTGCAACCAGCGATGCGAGGAGGACCCGTGGCGGCTGCCGAGACACCGGACGAGACCACCGTCGCCCTCGACGGCGGTTCCGTGGACGCGGCCGTGGAGACCATCCAGCGCGAGATGACGGCCTTCGCGCGCCGGGCCCGCGCCTCGGCGGGGCGCATGCACCCGCAGCTGTCGCTGGTGTCGTACACGCTGCTCGGGCATCTGGAGGAGCGGGACGGCCGCCGGGCCACCGACCTGGCCACCCACTACGCGCTGGACAAGTCCACCGTCAGCCGCCAGGTGTCCGCGCTGGAGCGCGCCGGGCTCGTCGAGCGGCGCGTCGACCCGGACGACCACCGCGTGCAGGTACTGCACCTGACGGAATCGGGGCGGCACGTCCTGGGCGAGGTCACCGAGCGCCGGCGCACCGCCTTCCGGGAGCGGCTCGCCGACTGGCCCGAGCAGGACCTGTTCCGCTTCGCCGCGTACCTGGAGCGGTACAACGCGTGGCCGGACGGGACCCCGGACGAGGAGCGGGACCGACCGGCGCCCCGGGACACGTACGGTTGACGGGTAAGCACCGACGACGGGTCCGCACCGTTCACACCGTCCGGAGGCAGCCGGCCCACCCGGCGGCCCGAAAGGCACCACCGCATGAACACCACCCGAGGCTTCACCGGGCGCACACGCGCCGCCCGGCCGGGGCTGCCGCCCGGTCAGTACGACGCGGGCGACGACTGGCCCGTGCTGTCCGCCGAGGTCACGCCCGACCTCGCACCCGCCGACTGGACCTTCCGGGTGGGCGGCCTGGTGGCCGAGTCCCACACGTGGGACCTGGCCGCCGCGCGCCGGCTGCCGGCGTCGCGGTACGCGGGCGACATCCACTGCGTCACCGGCTGGTCGAAGTTCGGGGTGTGCTTCGGGGGCGTGTCGCTGGACGCCTTCCTGGACGCCGCGGGTCCGCTGCCGTCCGCCACCCACGCCGTCGCGCACTCCCACACCGGCTACACGGCGAACCTGCCGCTCGCGGACCTCACCGGCGCACGGGCCTGGATCGTGTGGGAGTACGACGGGCGGCCGCTCGCCCCGGAGCACGGCGGGCCGGCCCGGCTGGTGGTCCCGCACCTGTACTTCTGGAAGAGCGTGAAGTGGGTCGCGGGCCTCACCCTCCTCGACCACGACGAGCCGGGCTTCTGGGAGCAGAACGGCTACCACTCGCGCGGCAACCCCTGGGAGGAGCAGCGGTACTCCGGTGACTGAGACGGCCACGCACACGACAGGGGCTCTCGCGCCCCCGACGCGGTTCGCCGTGCCGGGGCGCATCGAGGTGAACGGCGAGGTGACCGGGACGTGGCGGACGGCCACGCTCACGGAGATCCGCCGCGAGACGCCCCGCGCGTCGACCTTCCGCCTGGCCGTGCCCGGCTGGGCGGGCCACCTGCCGGGGCAGCACCTGATGCTGCGGCTCACCGCCGAGGACGGTTACCGGGCGCAGCGCCACTACTCCCTGGCGTCCGCGCCGGACGATTCCGGGCACGTCGAGCTGACCCTCGACCGGGTGCCCGACGGGGAGGTGTCGGGCTGGTTCCACACGGTGGCGCGGCCCGGTGACGAGATCGAGGTCCGCGGCCCGCTCAGCGGCTTCTTCGCCTGGCCGGGCGACCGGCCCGCCCTGCTCCTGGGCGCCGGCTCCGGGGTCGTCCCGCTGATGTCGATGGTGCGGCACCACCGGGCGCGCGGCCTGACGGTGCCGCTGCGCCTCCTGGTCTCGGCGCGCGGCCCCGAGGAGCTGATCTACGCCGGTGAGTACGGCGCGGAGACGACGCCCGTGTTCACCCGCACCGCGCCGCCCGGGACGCCCGTGGGCAGGCTGGGCTCCGGACATCTGGCGCCGCTCCTGGCCGAGCCGCCCGCCGGTGGCTGGGAGGCGTACGTGTGCGGATCCAACTCCTTCGCCGAGCACGCGTCGCGGCTGCTGGTGGCGGCCGGGCAGCCGGTGGACCGGATCCGGATCGAACGCTTCGGCTGATCCCGCCGGGATCGTGAGCGAGGCCCGCCGGACTGGGTACCTGTCCAGTGCGGGCACTCGCACACGTGGCGCGACACGAAGGCGCGGCGGCCTCCCCGCACCCCACGGCCGTCCGTCCGTTCCTCCGGTCGCGGTGATCGCGGGGAGGTCGACATGCGAACCCGGGTACGCGGCTGGCGCTGGCGGCGCAATCCGCTGCGGCGCCGGTCGGACGTCGTCGAGGCGTGGACCACCGTGGTCGTCGCCCTGCTGCTGTGCGTGGGCGCGCCGCTGCTCGGGGCCGCCACCGCCTGGTGGGGCTACGGGCAGGCACAGGCGATCGTGGCCGAGCAGCGGGCCGAGCGGCACCAGGTCCGAGCCACGGTGGCCGACCGCACCCCCGGCTCCCTGTCGACGGGACAGCTCGGCGGGCAGCACTCGTACCGCGCGACGGTCCACTGGAAGGCCTCGGACGGCACGGAGAAGAGCACGACGGCGCGGGTGCCGGCCGACACCCGCCGCGGTGAGACGGTCGGCATCTGGCTGGACTCCCGCGGCGAGAGCGTGCCGCCGCCGTCGGACGGCGCCGAGATCTGGCAGCACAGCGCCACCATCGGCTCGTTCACCGCCATCGGGACGGGTCTCACGGTGCTTCTCGCACACCGTGCCGTGCGCGCGGTGTGCCTGCGGCGCCGCATGGCGGAGTGGGACCGCGACTGGGCGCTCACCGAGCCGCAGTGGACCCACCGACGGGCCTGACGGCCCCGGCCCGCGGCGCTCGGTCCGCACGGTCCCCGGCAACGTCCGGACCTGGCGGTTCCGTTGGCCGCTCACGTACGGTGTGATCACTCGTACGATCTGACACATTCCCCGCGAAGGCGGTACTCGATGGCCCTGTTCGACCTTCCGCTCGACGAACTCCACGCGTACCGCAGCGCCTCGGCCGAACCCGAGGACTTCGACGCGTTCTGGACCAAGACGCTCCAGGAGGCCCGCGAGTACGAGCTGGACGCCCGCTTCGAACCGGTCGACACGGGACTGTCCACCGTCCGGGTCTACGACGTGACGTTCGCCGGGTTCGGCGGTCACCCGGTGAAGGGCTGGCTGACCCTGCCGGCCCCGGCGGCAGAGCCGCTGCCGCTGGTCGTGGAGTTCGTCGGGTACGGAGGCGGGCGGGGGCTGCCGCACGAGCACCTGCTGTGGGCGTCCACCGGACGGGCCCACTTCGTGATGGACACCCGCGGCCAGGGCAGCGCGTGGGGCGGCGGTGGCGGGACGCCGGACCCCGTCGGCGGCACGCCCGCGTACCCGGGATTCATGACCCGGGGCCTGGACGCCCCGGAGAACTACTACTACCGCCGGGTCTTCACCGACGCCGTGCGCGCGGTCGAGGCGGCCCGCTCCCACCCGCTGACCGACCCGGCCCGCACGGTCGCGCTGGGTGCGAGCCAGGGCGGCGGCATCGCCATCGCGGTGGGCGGTCTGGTGCCGGACCTGGCCGCGGTCGCGCCGGACGTGCCGTTCCTGTGCGACTTCCCGCGCGCGACCACGCTCACCGACCGGCACCCCTACCGCGAGGTCGGCCTGTACCTGAAGACCCACCGCGGCCGGACCGGGGACGCGCTGCGCACGCTGTCGTACTTCGACGGCGTGCACTTCGCGGCGCGGGGCCGGACGCCGGCCCTGTTCTCGGCCGCCCTGGAGGACCAGACCTGCCCGCCGTCGACTGTTTTCGCCGCGTTCAACGCCTGGCCGCACGAGGACAAGAGGATCGAGGTGTACGAATTCAACGACCACGAGGGCGGCGGGCCGTTCCAGGAGGCCGCCAAGCTCCGCTGGCTGAGCCGCTACGCCTGAGGTCCGTGGGTGGTGTTTCGGCCGAACCGGCGGACCGGCCTTCCCAGCTGGTTTAGACCAATGGTACTTCTGGTGGCACACCGAGCCCGCGCGGCTACCGTACGTCATCAACAGGAGGCGCGGCATGGCCCGCACCACCCCTCACGACCAGTCCCCCGGCGATGCCCGGCCGCCCCTGTACCGGCGGGTGGCGGACCAGTTGCTCGCCGAGCTGCGGGACGGGACCGTCCCACCGGGGGAACGGCTGCCCGGCGAACGCCGGCTGGCGGAGCACTTCGGGGTCAGCCGGGAGACCGTGCGGCAGGCGCTGGACGTGCTGCGCCGGGACGGTCTGCTCAGCACCGACCGGCGGGGCAGTCACGTCGCCCTGCCGGGTCCGCCGGCCGGAAGTCCGGCGCCCCTCGTCTTCCCGGTGGGCGCCCGGGCGGCGGAGCCCCGCACCGGCGACCGGGCCACCGTCGTCTGGGCCCCGCCGCCGCCGGAACACGCCGCGGCGCTGGGACTGGTGCCGGGCCGGGCGACGCTGGTGCACCGCTACACGTCGGCGGCGGCGGGAGGAAACGGCAGGCGGACGGCCGTGACATCGTTTTCCGCCGTGGCGCTCGCCGAGGTGGAGGAGCTGGCCCGCTACCGCGACCGCGCCGACGGTGTCGCCTGCGCGCAGCTGCGGCGGGCCTACGACTGGATGCGCAGGGCAGGCCTCACCTTGCATCACCGGGACACCATCACCCTCCAGCCCGACACCGCGTCGGTCCGGGTGGTGCGGCGGGTGCACGACCAGTACGCACGACCGCTGGAGATCACTGACCTCCTGGTGGACACCCGGCAGGACGCGCTGGTCTACGAGTTCACGCTCCCGGCGGCCGGCTGACCCGGCCCTACGCGAGCCGCCGGGCCACGACCAGCCGGACCCGCGGGCTGCCGTCGGGGCGGCGTCCGAACTCCGGCAGGGCGTGCAGGTCCGCCCGGAAACCGGCGCGGGACAGCTCCCGTCCCACGCCCCCGAGCCGGAACGTCCGGTAGTACATGACGAACGGCGGCCGCCACAGCGCGTTGCGCACCCGCATCGCCGCGTCGAAGCCCAGCAGCGTCCAGTACCCCGGGGAACCGGGCCGGGGCGGGGCGGCGACGGGGAAGGCGAAGCAGCCGTCCGGCCGGAGCACGGAGCGCACCTGGCCGAACAGGCCCGGCAGTTCGCGGGGCAGGAAGTGCCCGAACGCCCCGAAGCTCACCACGAGGTCGAAGGCGGGGCCGAACGGCAGGGCGCGGGCGTCCGCGCGCACCCAGGAGACCGCCGGGCCCGGCGGCAGGGCACGGCCGCGCGCGACCTCCAGCATGCCCGCGCTGAAGTCGACCCCGGTCACGCGCTCCCGGCACACCCGGGTCAGGACGTCCACGCCCGCGCCGGTGCCGCAGCACAGGTCGAGTCCGGCGGCGAAGGGCCCCATCGGCTCGATCGCGCGGGCCGCGGCGTCGAGCACCCGCTCCGGTGTCCGGTACGGGGTGTGGTCGAACTTCGGGGCGAGCAGGTCGTAGCCGCGCTCGACCGACGACAGCGCCTGGACGGCGAGTTCGCGCAGGGTGGGGCCTTCGGGGCTGAACATCCGGTCAGCCTAGGTGCTGCCCGGCGGGCCCGGCGGGAGCGCGGCGCTCGTCGAGCACGGTGAGCACGTGCTCGCACCAGCGGGCGTTCTCCCGCTCGAAGGTGATCCCGGCTGCCAGGGTGAGGTAGGGTCCGACGCGGTCGGCGTCCCGCAGGTGCTCCTCCTCGGTGCGGCCGTCCAGGAGGCGTTCGCGCACCCGCTCGTAGCGGGCGAGCTTGCCCAGCGCCCAGGCCCTGCGCTCCTCGACCAGCGCACGGACGGCCTGCGGGTCGACGCCGTCCATGGCCTGCATCTTGATCAGGAACTCGTCGCGGATGGCGGTGGGCCTGCGGGTCGGCTCGGCGGCGAAAACGCCCAGCTGCTCCCGGCCGGCCTCGGTGAGCGAGAACAGCCGCTTGGTGGGCCTGCGTTCCTGCGGCACGGTCCGGGCCTCGATGAGTCCGTCGCCCGCGAGGCGCTCCAGCTCCCGGTAGAGCTGCTGCGGCGTGGCGGGCCAGAAGTTGGCGAGCGACACGTCGAACACCTTGGACAGCTCGTAGCCCGAGGCCTCGCCCTCCAGCAGGGCGGCCAGGACGGCGTACTTGAGAGACATGTCGACACGCTAGCAAGCTGGGCCCGCGACGACTACTCTACTCCACACCTATTCAAATATTTCAGTATGAGGGAGTGGCGATGCGGGCATTCCGCGAGGCGGTCGAGGCGCACGACCTGGACGCCGTCGAAGCACTGCTGGCCGACGACGTGGTCTTCTCCAGCCCCGTCGTCTTCAAGCCGTACCGGGGCAGGGCGATCACGGCGTCGATCCTGCGCGCGGTCGAGCGCGTCTTCCAGGATTTCCGCTACGAACGCGTCATCGGCGAGGCGGACGGCCGCGACCACGCCCTGCTCTTCACGGCGCGGGTGGGCGACCGCGAGATCAGCGGCTGCGACTTCCTGAGCCTCGACGCGTCCGGCCGGATCGCCGAACTCACGGTGATGGTGCGCCCGCTGTCGGGTGCTCAGGCGCTCCAGGCGGCCATGGCCGCGCAGTTCGAGCGGATCGCGCAGGAGGTACAGGAGACGCAGGAGGCTCAGGCGGCGGGGGCGGCAGACCGGATGCGCTCGGCAGGCTGACCCCGGCACGGCACCGGCAAGGAAGCCGGAAGGAAGACTGAAGGAAGCCGGAACAAAAGCCGCCCCGGCCGCGTTCCCCCTGGTGAGCATGGTGGGGCGGATATCGATCGTCCCGCCCCACCACCACCGCACCGGATCCCGTGGTACGGTGCGGTCAGCATTTGTGTACGCCCCTCTCGATCTGGGGCGCCGGTGCCAGTTTCCCTTCGGTTCGCAGATCCGCCCGTCCCGGTGCGACCGGCGCGTCCGCTTCTCAGCACAACCTCGTGAACAGGGCTCGTTTCGCCTGCTGGATCCGAGGTGCTGTTCCCGCCGCCTGGAGGCGTGTCGTTTCGACCCCTCGCGGCTCCCCCTTCCTTCCGCATGTCCCATGCCCGTGTCCTCGAAAGGACCGACCACCATGACCACCACACTCGAACACCCCCCTGTCCAGCAGTCCCCGGCCGAGATCGCGAGCGGCGTCCTCGACCTCGAAGCGGGCGGCAAGGGGCGCCTGCGCGGTGAGAGCCTGCGGCCCGAGCCCGCCGACCCCGCCCTCTCCCCCGCACTGATCCGCCGGTACGGGCTGCGCAAGGGCGACCTCGTCGAGGGCGTGCGCGGCGACCGGCGCGCCCTGACCGACGTCGTGCGCGTCAACGGCCGCACGCCCGACCGGCACGGCGGCCGACGGCACTTCGCCGACCTGACCCCGCTGCACCCGCACGAGCGGCTGCGGCTCGAACACCCGGCGGGCGGCCTCACCGGACGCGTCGCCGATCTGATGACCCCCGTCGGCAAGGGCCAGCGCGGCCTGATCGTCGCTCCGCCGAAGACCGGCAAGACCGTTCTCCTGCAGCAGATCGCCGCCGCCGTGGCCGGCAACCACCCCGAGGCCCGGCTGATGGTGGTGCTGCTCGACGAACGCCCCGAGGAGGTCACCGACATGCGGCGGTCGGTGCGGGGCGAGGTGTACGCCTCGACCTTCGACCAGAGCGCCAAGCAGCACATCGCCCTCGCCGAACTGGTCGTCGAGCGGGCCAAGCGGCTCGTCGAGGCCGGGGAGGACGTGGTCGTCCTCCTGGACTCCCTCACCCGGCTGTGCAGGGCGCACAACAACGCCGCCTCGTCCAGTGGCCGCACGCTCAGCGGCGGTGTGGACGCCGGAGCGCTGCTCGGGCCCAAGCGGTTCTTCGGCGCGGCCCGCAAGGCGGAGGAGGGCGGCTCCCTCACCATCCTCGCCACCGCCCTGGTCGAGACCGGCTCGCGCGCCGACGACTTCTACTTCGAGGAGCTCAAGAGCACCGGCAACATGGAACTGCGGCTGAGCCGGGACCTCGCCTCCCGCCGGATCTTCCCGGCCGTGGACCTGACCGGCTCGGGCACCCGGCGCGAGGAGCTCCTGCTGACCGCCGCCGAGACGACCACCGTGCGCGGGCTGCGACGTGCCCTGGGGACGCGGGACGGGCAGTTCGGCCTGGAGACCCTGCTGGAGCGGCTGCGCCGCACGCCCGACAACGCGACGTTCCTGCGCCAGGTGCAGCCGACGCTGCCCGCGGACTGACGGCCGCGCCGCCGCCCCCTCCACCGACCACCCCGGACACCGGCCGCGCCGCACCGCCCGCCGGCCGTCGCTACGGCATCCGGGTGCTTGCGGGCGCGACCCGGCGCGGTCAGCGTGGCGGTTCGGTGGGCCGTTCCTACGTTTGCGGTATGACTATCGGATTCTCATTCCGGGCGGCTCGATCCACCTGCTTGCTCTGCGTGGCAGGGCTGCTGACCCTCGTGCCCGCCGCCGCGGCCGCCCGTGCGGCGCAGCCGGATCCCGGCCCGCCCGGCGGCGCGGCGGCACGGCAGTCGCCGCTGTACCGCTCCGGTACCCAGGTGCGGCCGCACCCCGGAGCGCCCCGGGTTCCCGATGTCTCCGCCCTGTCCTGGGTCGTGGCGGACGCCGGCACCGGCGACGTGCTGGCGGCGAACGACGCGCACCGCAAGCTGCCGCCGGCCAGCACCCTCAAGACGCTGTTCGCCCTCACGGTGCTGCCGGCCCTGCCGGGCGGCCTCCACCACGAGGTCAGCCCGCAGGACCTGTCCGGCATCGGTCCGGGCAGCAGCCTGGTGGGCGTCGTCGAGGGCCAGACGTACCGCGTCTCCGATCTGTGGAACGGCGTCTTCCTCAACTCCGGGAACGACGCCGTGCACGTCCTCGCCGCGCTCACCGGCGGCTGGAGTGCCACGGCGGCCCGGATGCAGGCCGAGGCGCAGGCGCTCGGAGCCCGCGACACGCACGTCCGCTCGCCCGACGGGTACGACGCGCCCGGCCAGGTCTCCTCGGCGTACGACCTGGCCGTCTTCGGCCGGGCGGGGCTGCGGCGTCCCGACTTCGCGCGGTACTGCGCCAAGGTCGACGCGATGTTTCCCGGCCGCGACGGGAGCACGTTCGGGATCATGAACACCAACCGGCTGCTCACCGGGGCCGACGGTGTGGAGCCCTACCCCGGGCTGATCGGCGTCAAGAACGGCTACACCAGCAACGCGGGCAACACGCTCGTCGCCGCCGCGCGCCGGGACGGACGCACCCTGGTCGTCACGGTGATGAACCCCCAGGAGGGCGGCGGCCACGCCGTGTACGAGGAGGCCCGTGCCCTGCTCGACTGGGGCTTCGAGGCGGACGGGGAGGTCGACCCGGTGGGGTCGCTGGTACCCGGGGGCGTCCGGCCCGGTCAGGGACCTCAGGCGGCGCCCGCGGCGGTGACGGCGGCGAAGCCGGCCGAGGACGGGCCGGGCTGGCCGGAGACCGGCGCGATCCTGGGGGTCGCGGTGCTCGGCGCGGGCGTCGCGGCACTCGCGCTGCGGCTCAAGCTCGTACGGGACGACGGCAGTTGACGAGTCCGGCTCAGAACACCGACAGCCCGGTCAGGGTCGTGAAGCGGTCGAGGGCCGCCACCCCGGCCACCGAGTTGCCCCGCTCGTCCAGGCCGGGGCTCCACACGCACAGCGTGCAGTGGCCCGGCACCACCGCGATGATGCCGCCGCCCACGCCGCTCTTGCCCGGCAGTCCCACCCGGTGGGCGAAGTCGCCGGCCGCGTCGTAGGTGCCGCAGGTCAGCATCACCGCGTTGATCTGCTTGGCCCGGCTGCGGCTGAGCAGACGCGTGCCGTCGGCGCGGATGCCGTGCCGGGCCAGGAAGCCCGTCGCGAGGGCGAGATCTGCGCAGGATGCGGCGACGGAGCACTGGCGGAAGTACTGGTCGAGGAGCACCGGCACGGGGTTGTCGATGTTGCCGTACGAGGCCATGAAGTGGGCGAGGGCGGCGTTCCGGTCGCCGTGCGCTGCCTCGGAGGCGGCGACCTCCTCGTCGTGGGCCAGGGCCGGGTTGCCGCTCTCCGCGCGCAGGAAGGCGAGCAGTTCGCCCGCCGCGTCGCCGGTACGGGTGTGCAGCCGGTCGGTGACGACGAGGGCGCCCGCGTTGATGAACGGGTTGCGCGGGATGCCGTTCTCGTACTCCAGCTGCACCAGGGAGTTGAACGGGTTGCCGGACGGCTCGCGGCCCACGTGCTCCCACAGGGCGTCGCCCTCCCTGGCCAGATCCAGGGCGAGGGTGAAGACCTTGGTGATGGACTGCGTGGAGAACGGCTCCCGCCAGTCGCCCACTCCGTAGACCGTGCCGTCCGGTTCGGCGACGGCCATGCCGAAGCGGCGCGGGTCGCGGGCGGCGAGCGCGGGGATGTAGTCGGCGGGCCGGCCGCTGCCCGGGGTCCGCTCGATCTCCTCGGCGATGCGCTCCAGGACCGGCCGGAAGGTCGTCGGTGTGCTCATGATCGCCATTGTCCTCCCGGGTCGGTCGGGGGGCGGGAGGCCGGCGGTGGGTGGACGGGCCCCCGCACCGGGGTGGTGCTGGCCTCACCCCCACTTCGGGGGCGTACGCCATTCTGCGACGCGGAGGCCGTTCACATACTCGACTACATGGTCGAATCAACGGTGCTCGTCGAGAGCCTGCCCACGCCCGCGCCGGAAAAGGGACGCGGAGAGGAACGCGAGAAGGGGAGCGACTTCTCCGAACTCTCCCGGCGCATAGCCGACGCGGGGCTGCTCCGGCGCCGCCCGCTGTACTACACCGTCCGTTTCGGCGCGGTCGCCCTCGCGCTGGCCGGCGGTGTCGCCGCGTTCGTCGCCCTGGGGGACAGCTGGGGCCAGTTGTTCGTCGCGGTCGCGCTCGCCGTCGTCTTCGGCCAGCTCGGGCTGGCGGCCCACGACCTCGCCCACCGGCAGGTCTTCTCGCGCCGGCGTCCCAGCGAGGCGGGCGGCCTGCTGACGGCCAACCTGCTGCTCGGCATGAGCTACGGCTGGTGGATGAACAAGCACACCCGCCACCACGCCAACCCCAACCACGAGGAGAAGGACCCGGACGTCTCCCCCGACATCCTGGTGTGGTCGCACAAGCAGGCGAGCCGGGCCACGGGGCTTGCGCGTTTCGTCGGCAGGCACCAGGCCGCCCTGTTCTTCCCGCTGCTGACGCTGGAAGGGCTCAACCTGAGCTTCAACAGCTTCAAGGCGCTCCGCAGCCGGGCCGTGAAGCGGCCGGTCCTGGAGGGCACGCTGCTCGTCGCGCACTTCGTCCTGTACTTCGGCGGCCTGTTCACGGTGCTCTCCCCGGGCAGGGCGCTCGTCTTCCTCGCCGTGCACCAGGGTCTGTTCGGGATCTATCTGGGCTCGGTCTTCGCGCCCAACCACAAGGGCATGCCGATGATCGAGGAGGGCACGCGGCTGGACTTCCTGCGCCGTCAGGTCCTGACCTCCCGCAACGTGCGGGGCGGCGTGCTCGTGGACGCCTTCATGGGCGGCCTCAACTACCAGATCGAGCACCACCTCTTCCCCAGCATGCCGACCCCCGCCCTCGGCCGGGCGCAGGCCCTCACCGAGGCGTACTGCGCCGAGCTGGGCGTGCCGTACCACCAGACGGGGCTGCTGGCGTCGCACCGCGAGGCCCTGCGGCACATGAGGAGCGTCGGGGAGCCCCTGCGCGCCGCCCGCTGAGCCGTCGGGCCGTGCGGTCAGCTGTGCAGCATCCCCGTGCCGAGCAGCCCGAACAGCAGGAGACCTACCGCGATCCGGTAGATCACGAACGCGTTGAAGGTGTGCTTGGCGACGAACTTCAGCAGCCAGGCGATGGAGGCGTAGGCCACCACGAAGGAGACGAGGGTGCCGACCGCCAGGGGCGCGGCGCCCGTTCCCGTGCCCAGGGCGTCCTTCAGCTCGTAGATCCCGGCCCCGGTCAGGGCCGGGATGCCGAGGAAGAAGGACAGCCGGGTGGCGGCGACCCGGTCGAGGCCGAGCATCAGGGCGGTGGACATGGTGGCACCGGAGCGGGAGAACCCTGGGAAGAGCAGGGCGAGGATCTGCGAGCCGCCGACCAGCATCGCGTCCTTGAAGGACGTGTCGTCCTCGCCCCGCTTGTGCCGGCCGGTGCGGTCGGCCCACCACATCACGCCGCTGCCGACGATCAGCGAGCCCGCGACCACCCACAGCGAGGCGAGGGGGCCCTTGATCAGGGGCTTGGCGGCCAGGCCGACGAGCACGACGGGGACGGTGGCGAAGACGACCCACCAGGCGAACCTGTAGTCGTGGTGGTACCGCTCCTCCCGGTCGCGCAGCCCGCGTGTCCAGGCGGAGACGATCCGCGCGATGTCCTTGGAGAAGTAGACGAGCACGGCGGCGATCGCGCCGACCTGGATGACCGCGGAGAAGCCGATGACGGCGTCGTCGTCGACCGGAATGCCCATCAGCCCCTCGACGATCTTGAGGTGTCCGGTGGAGGAGACGGGCAGGAACTCGGTCACCCCCTCGACGGCTCCGAGGACGACGGCCTGTCCGATGCTGATGGCGCTCATGGCATCCAGTTCCTACTACACCCGGCCGTGTGCCCGGCGTCAGGTCCAGAGCGCGTCGGCCAGAGTCACCCCCGCGAACGCCGCCGCGAGGCCGGCCGCCACGCTCCCCGCCACGTTCACGGCGGCCTGCAGGCGCGCACCGGTCTCCGCCAGCCGGAGGGTCTCGTAGGAGAAGGTCGAGTACGTCGTGAGGGCGCCGCACAGCCCGGTCCCCAGCAGCAGCCGCAGGTCGGAGCCGACCGCCCCGGCCAGGGCGGCGCCGGTGAGCACGCCGAGGACCATGCTGCCGACCACGTTCACCGTGAAGGTGCCCCAGGGGAAGACGGAGTCGTGCCGGGACTGCACCGCGCGGTCGGTGAGGTAGCGCAGCGGGGCGCCGGCCATGCCGCCCGCGACGACCAGCAGCCAGTTCACGAAGGCCTCCTGCCCTCGTACCTGACGACCTCGCAGGGGTCGAGGGTGACCAGGCCCTCGGTGACGAGTTCGTCGAGCAGCGGCAGGAAGTCCCGTACCCGCTCCTCGGTGTCGACGATGACGACGGCCACCGGCAGGTCCTCGCTCAGGGACAGCAGCCTGGTGGTGTGGATGAGCGAGGTGGCGCCGAAGCCCTCGACACCCCGGAAGACGCTGGCGCCCGCGAGGCCCGCCGCGTGGGCGCGGTGGACGATCTCCGAGTACAGGGGGCGGTGGTGCCAGGTGTCGTTCTCACCGACGAAGACGGTCAGGCGCAGGGCGCCGCCGGTCAGCCTTGTCATGACTGCCTCCACTTCAGGACCCGGCGGGTCGCCCATGCGGCGAGCCACACCGCCGTGAGTGCCGCGAGCGGGGTCGCGGCGAGGTAGGCCAGGCCGGTGTGGACCTGGCCGTCGGCGAACAGGGAGCGGCTGTCGACGGCGTAGGTGGAGAAGGTGGTGAAGCCGCCGAGCACGCCGGTGCCGAAGAAGGGCCGGACCAGGCGGTGGGCGGCCCACACCTCGGTGATGACGACCATGAACACGCCGATCACGGCACAGCCGAGGACGTTGATCCCGAGGGTCGTCCAGGGGAAGCCGCCGGTCCGCGTCGGCCACCACAGGGAGGCCGCGTAGCGGGCGGCGGCGCCGGTGCCTCCGCCGAGGGCCACGACCGCGACGACCGGTGCCTGGCCGCTCCACCGCGGCCGCCTCGGTGCGGTGGGCCCGATCCGGCCGATGCCCCCGGTCTTCGGGACTGTCATTTCCGTACGTCTCCTACTCGCCGGGCAGGGGTGTGCCCCCGTGCGCAAGTAGGGACCGTTGGCGGCGCCTGAGCCGCGGTTCGGGTACGGCGGGCCCCACCGCCGCGCCGCGTCCCTGCGGGTCGCGGCCGGTGCCCAGCGTAACGCCGGGGCGGCGTCCGGGTCACTCCGGGAGGGGTGCCCGCGCCTACCAGCCCTTCTCGAACATCCGCGCCACCTCGGCGATCCGCACCTCGTCGCGCCGGTAGTACGTGCGGCGGCGGATCCTCCTGGCCCGGAGCAGGCCGAGGCCTGCGAGGAGGGCGAGGTGGGTGCGGGCCACGCGGCGGGGCACACCGAGCTTCGCGGCGACGAGACCCTCGTGGACGCCGTGCTCGACGGGGTCCACCCGGCGCTGCGGCGGGAAGTGCGCGGCCGGGTCCTTCAGCCACTCCAGGATGTCGAGACGCGTGCCGTGCACGGGGGTCCTCGGCATCTCGTCCTCCCTCCGCGCGGGCCCGCCCGTCCCGCGTTGCTCCACCTTCCCGCAGCCGGCGTCCCGTTGTCCGGCCACCGGGCCATTTGCGCATTCAACCAATATCGTCCGCGGTGCTACCGTTCGCTCATGGCAGCCAGAACCGCCGGTGCGCGGCTCGAGGAACGGTGGCGGGACATCCTCGCGGTGCACGCGCGCGCGATGTGCGAGATCGAGCGGGCGCTGCATCCGCACGGTCTGGGCGCCAGCGACTTCGAGGTGCTCGACCTCCTCGTGACCGAGGGACCCGGGCACGGCGACCGGTGCCGGGTGCAGAACCTGGTGGGCCGGGTGCATCTCAGCCAGAGCGCGCTGTCCCGGCTCATCGCCCGGCTGGAGCGGGACGGACTGGTGCGGCGCTCGATGTGCGCGGAGGACCGGCGCGGCGTGTACGTCGAGCTCACCCCCGAGGGCCGCCGGCTGCACGCCGAGATACTGCCGCTGCAGCGGGCCGCGCTGGCCCGCGCGCTCGGCGACGACGAGGGCCCCCGCCCCTCCTGAAGGAGGACGGGGGTCCGGGCCGGGGAGGGCTCCTGCCCTCAGGGGCGGGCCAGCAGGGTGCGCACGCCGTCCGAGGTGAGGGTGAGGCGGTGCTCGGAGCCGGCGTCGATGGACAGCGACAGATCGTCGGCCGGCCACTGCGCGGCGAGTGCGCCGAGCGGCACCATGCGATAGCGGGAGACGTACGGCAGCAGGTCGGCCATCTCCACCTCCGAGGTGAACACGGGTACCACCTGGCGGCCGCCCTGCTGCTCCAGCACCGGCAGGGCCAGCATTCCGGGGTCGGCGGACTCCTGGTCGTTCGCGTCGTCGGGGACCGGGACGAGGACGTCGCTGCTCGCGAGCGTGTCGAGCGCCTCCGTGTTGTCGGCGGTCTCGGTCGTCTCGGCGAGCGCGTCCAGGGCCCGCTGGGCGGGCGTGACGGGATGGTCGTTCGCGGGTGTCTCCATGGCAGATTCCCTGGTAGCGGCGGTGGTACGGCCCACGCGGACGATCGGCGCGGACGCGGTCCAGCCTCGCGTACCCCGGCGGTCCGCGGCGCAATCATGTTCGACACCCGCACCCGTCGCCGCGCCCGGCCCCGTGTCCCGCCCCCACCAGGTTCCGTACTCATCTGATCGGGAGGGGGCCCACTTGATCGATCAGCAGTGCGGTCGGGTTAGCATATGAGCGCCGCCTAGCTCGAAAGATAGAGACGTGACTGTCAACGACGACTCGTTCACCAACTGGAAGCACCGCGAAGAGACCGCGGAATCGATGATCCCGATGATCGGGAAGCTGCACCGGGAGCAGGACGTCACGATCCTGCTGCACAGCCGTTCCCTGGTGAACAAGTCGGTGGTCAGCATCCTCAAGACCCACCGCTTCGCCCGCCAGATCGCCGGCGCGGAGCTGTCGGTCACCGAGACGATGCCCTTCCTGCGGGCCCTCACCACGCTCGACCTCGGGCCCTCGCAGATCGACATCGGCATGCTCGCCGCCACCTGGAAGGGCGACGACCGGGGCCTGTCGGTCGAGGAGTTCACCGCCGAGGCCGTCGCCGGGGCGACCGGCGCCAACAAGATCGACCGGCGGGACGGCCGCGACGTCGTCCTGTACGGCTTCGGCCGCATCGGCCGGCTCGTGGCCCGGCTGCTCATCGAGAAGGCGGGCTCCGGCAACGGGCTCAGGCTGCGCGCCGTCGTCGTCCGTGGCGGTGGGGAGCAGGATCTCGTCAAGCGCGCCTCGCTGCTGCGCCGCGACTCCGTGCACGGCCAGTTCCAGGGCACGATCACCGTCGACGAGGAGAACAGCACGATCCTCGCCAACGGCAACGCCATCAAGGTGATCTACGCGGACGACCCGACGCAGGTCGACTACACGGCGTACGGCATCAAGGACGCCATCCTCATCGACAACACGGGCAAGTGGCGCGACCGCGAGGGCCTCTCCAAGCACCTGCGTCCCGGCGTCGACAAGGTCGTGCTGACCGCGCCGGGCAAGGGCGACGTCCCGAACATCGTCCACGGCGTCAACCACGACACCATCAAGCCGGACGAGCGGATCCTGTCCTGCGCGTCCTGCACCACCAACGCGATCGTCCCGCCGCTCAAGGCGATGGAGGACGAGTACGGGGTGCTGCGCGGTCACGTGGAGACGGTGCACTCCTTCACCAACGACCAGAACCTGCTGGACAACTACCACAAGTCGGACCGTCGCGGCCGCAGCGCGCCGCTCAACATGGTCATCACGGAGACCGGTGCCGCCTCCGCCGTCGCCAAGGCGCTGCCCGACCTGAAGGCGCGGATCACCGGCAGCTCGATCCGGGTGCCCGTGCCGGACGTGTCGATCGCGATCCTCAACCTCCAGCTGGCCCGCGAGGCGAGCCGCGAGGAGGTCCTGGACCACCTGCGCGAGGTGTCGCTGACCTCGCCGCTCAAGCGCCAGATCGACTTCATCGGCGCTCCCGACGCGGTCTCCAGCGACTTCGTCGGCTCGCGCCACGCCTCGATCGTGGACGCCGGCGCGCTGAAGGTCGAGGGCGACAACGCGATCCTCTACCTCTGGTACGACAACGAGTTCGGCTACTCCTGCCAGGTCGTCCGCGTCGTCCAGCACGTCTCCGGGGTGGAGTACCCGACGTACCCGGCTCCGGCGGTCTGACGCTCCGACCCGGGGGACGAGCGGGGCGAGCGTGGGGGGGGGGGGGGGGGGGGCCCGGGGGCCCCCCCCCCCCCCCCCCCCACGCCGGTTCACGGTGCCAGGGCGTCCGCGAAGAGCCGGGTCAGCGCGGTCGGCGCCGTGATGGCGGTGCCCACGACGACGCTGTGGGCACCCGCGGCCAGCGCCCGGGCGGCCTGCTCGGGCGTCGCGATGCGGCCTTCGGCGATCACCGGGGTGGCGAGCGCGCCGGCGAGGTCGGTCACGAGCGCCAGGTCGGGGGCGTCCTGCACCGGGGAGCCCGGCACGTAGCCGGACAGGGTGGTGCCGACGAGGTCCGCCCCCTGGTCGGCGGCGGCGCGGCCCTCGCCGAGTGTGGACACGTCGGCCATGACCAGGGCGCCCGCCGCGTGCACGGCCTCGGCCAACTCGGCGAAGGTGCCGCCGTCGGGCCGCGGACGCGCGGAGGCGTCGGCGGCGACGACCGCGGCCCCCGCCTCCACCAGGGCGAGGGCGTGGCGCACGGTCGGGGTGATGAAGACGCCGCTGTCGCCGTCCTTCCACAGGCCGATCACCGGAAGGTCGACGGCCGCGACGGTGGCCGCGACGACCTCCGGGTCGTTGACGCGCACGGCCGCCGCGCCGCCGGAGCGCGCCGCGAGGGTCATGCGGACCAGGGTGTCGGTGTGGCGCATCGGGTCGCCGGGGGGCGCCTGGCAGGACACGATCAGGCGGCCCTTCAGCCGGTCGGCCAGGGAGAGGGACCCGGGGGCGGGCGGGGTCATGACGGGGCTCCGGTGGTGTGGGGGTGGTGCAGGGGCAGGGTGCGGGGCAGGGCGGCCGCCCCGAGGACCGCGGCGTCGGCGCCGCCCCGCGGCGGGCGCGGGCGCAGGTCGCGCAGCGGGGGCATGAGTTCGGCGGCGAAGGCGGCGCACAGGGCGTCCCAGTACAGGACGCCGACGCGGGGCACACCGCCGGCGACCACGACGCGATGGGGGCCGAGCGCGTTGGCGAGGCCGCCCAGGGCGCGGCCCGTCGCACGGGCGCCGAGCACGATGGCCGCCGTGGCGTGCGGGTCGCCCCGGCCGGCGCGTTCGGCGACGGTCTGGAGGCGGTCGGCCGGCTGCCCGCCGAGCCGTGCGCACTGGGCGGTGATGGCGGGGCCGGCCGCGACGGCCTCCAGGTGGCCGGTGGCCCCGCAGGTGCAGGGCAGTCCGTCGGCCTCCGGGCTGGGCAGATGCCCGAGGTGTCCGGCGATTCCGGCGGCGCCGTGCAGCATGCGTCCGGAGGCGGCGACGGCGCCGCCGACTCCGGTGCCGACGGCGGCGTAGAGGAGGGTGGCGTCGTCGTCGGGTCCGTCCAGTTCCGTCGCGGCGGCGGCGCGTACGTCGTTGTCGCAGGCCACGGGGAGTCCGGTGCGCGCGGCGAGGCCGGCCGCGAGGGCGGTGCCGGCCCAGCCGCGGATGGTGTCGGTGGCGCTGGTGACCGTCCCGGTGACGGGGTCGATCACGCCGGCCGCGGCGACGCCGATCGCGGTGGTGCCGGGTGCCCGCACCTCGCGGGCCGCTTCGGCCAGCGCGTCCAGGACCTCCTCGGCGCCCCGGGTCGCCGGGGTGGGACGGGTGTGCCGGGCGAGCACCGTGCCGTCGGTGCCGACCAGGGCGGCGGCGATCTTCGTGCCGCCCAGGTCGAGGCCGACGACCGGTGCGTCGAGGTGCCGTGCGGTCATCGGACCGGCAGCAGGCCGGCGCCGCGCAGGTGCCGCTCGACGTGGGCGACGGAGTCCTCGCCCAGCTGGATCTGCGGGGCGGCGGTGGTGCCGTGGCTGAACACCCCGAGCAGCCGCAGGGCGTGCTTGAAGGCGCCGATGGCCGAGGAGTTGCGGCCCATCTCGTCCTCCGGGCCCGCGTCGACCAGGCCGAACAGCTCGACGATCCGCTCCTGTTCCTTGACCGCGCGGTCCAGGTCACCGCCGCGCACGGCGTCGTAGAGGCGGACGTAGCCGGCCGGGTCCACGTTGCCGAGGCCCGGTACGACGCCGTCGGCGCCGGCCAGCAGGGCGGCGTCCACGGTCAGTTCGGAGCCGGTGAGGATGCTGAAGGAGGGGGCGGGGCCGTCGGCTCGGCCGTGGCGTCCGCCGAGTGCGACGACGAGCCTGCGCAGGCCGCCCTCGTCGCCGCTGCTGTCCTTGAGGCCGGCCAGCGTGCCGTCCACGGCGAGTTCGCGCACCAGGGCGGCGGAGAGCTTGCTGTGCACGGAGACGGGGAGGTCGTAGGCGTACAGGGGCAGGTCGGCGGTGGAGCGGACCGCGCGGAAGTGGGCGGTGATCTCGCGCGGGTGGGTGCGGGCGTAGAAGGGGGCGGTGGCCACCAGGGCGTCGGCGCCGGCCTTGCGGGCGGCCTCGGCGTGGACGAGCACCCGGGGGGTGGTCATGTCGATGACACCGGCGAGGACCGGGACGCGGCCCGCGGCCGCCTCGACGACCGTGTCGAGGGCGACGGCCCGCTGCCGGTCGGTGAGGAAGGCGACCTCGCTGCTGGAGCCCAGGGCGAACAGCCCGTGCACTCCCCCGCCGACGAGGTGCTCGACGAGCCGGGCGAGCGAGGCGGTGTCGACTTCGCCCGACGCGTCCAGAGGGGTGCAGACGGGCGGCACGACGCCGCTCAGGGGCTGGGACGAGGACATGGTGTTTCTCCTGGGCTGTGCGAGTGGTGGTACGGATGGAACGGGCCGCCGGGCGCCGGGGTGACGGCGCCGGGCGGCCCGTGGCCGGCTACGGCAGGGTGACGGTGAACGTCGTGTCGCCGTAGGAGTGCTGGCGGCCGCGGACCTCGTAGGCGGCGGTGGCCCGCACGGTGCCCGCGCCGGCGTCGGCGGGGACGGTGACGGGGATCCTCATGTTCGCGCCCTGACCGGGGTTGAGCGCGGGCACGGTGACCTCGGTCGCGCTCCAGCCGTCCGGCAGGTCGAGGGAGAGGCTGCCCGCGGGCAGCCGTACGTCGTTCTGGCTGACGACGCGGACGGTGACGGTGGTGGTCCGCCCGGCGGGCAGGGAGGCGGGCGCGGTGACGGTGACCGGCGCGCAGACTCCGCCGAGCCACTGGAGGTCGAAGGAGGAGTAGGTGATGTGGTCGACGTTGCCCCGCTCCCACAGCAGGCCCATGCCCGGGTTGGCTCCCGTGCCGTCGCCGAGCGGGGTGAGCGTGGAGTAGGCGGCGGCGCCGGACTCGACGGTCCTGCGCACCGGCCAGGTCTGCCCGTTGTCGCAGGAGAGGCGGACGGTGAGGTTGCTGCGGCTGCCGGTCGTCGCGGTGTTGCTGAACATGAGCCACGAGGCGCGCGGGTGCGAGGCGTCCACGTCCGGCGCGAAGCGCGTGACGGAGCCGTTGTTGGCGGGGTCGGGCAGCTCGGTGTCCTGCTGGAAGGGGGTGTAGGTGACGCCGCCGTCGGTGGAGTAGGCGACCGTGCGGTAGGGCTTGGAGCGGTTGTTGAGCATGACGCGGCCGTCGGACAGTTCCACGGTCTTGTTCTCGTCGCCGCCCGGGCCGACGGGGGTGCCCGTGTTCCAGGTGGCGCCGTGGTCGTCGCTGTAGGCGCTGACGGCGTAGTTGGCGCCGTCCTTGCGGATGGCGTACTGCTGGACGAGCCGGCCCTTGTGGGCGCCGTGGCGCAGCTGGATGCCCTCGCCGGAGGCGGCGAACATGCCGCCCCAGGAGGGGTCCTTGATGTCGGCGGTGATCCGCTCGTGCTTCCAGGTGAGGCCGTCGTCGTCGGAGTAGCTGTAGTCGGCCTGGAGGACGTCCGGGTCGCTCTCGTCGTTGCCGGTGGCCGAGCCGAAGAAGCCCTGGTTCACGGCGGCCGCGTAGAAGAGGAAGACGCGGCCGGTCTCGCGGTCGACGAGGAGGCTGGGGTCGCCGTAGCCCTTGGGGGCGGCGTCCTTGCGTACGACCTGCTGTGCCTGCCAGGTGGTGCCGCCGTCGGTGCTGCGCCTGAGGACGACGCCGATGTTGCTCGGCAGGTCGCCGAGGGTGGGGCGGGCGTCGTAGGCGGCGATCAGGGTGCCCTCGGTGGTCCGGGTGAGGGCGGGGATGCGGTAGTACGGGGAGCCGGTGCCGGCGGTGGCGAGGTCCTGCGAGGCGAGGGCGCCGGCGGCCGCGGCGGCCTTCCGCGGGGAGTCGGCGCCGTGGGCGGCGGGGACGGTCGTGCCCAGGACGACCAGGGCGGCGGTGCCGACGGCCAGGGTGACTCTTCGCTGCATGAACAGGCCTCTTCTCGGGTGAGGGGTCAGGCGAGTTGGGGGTCGTGCAGTGCGGTCGGGGCGGTGGGAGCGGTGGGGACCTCGGGGCGGGGTGCGGTGAGCAGTTCGCGCACCCAGTCGAGTTGGGCGCGGCGGTGGTGGCCGCCGCCGCCCTCGTGGCCGTTGAACTCGTAGACGCGCAGGTCCTTCGGGCCGCCGTAGCGGTGGTAGGCCGCGAAGCTCGTCGAGGGCGGGCAGATCTCGTCCATCATCGCGATGGAGAACAGCGACGGGGCCGTGGCGCGGGCGGCCAGCAGGGCGGCGTCGACGTAGGACAGGGTGGTGAAGACGGTCTCGGTGCGGTCGCGGTGCAGGCGCAGGTACTCGGCGACCTCGGTGTAGGGCGGCCGGGCCGCGACCGTGGCGCCGCGCCGGATGTCGCAGAGGAAGGGGACGTCGGGCATCGCCCCGGCCAGGCCAGGCACGAGGCCGGCCACCGCGAGGGCGATGCCGCCGCCCTGGCTGACTCCCGTGACGACGACCCTGTCCGCGTCCACGGCCGGATGCTCGCGGGCGGCCTCGACGAAGCGCACCGCGTCCGTGAACACCCGCCGGTAGTAGTGGTCGTGGGGACTCTCGACGCCGCGGGTCAGGAAGCCGGGGACGGTGCCGTTCAGGGCGGCGGTGTCGGGGGTGTCGCCGCCTGCGGTGGACCAGCCCTGGCCGCGGGTGTCCATGACGAAGTGCGCGTAGCCGGCGTTGGCCCAGAGCACCTGTTCGTGCGGCAGGCCGCGGCCGCGGCCGTAGCCGAGGAACTCCACCACGCAGCCGAGCGGTCCGCTCGTCCGGGCGGGCAGGTGCAGCCAGCCCTTGACGGGCTCGCCGGCGAAGCCGGGCACCGTGACGTCGTGGGTCGACACCTCGGTCAGTCCGGTGTCCACGGGCGTGAAGCCGGGTGCACCGCCGGCGTTCCGGGCCTCGCGGAGGGTCCGCTCCCAGAAGGCGTCGAGGTCGGCGGGCTCGTCGAGGTCGGGCCGCAGTGCGAGGCACTGGGCGAGAGTGAGGTCCGTCAGTGGCATGGAGGGGCCCCGGTGGGTGAGGCGTGCGCGCGGCGCAGCGCGGAGGAACGGGCGGGACCGGCCGGACCGGACCCGACGGGGAGAGCGGTTGCCCTCATCAAGAGCAGACGTCTGATGTCTGCTGATCGAGGACATTAGAGATCGGGGCGGCGACCGTCAAGTGCCCGGGTTCAGGGGGCGGGAGCGGCCCGGCCCGTCGGCGCGCGCGAAAGAGGCGCCCCCGGCGGGGCGCCTCTTTCGCCGGCCGCGTCCGGTTCAGCGCCGGGCGCGGGCCTCCTCGATCCGCAGCCGCACCGGCGCGTAGTGCTCGGCGAGGGCCGCCGCGAACTCGATCGGATCGCGGTCGCGCACGGCGTCCACGATGCGCTGGTGATTGGCGATGGTGGCCGCCTCGTGCTCGCGGGTGAACACGTCGAGATGCGGCGCGACGATGACGTACACGTCCCAGAACGCCGTGGACAGCTGCCCGATGAGGTCGTTGCCGAGCGGGGCGAGCAGCAGGGTGTGGAAGGCGCGGTCCGCCTCGACGAACCCGTGCCCCTCGCCGGCGCCGGCCCGGCGCATCTCCTCCACGTGCGCGTCGAGGCGGGCGATCTGCTCCTCGTCCAGGGAGGAGACGAGCCGTTCGGCCATGCCCCGTTCGAACAGCTCGCGCACCTCGATCAGGTCGCTCATCACCTGGAAGTCGTCGTCGGGGCTGAGCAGGCCGCGGAAGGTGAGGCTCTCCACCAGGGCGGACAGACTGAGCCTGCCGACGTAGGTGCCGTGCCCGTGCCGCACCTCGACGATGTCGAGCGCGGTGAGGATCCTGATCGCCTCCCGCACACTGGACCGGCTCGCGCCGAGCGCCTCGCACAGGGCGGGCTCGGTCGGCAAGGGATCGCCCGGGCGCAGCTCGTTGCGCAGGATGTAGGCCTTGATGCCGTCCACGACCTCCTGCCGCAACGGCTGTCGTGCCGTCTTGGGCTCCGGCACCGTGTGCCGAATCGCCCTTTGCCCCACCGCCACCTCTTGACCCCTCTCACTTGCCCGGCTACGTTCCCACGTTATCAAGCATCAGACATCAGACGTCTGATGCAGCCGTCGGTGAGGCGCCGACCACATCCGCCTCCTCCACCTTGCTCGACTCTCATCTCCCGCCTGGAGGACTCCTTGTCCGCGCGCAGTGCAGCCGGCGTCTCTCGCCGCACCTTCATGAGATACACCAGTGCCATCGGTGTGGCGACCGCCGTCACCACGGGCCTGACGGCCTGCGGGGGCCCTGCCTCCAGTGGAGACGGTACCGGTGACTCGGGCAGTGGCGGCGACACCATCGAGGCCGGCCTCTCCTACCCGCTCTCCACCGGCTTCGACCCGATGATCACCTCGGGCGCGACCCCGTACGCGGCCAACATGCACATCTTCGAGGGGCTGGTCGACCTCGACCCCGCCACGCTCGTCGCACGGCCGGCCCTGGCGACCGAGATGCCCAAGAAGATCAACGCGACGACCTACCGGGCCACCCTGCGCGAGGGCGCGACCTTCCACGACGGCTCGGCGGTCACCGCGGACGACGTGGTGTTCAGCTTCGAGCGGGTCCTGGACGAGGCGAACGCCTCGCTGATGGCGCAGTTCGTCCCGTTCGTCGACCGGGTCACGGCCGTCGACAAGTCGACGGTGGAGTTCAAGCTCAAGTACGCCTTCGCGCTCTTCCCCTCCCGCATATCCGTGGTGCGGATCGTGCCGAAGAAGATCGCGGGCGCGGACGCCAAGTCCTTCGACGCCAGGCCGGTGGGCTCGGGCCCGTACAAGTTCGTGTCGGCGGTCCGCGAGGACAAGATCGTCATGGAGGCCTACGACAAGTACAACGGCCCCCGCCCGGCCAAGGCCAAGAAGATGGTCTGGCGGCTGATGTCCGACCCGTCCGCCCGGGTCAGCGCGCTCAAGTCCGGCCGCGTGCAGGCCATCGAGGACGTGCCCTACATCGACGTCAAGGGCTTCACCGGCCAGGACAAGGTGGAGTCGGTCCAGTCCTTCGGGCTGCTCTTCCTGATGTTCAACTGCGCCGACAAGCGGTTCACGGACAAGCGGGTGCGCCAGGCGCTGCACTACGCCCTGGACACCGAGAAGATCATCTCCACCGCGCTGCTGGGCAACGCCGAGGCCGCCTCCGGGTACGTTCCGGCCACCCACCCGGACTACCACAAGGCCGCCACCGTCTACGCGCACGACCCCGCCAGGGCCAAGAAGCTGCTCGCCGAGGCGGGCGTGGGCAAGCTGTCCTTCACGCTGATGCTGACCGACAACGGGTGGGTCAAGGACATCGCGCCGCTCATCAAGGAGAGCTGGGCGGCGGTCGGTGTCGACGCCAAGCTGGACATCCAGCAGTCCGCCGCCCAGTACGCCGAGATCGACCAGGGGAACTTCGACGCGCTGGCCGCGCCGGGCGACCCGTCCGTCTTCGGCAACGACGCGGACCTGCTACTGCGCTGGTTCTACTACGGCTTCTGGCCCGAGAACCGTTACGGCTGGAAGGGCAGCGACGCCTACAAGCAGACCAAGTCGCTGCTCGACAGGGCCGCGGCCGAGGCCGACGAGGCCAGGCGCAAGGAGCTGTGGGGCCAGGTGACCGACCTGGTCGCCGACGAGGCGGCCCTGTACCCGATCCTGCACCGCAAGCTGCCCACCGCCTGGCGGGAGGGGGCGCTGACCGGGTTCAAGCCGCTGCCCACCACCGGGCTGTCCTTCCTCGACGTCGGCCGGGGCTGACTCCGCACGCCCCAGGCCGCCGGGCCGCCGCCGCGCCACCGCGGGCGGCGGTCCCCGCCCCAATCGCTAGGAACCTCACGATGGTTGCATTTCTCCGGCTCGCGCTGCGCCGCGTCGCGATGATGCCGGTGATGGTCCTCGGCATCGCGCTGCTGGTCTTCGTGGTCCTCCAGTTCTCGCCGACCGACCCCGCGTACAACGCGCTGGGCGAGTCGGCGAGTCCTCAGGCGCGAGCGGCGTTCGCCGAGGCGAACGGACTCAACGACCCCCTGCCCGTGCGCTACTTCGCCTTCCTGGGCGATCTGCTGCGGGGGGACCTCGGCGTCACGATGTCGCCCAGTCAGCCCGTCACCGACCGGATCGCCACCGCGTTCCCGCTCACGCTGCAGCTGACGCTGCTCGGCCTGGCGCTGGCCGTGGTCCTCGCGCTGGTCTTCGGCGTCCTGAGCGCCGTGTACCGCGACCGCTGGCCGGACCAGGTCTTCCGGGTGCTGTCGATGGCCGGCATCGCGCTGCCCTCGTTCTGGATCGGCGTGCTGCTCATCCAGCAGTTCTCGCTGAACATGCCGCTCTTCCCGACCGGCGGCTACGTCAACCCGGCCGACTCCTTCTCCGGCTGGATCGAGAGCATGACGCTGCCCGCGCTCTCCCTCGCCCTGCCGGTCGCCTCGTCGCTGGCCCGCCTCATCCGCACCTCGATGGTCACCGAACTCGACCGCGACTACGTGCGCACGGCCCGGGGCAGCGGCCTGCCGCCGTTCCTGATCATCCGGTCGGTGCTGCGCAACGCCCTGGTCACCCCGCTGACCGTGCTCGGCGTCAAGGTCGGCTACATGCTCAGCGGCGCCGTCGTCATCGAGGCGATCTTCGACCTGCCCGGCATGGGCAAGCTGATCCTCGAGGGCGTCAACGGAGGCGACGTCGGACTGGTCCAGGGGACCGTGCTCACCATCGCGATCGCCTTCCTCGTGGTCAACGTCGTCGTCGACCTGCTCTACCTGCTCGTCAACCCGCGCATCAGGACGGTGTGATGTTCGCTCCACGCTCCCTCGCCGGGCACCTCGCCCGGCCCGGCACCCGCCTGCGCCGGCTGCCCCTGTCCTCCCGGATCGCCCTCGGGATCCTCCTCGTGGTGGTGCTGGGCGCGGTGTTCGCGCCGCTGCTCACCCAGGATCCGCTCGCCACCGGAGTCCCCGCCCGGGCGCCGGGCGCGGACCACTGGTTCGGCACCGACCGGGCCGGCCGCGACGTGTTCGCCCGGGTCGTGCACGGTGCGCGCTACTCCCTGGTCATCGGGCTCGGCGCGACCCTGCTCGCCCTGGTGCTCGGCTCCGCCCTGGGCGCGCTGGCGGCCACCTCGCGGAGGCTCGCCGACGAGTCGGTGATGCGCACGCTCGACGTCGTCATGTCCTTCCCGCCGATCGCGCTGGCCGCCGTGCTCGTCGCGGTCTTCGGGCCCAGCGTCCCGGTCATCATCTTCACCATCGCGTTCGTGTACTCGCCCTCGCTCGCCCGCGTGGTGCGGGCCAACGTGCTGGAGCAGTACGGCGAGGACTACGTCGCCGCCGAACGGGTCGTCGGCGCCCGCCGCGGCTACATCGTGGCCCGGCACGTCGCGGTCAACTGCGCGGCACCGGTACTGGTGTTCGCGACCGTCATGGTGGCCGACTCGATCATCTTCGAGGCGAGCCTGTCCTTCATCGGCGCCGGTGTGCAGGACCCCGACCCGAGCTGGGGCAGCGTGCTGGCCTACGGCCGGCAGATCCTGCTGTCCGGCGGCTGGTGGGCGACCCTCTTCCCCGGCCTGTGCGTGCTGGTCACGGTGCTGGCGCTGAACGTGCTCTCCGAGGGCATGACGGACGCCGCCGCCTCCCCGGACAGGTCCCGCACCGGCGGCACCGGCACCGACGACAACGCCGCCGACGCCGCCGCGCCGGCGGCCGACGAGAGCGAGGTGAACGCCGCGCTCGCCGAACTGGCGGCCCGGCTGGAGGCCGTGGAGCCCGCCGTGCCGCCGCTCGCCGGGGACGCGGCCGAACTGCTCGTCGTGCGCGACCTGTCCATCCGCTTCCCCGACCGCTACGGCGACACCCGGGTCGTCGACGGCATCTCCTTCACCGTCCGCGAGGGCGAGACCCTCGGCCTGGTCGGCGAGTCGGGCTGCGGCAAGTCCGTCACCAGCCTCGCGGTCATGGGCCTGCTGGCCCGCAACGCCGAGGCCGACGGCGAGATCCTCTACCGTGGCCGCGAACTGCTGAAACTGGGGCCGAAGGAGCGCCGGGCGCTGATGGGCCCGGAGATCGCCATGGTCTACCAGGACGCCATGTCGTCCCTGAACCCGTCCGTGCTGATCGGCACCCAGCTGAAGTGGCTCACCTCCCGCGGTGGCACCCGCACCCCCGCCGAGCTGCTCGAACTGGTGGGCCTCTCCCCCGAGCGCACCCTGCGCAGCTACCCGCACGAGCTGTCCGGCGGGCAGCGCCAGCGGGTCCTGATCGCGATGGCCCTGTCCCGCGGCCCGCGCCTGCTCATCGCCGACGAGCCGACCACCGCCCTGGACGTCACCGTGCAGGCCCAGGTCGTCGAGCTGCTGGTCGAGCTGCGCGACGAACTCGGCTTCGCGATGGTCCTCGTCTCCCACGACCTGGCCCTGGTCGGCGACCTCGCCCACCGGGTCGCGGTCATGTACGCCGGGCAGGTCGCCGAGGCCGGTGACACCCGCGCGCTGCTGACCGACCCGGCGCACCACTACAGCCGGGGGCTGCTCGGTTCGGTGGTCTCGCTGGAGTCGGGTGCCGGGCGGCTGCACCAGATCCGCGGTGTCGTACCGGCCCCGAAGGCGTTCGGCGCCGGCTGCCGGTTCGCGTCCCGCTGCGCCGCCGCCACCGGCCTGTGCGCCACCACCCCGCCGCCCGCCACCGACCGCGGCACGGGCCCCGACCACCTCTTCGCCTGCCACCACCCGGCGTCCCCCCACCGGCCGGCGTCCGCGAACGGATCGGCCAAGTCGCTGGAGGGCGCCCGATGACCGCCACCGAGGACAGCACCATGGACCCACTCGTCCGGCTCGACCGCATCCACGTACGGCACCGGGCCCGCAGCGGCGGCATCCTGCGCCGGGACGCCGTGCACGCCCTCACCGACGCCTCCCTGGAGGTCCGTCGCGGCGAGATCCTGGGTCTCGTCGGTGAGTCGGGCTGCGGCAAGTCGACACTGGCCCGCGTGGTCACCGGACTGCAGCGCCCCACCGAGGGACACGTGTACTTCCGGGGGCAGGACCTGTGGACGATGGGCGCCGCCGAGCGCCGCAGCGGGTTCGGCGCCGCCGTCGGCGTGGTCTTCCAGGACGCCTCCACCGCGCTCAACCCGAGGCTGCCGGTGCGCCGCATCCTGCGCGACCCGCTGGACGTGCACCGACGCGGTACGCGGGCCGGGCGCGAGGCCCGGGTGGAGGAACTCCTCGACCTGGTCGGGCTGCCCGGTCACACCCTGGACGCGCTGCCGGGCCAGCTGTCCGGCGGTCAGCGCCAGCGCGTGGCCATCGCCCGCGCCCTGGCCCTGGAGCCGGAGCTGATCGTCGCCGACGAACCCACCAGCGCCCTGGACGTGTCGGTGCGCGCCCAGATCCTCAACCTGCTGGTGGACCTGCGCGCCCGGCTCGGTCTCGGCATGGTGTTCATCTCCCACGACGTGCAGACGGTGCGCTATCTCGCGGACCGCATCGCGGTGCTGTACCTGGGCCGCGTGGTCGAGGAGGGCGGGGCCGCCGAGGTCTCCGGCGCCTCCCGTCACCCGTACACCGAGGCGCTGCTGTCCGCGACGCCGAGCCTGCTGGAGCGCCCGGAGCGGATCGTGCTGCACGGCCCGGTGCCCTCGGCCACCAACCCGCCGTCCGGCTGCCCGTTCCGGACCCGCTGCTGGAAGGCGGACGACGCCTGCGCCACCGCTTTCCCGGCGGCGGAGGCTGCCGGGGGCCATCGGTGGCACTGCGTCCACCCTCAGGAGGGCAAGGTCCCCGTCGAGGGGGTGGCCGGCGGCTGACAGGTATCGGCCGGCCCGGGGCGGGGCATGCGTGTGATGGCACTCCCCCCGCCGGGCGCCGTGCGGCACGACGGCCGGCTGATACGAGAATGGTTCCATGAACGCACTGGTCCGGCACCCGCCCTGGGTCGAGGTGCTGGTCTGGTGCGTGGCGGTGCTGAGCCTGACCGTGCTGGCCGCGGCGGCCGTCGTCCGCAGTACCGTGCTCGACCCCGGGTTCTACGGCCAGGTACTGGAGGACGAGCGGGCCTACCAGCGCTTCTACGACGAGGTGCTGGTGGACCCGGGCAGTACGCCGTTGACGAGTGATCTGCTGGAGCGGCTGCCCGTGCCGCAGTCGACCGTCACCTCGAACCTCAAGGTGGTGATCCCGCCGGAGACGCTGCGGACCATGGGCGAGGGGCAGATCGCGGAAGTGGTCCACTATCTGGAGGGCGACCGCGACCGGCTGCGGATCACGGTCGACCTGGAGCCCGTCGTGGCGAACGTCGAGCGGCTCAGCCAGGCGTACTTCGGTGATGCCGTCGCCGCGCTGCAGAAGCGGTCCGAACCCGACTTCCAGGCCTTCGTGCAGCGCCTGTCCGAGCTGGTGGCGCGGGTGGTGGCCGGTGAGGCTCCGCTGGACGAGCTGCCGACGCTGCCGCTCTCGCACGGCCAGGCGGCCGCGGCCACGGACGCGCTGATGCGTCTGGTGCCGGACGGCGCGACGCACGACGGCGTCAGATCGACCGTGCGCACGGCGCTGGACCGGGGCGACGTGGCCTCGGCCCTGGCCGCGATCGCCCCGGTCGCCCTGACCGACCAGGTCCGGGACGCCGCCGAGGAGCTGTTGCAGGAGGCGAGACAGGGCACCTGGGTCGTGACCGTCGATCTCGAACCCGGCACACAGGCGCTGGCTCCGCTGGACCGGGCCCGGGGCGTCACCCGGCTCTTCCAGGACGTGGTGGAACCGGCGGCGGCCGTGCTGTGCGCCGCCGCGCTGACGCTGCTGTGGTTCCTGACGCCCTCCCCCGCCAAGCGCCGGCTGATACCGCTGGGCTGGGTGCCGGCGGCCGCCGCCTCCCTCATGGCGCTCACCGTGCTCCTGCTGCGGCTCACCCTGGGCGACACGCTGTTCGGCACTCCGGCGTCGTGGCCGCCGGCGGCCTCGGGGCTGCTGGCCGACGTCGAGGCCGCCGCGCTCGACCGGCTGCTGACCACCGCCGTCGTGGTCGCGGTGATCCTGCTCGCCGCGGGTGCCCTGCTGATCACCGTCGGCTGGGTCTGGCAGACCCGGCCCAGCGTGCCGGTCCTCACCGACCCGCGGCACGTTCCGGCGCTGACCTTCGCCGTCACCGCCGTCGCCCTCGTCGGGACCATGCTGGCACCGGTGGCGATCACCGGCTCCTCCCCGCGCATCTGCCAGGGCAGCGCCGAGCTGTGCGACGCCCGCTACGACGAGATCGCCCAGCTCGCTTCGCACAACGCGATGGCGACGACGGCCGACCGGTTCATCGGCCCCCTGCAGGACCCGGACATCGTCGGTCAGCTGGGCGCCGGGGTGCGGGTCCTGCTCCTCGACACCCACCGCTGGGAGCGGCCCGAGGAGGTGGCGGACCGGTTGAGCACCTCGGACTTCTCCCCCGCCGAGCGCCGCCGGCTGACCTCGATCCTGGAACGGGTCAACCCGCCCCACTCCGGCCTGTGGCTGTGCCACTCGGTGTGCGGCGCCGGCGCCCTGGAACTGGAGCCGACGCTGCGGCAGATCGGCGAGTGGCTGCGGGACAACCCCACGGAGGTCGTCACGCTGGTCCTCCAGGACGGCGTGGACGCGGTGACGACGCAGGAGGCCTTCGTCCGGGCCGGCCTCTCGGACCTGCTGTACGAGCCGGACAGGGACCCGGACCGCCCGTGGCCGAAGCTCAAGGACATGATCGACAGTGGCCGGCGGCTGGTGGTCTTCGCGGAGAAGGCCGACGGACCCGCGCCCTGGTACCGGAACCTCTACCGGTACGCCATGGAGACGCCCTTCGCCTTCCGCAGCCCGGACGAGATGTCCTGCCTGCCCAACCGGGGCGGCTCGGACAAGCGCCTGTTCCTGCTCAACCACTTCGTCACGGCGGGCGGCGGACTGCGCCTGGACGCCGGGGTCGTCAACTCCCGGCAGCGGGTGCTGGAGCGGGCGCGCACCTGTGAACGGCAGCGGGGCAGACCGGTCAACTTCGTCGCGGTGGACTACGCGACGATCGGTGACGCGCTCGGCGCGGTGAACGAACTCAACACCGAGCGGCTGAAGGACGACGGTCCCCGGGTTCCCGTGGAGCGCTCGCCGGGCCGGCTGGAGGGCGCGGCGGAAACCCGGCGGCGCGGTGGTGCTCCGCGCCGCCGGGCGGGCGACCGCTGACCGGTCCTGCCGGCCGGCTCCGGTTGGTGGCTCCTACTGGCCTGTTCCTACTGGTCGATCTTGAACTGGGAGCCGGGTTCTATCCGGACGTCCCCCTCGGCCGAGTTGGTGATGGTGACGTCGGTCAGGGTCGCGCTGCCGCGGGCGCCGCCCATCGCGAGGATGCCGGAGCCGTTGTTCGACTTGTCGATGCGGACGTTCTCGATCTTCACGTCCGGCATCGCGCCGCCTCCCGTCTTGAACTGGATGCCGTCGTAGGTGGAGTCGAGGATCTCGGTGTCCCGGACGGTCACGCCCGGGATGTCCTGGCCCTGCGCGAAGAGGGTGATGGCGCCGAACTCCTGGTCCTCGTTCCAGAACGCGCCGCCGGTGCGGTGCAGGGCGTTGCCCGCGATCAGGGTCTGCCCGGAGAAGGGCAGCGGGTCGTGGTCGGTGGCGAGCATGATGCCGGGGTAGTTCATGGTGTCGGAGACGACGTTGTTCTCGATCGTGTTGCCGTAACCGCCGTACACCGCGATGCCGTTGGCCCGCCACGGCAGCTGGACGGTGTTGTTGCGGAAGTGGTTGTCGTGGCCGACGTCCACGGACGTGTCCTTCACGTACTTGTTGGCCCAGACCGCGAGCGAGTCGTCGCCGGTGGTGCGGAAGGACGAGTTGTAGACGGTGGAGTTGCGGGTGCCGTTGGAGAAGTTGATGCCGTCGGCGTAGGTGTCGCGGATGCGCATGCCGGTGAACTCCAGGCCGTCGGCGGGGCCCCACAGTTCGGGGATGTTCGAGTAGTCGCGGCCGACCCAGACGCCGACGTTGGCGTGCTCGATCCACACGTTGCTGATCTTGGTGTTCTTGCCGAAGCGGCCGTTGAGCCCGACGCCGCCCTCCTGGTTGCCGTCGCCGCCGCGGATGGTGCCGGAGCCGAAGATGGCGAGGTCGGAGATCTGGGTGTTGTCGTCGATGTCGAAGCCGAAGTTGCCCTCGTGCGGGTGGTTGATGCCGCCGGCCTCGTGCGGCGGGGTGAGGGTGTAGAGCTGGGAATGCCACATGCCGGCACCCCGTACGGTGACGTCGCTGATGCCGACCTGGTTGTACTGGCCGCGGTTCTGCGGATCGTCGGTGAGGATCTTCTGTTCCTGGCGCCACTGTCCGGCGGGGATCCACACGCAGTCGATCCTGCCGTTCTGGTCGTCGGTGACGGCGCGCTGGATGGCGTCGGTGTCGTCGAGTCCGTCACCGGGGACGGCCCCGTACTCGGTGATGGAGGTGCACTCGGCGGGCTTGGTCTTGGCGGGCGCGACCTGCTCCAGGTCGATCAGGTCGATGACGTAGAACGCGGCCGAGTCGCCCGCGTCTCGCTGGAGGCGGAACTCGGTGCCCTGCGGGAAGGTCCGGTCCAGGAGCGCGTGGGACTCGTCGAAGAGGCGGCGGGCGTCGCCGCCGGGCCGGTTGGTGAGGCCCTCGGGGTCGTCGGTGCTGCCGTAGAGCCAGCTGTGCTTGGACGTGAGGTTGAGCTTCTGCACGAACTCGCCGTCGGCGTAGAGGCTGATGGTGGCCTCGGCTCCGCCGCCGCCGGGGGCGTCGGGGACGGAGTTGCGCACCACGATGGAGTTGGTGGGCGTGGTGGACGTGAACTCGACGTACTCGCCGGTCGCGTCGAGCCGGACGGACTTGCGGCCCGAGGACTCGGTGCCGAAGTTGGTGTGCCCGAAGGTGCGCTTGGCGTCGGTGGTGAGCAGGGTGCCGTCGTAGCGTCCGTCCTCCGCCTCGTACTCGGTGTACGGCACGGCGGCGCCGCGTCCGACGACGAGTGACTTGGCGAGCACGTTGTTGTTCTCGTTGGTCTCGGCGACCCGACCGGTGGCGTCGGCGGTGGCGGTGAGCGCGACCCCGCCGCCGGTCGCCGTCCAGGTGCCGCTGATCGGCACGTCGACGGTGGCACCGGCCGCGACCTGCCCGGTGGTGCCGTCCAGGGTGGTGGAGCCGGCCTGGACGCGGGTCACCGTGCCCGCCTCGACGGCGCTGGTGCCCCGGTTGTGCACGGCGACGGTGAAGGAGACCTTCGCGCCCACCGCCGGGTTGGCGGGGTTGGTGGTGATGGAACGCACCTCGAGGTCGGGTCCCGGTGCCCGTTCGACGACCAGCCGGTCGGTGGCGGCGCGGCTGTTGTTGGTGTCGTCCAGTTCGGCGACGGTGTCACGCGGGTCGACGACCGCGGCGACCGCGTAGCTGCCGGCCGTATGGGTGCCGGTGGAGACGGGGACCTCGGCGGACTCGCCGGGGTCGAGTGCGGGGACCGCGGCGCTGCCGGCCGTCGTGCCCTCCACGGTGACCTCGGCTGTGGTCGCGGCCGAGCGCGCGGTGCCGGCGTTGCGGACCGTGGCGTCGACGGTGACCTCGTCCCGCTCGTTCGGTGCGGCGGGCGACCAGTCGAGGCCGGTGACCGTGAGGTCGGGCGCGGGCGCGGCGGTGCCCAGGACCTGGAACTCGGCGACCTGGCCGCCGGGTGCGCCGGTGTTGGAGAAGAACCGGAGCCGTACGTCGCAGACCCGGCCGCCGACGGGGATGGTCACGGCGTTGTCCTGGCCGGGGCTGAAGGCGTAGTCGGCCCGGTCGCGCAGCGAGGTGAAGCCGCTCTCCCCCTGGGCCCGGCCGAGCACCTGGATGCTCTGGGTGCGGGCGGACCACACCGGGTCGGGGTTGAGCTTGACGACGACGCCGCTGACGTCCGCGTCGGCGCCGAGTGCGACGGTGAGGTCGGCCGGGCTGCCGGCGGCCTCCCAGTACGTGGAGGTGGAGTCGTCCGTGGCGTTGGCGGCGACGTAGTTCTGGGTGGTCGAGGTGGCCTCGGCGGGCTTGTTGCGGGCGAGGTTGGTGCCGGTGGGCGGCGGGCCGGTGTCCACGTCGTCGCCGTACACCTCGAGTTCGGCCAGTTGCGCGGCGTTCCAGCCGGTGTTGCCGGTGATGTCCACGCGGACGTAGCGGGCCTCGGCGGGTGAGTCGAGGTCGACGGCGACGGTGCCCGCCTGCGCCGGGCCGAACGCCCGTGCGTCCGAGGCGTCGAGGGTGTGGAAGGCGGAGCCGTCGGTGCTGCCCCGCAGGGAGAGCGTCTGGGTCCGGTTCTCCCAGCCGGCGGGCAGTTTGAGGACCACCCGGTCGACGTCGCGGGCGGTCCCGAGGTCGACCTGCAGCCACTCGGGGAAGGTGCCGGCCGGTCCTTCCCAGTAGGTGGCCTGCTGTCCGTCGGTGGCGTTGCCCGCCGGGTAGGCGCCGTGCGAGCCGCCCGCCGTGGCGGGGCGGCCGAGGGCCAGGTTGACGTCGGCGGCGGCGGTCACCGGCGCCGTTGCCGCCCGCGCGGTGACGGCGAGGGGCAGGGGCAGCAGCCCGACCGTCATCAGCCCGGCGACGGCGGCGCCCGTGAGCGTCCGCCGGCCGAGGGATCTCCGTCTCATGGGGGTCCTCTGTTCCGTGGGGAGTCGGGGAGGGCGCGACGGTCCGGCAGTTGCGGGGAAGCACCGACTCTGCGCGCCAATTGAGCAGGACAGTCGATTCTTTGCGGAAAGCGCGTCATCAGGTTTCTAGCGCGTTACCTGTTTGTCAACGGTCGCGGTTGAGACCGGAGTTGAAGCGTAAGCAGCTTGCGTCGCTTACGAAGTGCTTGCGCAGCACTTGAACAGGCAACCAGGCCCATGGATGGGCGGAGTGGACCGTTGGAAGCTCGCAACGCACGCAAGCTGTGCACGGTGGAGAGAAAAGAGAAGGGGCGGGGGGGGGGGGGCCGGGGGGGGGGGGGGGGGGGGGGGGGGGGGGGGGGGGGCGGGGGGGGGGGGGGGGGGGGGGGGGGGGCGGGGGGGGCCCGGGGGGGG
>NZ_JBIVPJ010000017.1:0-189510 GCF_044754585.1 Streptomyces sp. NPDC093065 | reverse complement strand
TTCGAAAGCTCAACAGCTCCGGGCTCAGCTACGTTCTCACTGGTCATCGATGCATCCTCCATGATCGGGAGTTACACCGAACGATTTACAGTCCCCGTGGGAAGCCCATCGGCGCTAAAGTCTTGCCTGCCGGGCGGCAGCCCGGTGGCAGTGGGCGCTTCGAAAGAGCGCCAGAGGGTGGGGACCCAAGTTGGGGTCCCCTGGAGTGTCCGGTGGCATTCCAGGATTTTCATACCTCTTTTGCGGAGAGCAACCGCATGCCTGCCTGACCCGAACCGAGGAACACATTCCCCCGGCCTGCACCCGGGAGCACCACCCTGAGTCGCTGCACCGGCGCGATCTCAGTTCGTCACCTGTTGGTGGCCGGACTGAGCGCGCGCATGTTCTGTCCGGCCTTGTTGGAAGGGCTGGACATTGGACAGGGTCACCCTCAGCGTCCTCGCTGCATTCTCACTGATCAGCTTGGCTCTCGGCTTCGGTACAAAGCTCGGCCGCGAGATCGACGAAATTCTAGATGCGTGGCGCGGGCCGATCGCTCGTATCCGTCGCTGGTGGCGCAACCGCCGGAATCGGCCTTGATCCATCTGGCCCTGACTTACGTGAGGGCCAGGGCGGCAACGGTAGAGGGGCGCCCGCACGCTCACCCCACTGACTTCCGCACCGCGTCGGCCAACACAGCCGCACGGACATCGTCGGAGCCGTTGATGATGTGGTTCATCACGTACCCGAGGGCGATGCCGCGCTCGGGGTCGGCGAAGGCGAGTGAGCCTCCGCGCCCGGTGTGGCCAAAGGCGTTGGGGCCGGTCATGAGGTTGCCCTCGGTGGGGAGCATGTATCCGGTGCTGAATCGGCTCGGGAACATCAGCACCTGGTCCTTGCCGCTAGCCCGCTCTTCGGTCGCGGACGCCAAGGTCTCCGGGGCGAGCAGACGTACGCCGTCGACTTCGCCGATCAGTGCGGCGTACATGCGGGCCAGTGAGCGTGCGGTGCCGATGCCGTTGGAGGACGGGAGTTCGGCGGCCTGCACCTCGGGGGAGTCGAAGTCGATCGCGGCCGGGTCAGTGACCGCGAAGGCCCGGTTGCTGAAGGAGTTCGGGTCGCGCCAGGCTGCGACCTGTTCGCGGAGTTCCATAGGAACCTCCTCGGCGGGCACGGTGGTGAGGTCGACGGCCGGGCGCTTGTACGCCATGCGGCTGACTCGGTCGCGTTCGTTCGCCGGCAGGCCGATGTAGAAGTCCAGACCGAGGGGTTGCGCGATCTCGTCGGCGAAGAAGCGGCCTGGAGAGCGGCCGGAGACTCGGCGGATCACCTCGCCTACCAGCCAGCCCCAGGTCCGGCCGTGGTACCCGTGTGCAGTGCCCGGAGTCCACAGCGGGCGCTGGGCCGCGAGCGCTGCTGTCATGGGGTCCCAGGCCAGTGCCTGGGACAGCGGGAGCGGTTCGTCCAGGGCGACCAGGCCGGCCTGGTGGGACAGGAGCCAGCGGACGGGGATGTCCGCCTTGCCGTTCGCCGCGAACTCCAGCCAGTACTTCGCCACCGGTGCGTCGAGGTCGAGCATGCCGCGCTCGACCAGCATGTGCACTGCGGTCGCGGTGACCCCCTTGGTCGCCGAGTAGACCAGCTGCAAGGTGTCCCGTTCCCACGGACGGCCGGTGTCAGCATCGGCGACGCCACCCCACAGATCGACCACCGGCCGGCCGTGCCAGTAGACGCACACGGCCGCGCCGATGTCCCCGTGCTGGGTGAAGTTCGCTGCGAACGCCTCGCGGACCAGTTCGAATCCGGGCGCTACCTCACCGTTGATCGTCGTCATACCGTTCATCCTGGCAGCCGCGCTGCCCCGGCTGACAGGGGAACTGGCCTCTGCTCAGAGGCGTTCGGCATCGACGCGTACGACGAGGGTGACGCGTTCGCCCCTCGTGATCGGCCGTACGCCGTGGATGTGGTCGCGGGTAGCCGGGAAGGCGACCAGGCTGCCGCAGGGGGGCTTGATCTCCTGGGTGGGGTTCTCGAAGAACAGCTCGCCTCCGCCGTAGGAGTCCGGCGTGTTGAGCCAGACCACGAGGGTGAGGTCGCCGCCGACGACGGGCTGTCCGTTGGTCCGGGCCCGCTCGCGCTCGATGTCGGTGACCTCGTCGTGGTGGGCGACGAAGCCGACGCCGGGGCCGTAGCGGTAGACGACCGCCGGCTGAGTGGGTATGCGCTTCGGGACGATCTCGAAGTGGCTGCGTAGGTGGGCAGCGCAGTGGGAGATGACCGCCTCCTCCAGGTGCGTCGGGATCTCGACGTACTCGCTCTTGCGCAGCGATTCGTCGATGACGCCCTGGTAGGTGCGGGGGCGGGCGGTGTGGCTCTTCACGTGGTCCATCAGCGCTCCGCAGAGGCTGAGAGGGATGGCGCTCTCTACGACGAGCGGTAAGCGGCTCTTCCAGGTCATGTGGTGCTCTCCTTCCACCAACGGGTGCCTTCGGGCGAGTCCTCAAGGACGACGCCCTGCTGGGTGAGCTGGTCACGGATCGCGTCGGCCTCGGCGAACTTCCTCGCCGCACGGAGCCGGTCGCGTTCCTTCACGAGTTCGTCGACGGCGGCGTCGCTCTGGGCAGCGCCGGGGATGTCGAAGGTTCCGAAGAGGTTGTTCACGTCCTCGATCAGCCGCAGGGCGGCCGGGCCGGCCGGCTCCTCCTTGCGGTTCTGCTCGCGGATGTACTGGAACAGGGCGGCGAGGGCACCGGGGGTGTCGAAGTCGTCGTCCAGGCGCTCGCGCATCTCCTTCCAGGCGTCCGTCGCGCGTGCGCTGTTCGCCGGGCTGTCGGTGTGCGCGGGGTCGATGGTCCGGGCGAAGTTCTCGATCCGGCGGCGTGCCCCTCGGGCCTGCTCCAGGGTGGAGTCGTTCAGCTCCATGGAGGAGCGGTAGTGCTGGGACAGGAAGGCGTGCCGCAGGGTGCGGAAGTCCGTCCGGGCGAGGGCGTCGCGGATGGTGAGGAAGTTGCCGGTACTCTTCGACATCTTCTCGCCGTCGACCCGCAGCAGACCGGTGTGCATCCAGTAGCGGGCCAGGGGCTCGATGCCGGAGGCGGCTTCCATCTGGGCCACCTCGGCCTCGTGGTGCGGGAAGATGAGGTCGACGGCGCCGCCGTGCAGGTCGTACGAGGGCCCGAAGAAGGTCTCCGTGATCGCGGTGTCCTCGATGTGCCAGCCCGGCCGGCCCGGTCCCAGGTCGGTCTCCCAGAACGGCTCGCCGTCCTTGCGGCCCTTCCACAGGGCGAAGTCGCCCGGGTTGCGCTTCTTCGAGTTGTCGTCGATCCGCGACACCGAGTCCTCGGGACGGAGATCGGTGCGGCCGGAGAGCTTGCCGTACGCGGGGAACGACGCCAGGTCGAAGTACCAGCCGTCATCGAGCTTGTAGGCGTGGCCACGCTCGATCAGCCGCTTGATCTGGTCCACGATCGCGTCGATGTGGTCGTGGGCCCGTGCGTGGACGTCGACACGGGTGTTCCCCAGTGCGGCCATGTCCTCCAGGTACTGCTTCTCGAAGAGGGCCGCGATCTCCTCCGGCGGGACGCTCTGCTCCGCCGACCGCCGGATGATCTTGTCGTCGACGTCGGTGATGTTCTGGAGGTACGTGACCTTGTACCCGCTCGCCTCCAGGTACCGGGCGATGAAGTCGAACTGCGTGTACGTCTTCGCGTGCCCGACGTGGCTGGGGCCGTACACGGTGGGTCCGCACACGAACATCCGCACCTCGGCCTCCCGCTCGGGGCGGAACTCCTCGACCTGGCCGGTCAGCGTGTTGTGGACCTTGATCGACATCATGCCTCCTGTATAAGCGAATCACGCAGCGTACTGACGCCCGGACATAAGCGTCTAACTGGAACCGCCGCTCTCGCCGAAGGGGACGAACCGCGGGGACGGCAGGGTGGCGAAGATCGCCGCATCTTCCCCGAGAAGGTGGTGGTTGGCCTGCTGGTACGCCTTCCGTACGGCCTCGATCGCCCCGGGGCTGAGGTCCATCCCGACCACGCGGCAGAACTCGCTCAGGGCCTCGCACCGCCGCTCCAGGTCGACCATCGACAGCGGGTCACACTGCTGGGCCTCGATCAGCAGGTTCTCCTGCTCGCTGCTGATCAGGCCGAGTGCGCCGAGGGAGTACAGCTTCCACTTCATGTTCGGCAGCAGCTGGCCCGAGCGGGCGTACATCCAGTCCACGACCTCGTCCAGCGCCCCGGAGAGGACGAAGTGGCCCGTGGGCACTCCGACCCGCCGCGCCATGCGCAGCGGGATCTCGCGCACGTCCCAGGTGATCCGGTTGTGCAGCCGGTAGGTCTCGCCCTCCAGGCGCTGGAGCTGCTCGCGCGTCTTGTGGGAGATCATCGCCCCGAAGGCTTCTTCGCGGTCGAACAGCGGCTCGCCCTTGTTCCCGTAGGCGTCGCACTTGTCGCTGTTCCACGTCGTTCGGGGGTCGGCCTCGTACTGGAAGAGGAGCTGGTGGACGTTGACCTCCATGCGTCCCCAGGGGACCGGCAGGTGGAAGCTGAACTCCGGGATCCAGGCGGGGAGCCGGTCGCGGACCAGGGCATACGTGTCCGCCGGCCTCGCCCTCCACTCGTCCTCCTTGATCGGGACATCGAGGATGACGGCCAGATCGAAGTCGGAGTCGGTACTGAATCGGGTGACGTTGCGGGGCGCGACCGCCGAGGAGGACAGGACGTAGAGCGCCTGGACCTCAGGCATCGTCTTGAGTGTGTCGAGCAGACCTCCGGCCGCGGCGCGGGCCTGCATTCTCAGGTTTTCCACGGGAACTCCTTGGTCAGATGATCGGGCGGTCCATCACGGAGCGGAGCGCGGGAACGAGCTCCAGCGCGACGCCACCATGGGTGCGCTGGATATGTGCGAGGGAAGGGCTGCTGTTGCCCTCGATGACCACAGGGCCGCCGGGCGTGAGAGCGATGTCCCAGCCGATGAAGGGCACCTGCGGGAACAAGCGGGCACAGCGTTCGGCCAGCTCTCGGACCTCCGCCATGCGGGAGATCCGGTGGTCGGCGAACGGCACCGAGCTGACCCCGTGCCGGGTGAGCGCGTTCAAGCACCGGTCGTACCCGTGACGGTCGAGCCTTCCATCGGGATGAACACGGATCTGCATGCCGCCGGCGGCGGAGTTGTCCGTGGTGCTCTCGGTACCGCCGAGTTTCAGCATCACGTACAGGACCTCGGCGCCGCCTTCCCGCAGCAGGGTGATCACGCGGAACGTGTTGAGCGCATACGGGTTCAGCACGTCCAAGTCGGGATGCTGCGGAACGTGCTGCTCCACCAGCCACGTGCCCCACCGCTGCGCGTAGGCCGGCAAGTCGAAGTCGTCCTCACCAGGCCGCACGATCACGATGCCGGACCCACCGCTGGAGTACCGGGAGGGCTTGACCACCACACGACCGAGTCCGGAAGCGTGGCCGAGGACCTCCGTCAGCCGCACCACATCACCAGCGGACGTCACACCCGCGCGGCGGTCACCGCTCGCGATCAGCGCGGGCTGCGGGATGCCGGCCGAGGCGAGGATCCTCTTGCAGGACGTCTTGTCGTCCAGGTCGATCGCGTCCCGGTTCACTCGGGGAAGGAGCCGATGGAACAGGGCCGTCTCCGGCAGGAACGAGCAGGCACTCTCGACGGACACCTCACGCCTGTAGCTGCCGTAGCGGAAGTAGTGGAACGGCAGGCAGCGCCACCGCGCGGAGACCTTGACCAAGTCGCTGGCGATGCGGGCCAGGCTCTTCCTGTCCTCTGCGCGCAACATCGCGGGAAGGTGCTCATGCCGCAACTGCCGCACCTGGTAAGGGAGAAACCGCGCGCCGGACACGCGAGGAACAACCTGGGTGCGGAACCACTCCTCGGTCAGGGCCTGGCGGTGGTTGAATCCGCGATTCGCGGTGCGTCTCATGGTGCTCCTCCCGTTTCTCAGTGGTCCGGGGTCCCGGCGATGGCCAAGGTGACGACGAGCGCACTGACGACGATCACGTAGGCCACGACAGCGAGGCGCTGCCTCATCGGGCGGGCCCGACGTTGTCGGCCGCGGTCGACCAGGCGATGCCGTTCACGGGCTGGATGTGGGCGATGCGGATGAGCCGGCCGCCGTGCCTCTCGTGGACGACGGCCGTCAGCTCCCCTTCACCCCGGCTCGCGATGTCGCGGACCATGCGGTGAAGGAGGGGGTGGTCCTCCCGGCCTTCGGCGTCGACTGGATTCACTGCTCGGACTCCTCGCGGTCGCTCGTTCCGCGACGGAGGAATCTCTCCCACCCGGATTCGGCGCGGGCTCGGAGGGCCGGGCTCGGACCGGCCGGCGGCTCGGGAACCGTGTGCTGTCGTCCGCTGTCGCCGGGCGTACGGACGGGCAGAGGCTGGCTCATCACGATCTCCTCGGGGGTATGCAGCCCGCCACCCACGCGAGGGACGTCGATGACGGGCTGCGGTCCTGGGAGCCGTCCGGAGCGGGGCGGGGGAGCCGGTTAACCCGGGTGCTCAGCTCCGAACGGCGTGAGGCCCAGTGAACGGCCGTGGACCACGGGCCCGGAACGTTTCCAGGGGGCTCCTCCAGCGAGAGAAACCCCCGTTTCTCGCACCCACGGGGAGTAGCCTCCTGACTACCAACCTGAGGGGAGGGTGGGATGTCTGACCCGATGGCTCTGCACCCACTGACCTACGTGCGAGAAGGCAAGGGCTGGGGCAAGGCCGAGTTAGCCCGGCTCATGCGCGAACGCGGGGGCGAGCTGGGCGTACCGCTGGCCACCAACCGGACGACGGTCTGGAAGTGGGAGCAGGGGCAGGCGCCTGACACGGACGCGCAGCGGGTGCTCGCCGACCTGCTGGGCGTCCCCGAGGAACACGTACGCTCGGTGCCCTGGCCTCGATGGCTGCCGGCCTGGGAGTCGACAGCCCTGGCGGCCCCGTGGACTCCGGCCGGCACCGTGAAGGTATTGGCTGATCTGGTCAGGAGCGGCCACATGGATCGTCGGGGCTTCCTGTCCATCACCGGCGGTGCGCTGACGGGAGTCGCCGCCAACTGGGCAGCCGCACCGGAGGCGTTCGCCTCGGCAATCGACGGCGACCGCGTCACCGATGCCATGGTGACCACCATCGAAGCGCGCGTAAACACCCTCCGTACCCTCGACGACCAGATGGGCGGCGCCCGGCTCCTGGACCAGGCCACCAGTGATCTCGCACTGATCACCAGCCTCCTCGACCACGGGCGCTACACCGACGCCGTCGAGCACCGCCTGTACGCCACGGCGGCCCGGGTGTCGTACCTCGCCGGTTGGATGGCCTACGACAAGGGCCTCCGCTCCCTCGGCCAGCGCTATTACGTCGGAGCCCTCCGCAGCGCTCACAGTGCCAAGGACGATGGCTTCGGTGCCTTCATCCTGGCCGAGATGGGCGTCCACGTCTCCGACGCTGGTGACACAGCCGCGCGCGTGAAGCTGATCGACACCGCCATCGGCAACGCCCCGTCGGCCCTCCCGCCGGCGGCGGCCTCGTACCTCTACCTCCACCAGGCCGAAGCCCTCTCCCGAGACACCCAGCACGAGGCGGCTGGCAAGTCCCTCAACCGGGCCTACGACCTGTGGGGCGCCCACCTCGAAGGCGACCGCCCTGATTGGCTCGGCTGGTACGGCGAGGCCCAGCTCAAATCCACCGAAGGCAAGATCATGCTCCGCTCCGGCTTCCCCGAGCGAGCAACCAGCGCCCTCGCGGTAGCCGTCGAACAGGCGGTCCCGCGTGACCGGGCCGTACGTTCCGGCCGCCTCGCCACAGCCCGGCTGGCCGCCCGGGACCTCGACGGCGCTCTCGACGCCGCCAGCGTCGGACTGGAGCTGCTGGAAAACCGTGTCCGCTCCGACCGGGCACAAGTCCGGCTGACCAAGTTCAGCCGCTACCTCGAACCGCATGCCGCGGTGCCGGCCGTACGGGCGTTCCGCGATCGCCTCTCGGCTCTGCCCGCTTCGGTCTGACAGCACGAGGTCTCGCATGCCCCGACCGTGGTGGAGCCGTCGATCTTCGGGCAGGAATCGTGCACCCACAGTGCAGTCGTGCGCGAAATGCCCATCAGTGACCCACCGCCCGAGCTGATCCGCGATGCAGTCAGTCCTCAACTAAGGAGGCCGAGGACGTCATGTCGGCGAGCCTCGCACCGTGAGGTCACTCTTCGATTAGTTGCAAGGTGGCTGCCCGATGGTCACCTGCTGCTGCCAGCCCATCGACGAGGCGTCGCCACCGTGCAATGTGATCCGGCAGCATTGCATCGCGTGAGTGCAGTGTCTTGAGCCAGTCGGTGACGTACCAGCACTTGTTGGCGATGACGCCATAGTTGCCGTCGACCAATTGCTCCGCCAAGGTGAGCCCTGTGTCCCGCTGCCATTCAAGCGGAGCGCACTTGCCGAGTTTCGCGAGTGCGTCGAGGGCCTTGGGTTCCTGCCGGGCGATCCCTACCCAACGCGCGACAAGGCCCTCGAGGTTGTCGGGGTGCAGCCAGCCTTCTCGGGCGCGGGCTAGGGTCGCGTCGATGTCGGTGTCGCTCATGTCGATCTCGGGTGCAGGCAGTAGCGCCCCCAGAGCGTAGTCGCCCCAATGGTGGTCGGTGCGTAGTTCGTTGCCGTCGCCGATGGCATCGAGGGCGGCCTCCATGTCGCTGATGCGCGCCGACGCCTGGCGACCGGAGCGGTGGCCGGCTGCCGACGCCCAGCCGACCAGCGCCGAGGTGACGCTGGCCCAGCTGAACCTGCCGGGCCTGACCGTCGGCCAGGTCGAGGAGGCCGAACGGGAGTCGCTGCGCCTGCGTTACGAGTGAACTCCGTGCCCGGTCACTGCCGGCTGACCGCCCGCGACACCCCCGCCGTGACCGTCGTCGCCAGGATCCAGCCGGCCGCGATCAGGGCGTAGGAGAGCCACTGGCCGGTGCCCCGGGGGGCGAAGGCGGGCTCCTGGCCGAAGGTGACGATCGGGACCAGGAGGTCGAGGGTGTAGAAGACGGCGTTGAAGGGGGGTGCCTTGCCGGGCTCGAGGGGAGCGGGGGTGTGCAGGGCGAAGTACAGGGCCCCGCAGGCCAGGAGGGTGAGGAGCCACAGGCCCGCGCGGAGGGGGCGGTAGCCGTAGCCCACGGCGGCGTCCTGGACGTGGCCCCAGAGGCGGGTGTGCGCGGGGAGACCGGCGCGGCGGTGGCGTTGCTTGGCCAGGAGGACCGTGCGGGCCTCGTCGTCGTGGCCGAGACGCCGGTAGGCCGCCGCCAGTTGCTCGTAGGGCTGGGGGAGGTAGCCGCCGGGCGAGCGGCGGATCCAGCGGACTCGTTCGGTGGCCGGCAGGGGCGAGGCCAGCGTGTCGTACGTCGTGTCGGTCAGGCGGAGGTCGGCGGGCCAGGTGTCCGGGGCGTCGTGGAGCGTGCCGAGGTGGGCGTTGCGCGCGTCGACCACACCGTCGACCGGGCGGCGGGTGCGCAGGTCGGTCTCCCGGGCCCGGGTCGCTCGCAGGGACAGGGCGGTGCCGCCGGGGTGGGCCAGTTCGGCGTCGCGGAGGCTGAGTTCCGTGCCGACCTGTGTGCCGTCGAGTTTCACCGCGCCGTCGACCGTGAGACCGAGGCCCAGGTCGAAGTTGCGGGCGACCGTGACGTCCACCGCCTCCAGGGCGACGTCACCGGTGTTGCTCAGCCGGGCCCCGCAGAAGCCGATGGCCGCCGCGACCGTGGCGCCGGAGAGGATGATCCGGCCCTCGGCGCTGAAGCCGGGGTGGCAGGTGAAGTCCTCGGCGACCCGCACGTGGTAGGCGTCCAGGGCGTGGCGGCCGGGGGCGCGGAGGGAGGCGCCCTCCAGGTCGAACTCGCCCTCTATGGCCGCTCCGGACAGCCGGAACGTCCCCTCCACGGCCAGGTTGGTGCACAGTGCGTCGCCGCCCACCTGGGCGTGGACCGCCGATATCGCCTCGCCGTCGGGGAAGGCGATCTTCGTGTCGCGCAGGTCCAGGTCCCCGTTGATCTGGGTGCGGGTGAGGGTCAGGGGGCCCGTGAGGCGGCAGCCGGTGAGGACCAGCCTCGCGTCGATCTGCGCCGTGTCGGCGACGAGTCCGGGCAGGGTGCAGTCCGTCATGGCCAGCTCCCGGGTCCGGGCGCCCTGCAGCAGCGGTGCCTCGTCGAAACGGCAGCCGGTCAGGACGACCGGTGCCGTGATCTCCGCGAACCGGAGGTCCAGGAGGCCCGTGATCCGCGCACCGGTCAGGCGGAGCGCGGGGCGGTCGCCCGGCGCGTGCCCGGCGTGGGCGCCCAGCAGCAGGGCCGCGACGACGTCGGACCGGATCTGTGGGGCGGGTGCCGCAGGGCCGACCCCGCCGACCGGGCCGACCCCGCCGTCCGGGCCGACCCCGCCGTCCGGGCCGGCCGGGCCGACCGGGGCTTCGACGGGTCGGCCCTGCGGGTAGGCGTCCCACAACCGGCGTTCGTGGGCGTTGAGTTCGTTGAGGCGCACGGACGACGATCTTCCTGGGGCCACAGTGTGCCGGGCAAGCCCCCTGCCCTCCCCTCCCTCCCTTACCGCCCTTCCGTCTCTCTCGCCCGCGCCGTCAGGCCCTTGCCTCCGCGCCCACCGTCACGTGCTCGCCCGGTGCGCACCGCCGCGGGCGGGCGGTGTGGCCCCGGCGGTCGGCCTCCGTGAGGAAGTCCCCCAGGGGGAGCGGAAGACCGTGTAGTCGTCGTAGTGGACGGGCATGGCCCGGCGGGGGCGCAGGAGGTCGAGCAGGTCGGTGCCCTGCCCGGCGTCCATGGTGACCACGAGCCCGCCGGGCAGGGTCGTGCCGCCGAGGTGCAGGACGGCCAGGTGGATGTCCGGGTACCGTTCGGCGCTCTCGCGCAGTCCCTCGTACATCAGGGTGTCGCCGGAGAGGTAGAGGACGAGGCGGGTCTCGCCCGCGCGGTCGCCGAACTCCAGCAGGCTGCCCATCACCGGGGGCAGCAGGAAGCGGGCGGGTCCGGGGGCGTGGCGGCCGGGGAGCGACGTGATGCGGACCGTCGAGTCGCCGTGGCGCAGGGTGTGGGTCTGCCAGGTGTGCAGGCCGGTGGCCCGGCGGAAGCCGTACAGGCCCTTCAGGACGCGGGATCCGTGCGGGGTGGTGAGGAACGGCAGGCCGCGGTCCAGGCCCCGGCGGGCCACCCGGTCGAAGTGGTCGCCGTGGAGGTGGGAGAGGACGACCGCGTCCAGGTCCTCGTGCGGCAGTTCCGTCACGTCGAGGGCCGGCTCGGTGACCCGGCGCGAGACCAGTCCGTAGCCGAGGTGGGCCCGCTGGCCGCGGTGGAGGAAGTTGGGGTCCGTCAGAAGGGTCAGGTCGCCGTAGCGGATCAGCAGGGTCGCGTTGCCGATGAACCGGATGTCCGCGGCGCCCTCGGGCGGCTTCCCCGGCTTCCCCTGTTCCCTTGGCTTCCCCGGCTCCGGCGGGGTGGGTGAGCGGTGCGGCACGGCCGGCTCCTTCCGTCGCTCGCGACTCCCCCGGTACCGCCACGGGTGCTCGTGGGGCTCGCGGTCACACCCCCCGGTCGGGCCCGGCCGTCCCCCGGGTCAGGCGGACCGGTCGCGCGTCCCCCGGGTCAGACGGACCGCCGAGGCCAGGAAGAAGACGCCGCCGAGGAAGGCGTATCCCGCGAGGCTCCCCAGGGACGGGTCGTCGGCGCCGGCCTGCGTCACGAACGAGATACCGGCGAGCGTCGAGATGGCACCGCTGACGATCATCGGCCACTGACCGCCCAGCCGGCGGCGGACGGCGCCCGCGACGAGTTGGACGATGCCCGCGGTGACCGCCCACGCGCCCCAGACCCGCAGGACGGCCGGGATGCCCGAGGTCGCGGCGAGGGCGAGGGCGAGGACCGTCAGGGAGCTGATCGCGATGTTCGCGTACAGGGGCGCGGCCGGGCCGCCGTTCGCCTTCGCCGACCGGACGTCGACGATCGCGGCCGCGACGTCGAACAGCGGGTAGACCAGCAGGAGCGTGGTGCCGAGCGGGCCCAGCGTGTCGGCGGTGGCGAAGAGCAGGGCGGCCCATACGGCGGCGAACGCGAAGCGGACGAAGTACAGCTTGCGCAGGGTGACGGGGACGCTGGCGGGCGGGGCGGCGACGGCGGTGTCCACAGGAGTGCCTTTCGGTGCGGAGAAGAAAACGAGGAGAGAGCGCGGAGAACTCGGCAGAACGCGACGAGCCCAGAGAGCCCGGAGAGCGCGAGGTAGAACGTTCGGTCTCGCCATGAAGTCAAAGGGTAGCCGTCCCCGTTGTCAAGACCGAACGTTCTACCTCGCCACCTTGATACGGTGGCCCCATGAGCCCGAGCGCAGCTGCCCGCAACACCTCCGAAGCGCGAGCCCGGCTGCTCGGCACCGCCACCAAGATCTTCTACGCGGAGGGCATCCACTCCGTCGGCATCGACCGGATCACCGCGGAGGCGCAGGTCACCCGGGCCACGCTGTACCGGCACTTCTCGGGCAAGGAAGACCTCGTCCTCGCCTACCTCGACCAGGCCGACCGGGGGATCCGGGGGCAGGTGGCCGCGGCCCTGGGCAGTACGCCCGCTGCCGACGGGCAGGTCCGGGCCGTCGCGCGGTCCATCGTCGACGGGATCCGGTCCCCCGGTTTCCGCGGCTGCGCCTTCCTCAACGCCGTGGCCGAGTATCCGGACCCGGACCACCCCGTGCACCGGGCGGTGCTGGCCCACCGGCAGTGGTTCCTGGACACCGTCACGGAGCTGCTGACACGGGCCGGCGAGGGGCACGCACCGGCTGAGGCCGCCGGACGGCACTTCGTGATGCTGAGGGACGGTGCGATGGCGGCCGGGTGCCTCTTCGACCCCGAGCTGGTCTCCGAGACCTTCCTGCACGGCGTGGAGGGGGTCCTGAGGGACGTCTCGGAAAAAAGTTCCGCCTGATCTCTCCCGCCGTGTCGAGAACGCGCGTCCGGCTCCGTCCCAGGGGTGAAGGCGGCCACAATGGGCCGCACCAGCACCGAGGAGACGACGCATCATGGCCAAGTACCTGCTGCTCAAGCACTACCGAGGCGCCCCGGCACCGGCCAACGACGTGCCCATGGACCAGTGGACGCCGGACGAGATCTCGGCGCACATCCAGTACATGAACGACTTCGCCGCCCGGCTGGAGAAGACCGGCGAGTTCGTCGACGGGCAGGCGCTCGCCCCCGAGGGGACCTGGGTGCGGTACGACGGTGAGGGGAAGCCGCCGGTCACCGACGGGCCGTTCGCCGAGACCAAGGATCTCATCGCCGGCTGGATGGTGATCGACGTCGACGGCTACGAGCGCGCCGTCGAGCTGGCCGGGGAGCTGTCGGCCGCGCCGGGGGCGGGCGGGAAGCCGATCCACGAGTGGCTGGAGCTGCGTCCGTTCCTGGGCGCGCACCCGACCGTCACGGAGTGACCTCGACGATGGACGAGGCCCTGATCAGGAGCCTCACGCCGAGCGTGCTGACCGTCCTCGTCCGCCGCGGAGCCGACTTCGCGGCGGCCGAGGACGCGGTCCAGGAGGCGCTGGTCGAGGCGGTCCGCGGGTGGCCGGACGACCCGCCGCGTGATCCGAAGGGGTGGCTGGTCGCCGTGGCCTGGCGGCGGTTCCTCGACGCGGCCCGCGCCGACACCGCCCGCCGGCGGCGTGAGGACCGCGTCGAGGAGGAGCCGGCGCCCGGACCGGCGGCGGACGTGGACGACACGCTCCAGCTGTACTTCCTGTGCGCACATCCCTCGCTGACGCCGTCCTCGGCGGTCGCGCTCACGCTGCGCGCCGTCGGCGGGCTGACCACCCGGCAGATCGCCCGGGCCTACCTGGTGCCCGAGGCGACGATGGCGCAAAGAATCAGCCGGGCCAAGCGCACCGTCTCCGCTGTCCGGTTCGACCGGCCCGGTGATGTCGCCACCGTGCTGCGCGTGCTCTATCTCGTCTTCAACGAGGGTTACTCCGGTGACGTCGACCTCGCCGCGGAGGCGATCCGGCTCACCCGTCAGCTCGCGGCCTCCGTCGACCACCCCGAGGTGGCGGGGCTGCTCGCGCTGATGCTGCTCCACCACGCGCGGCGGGCCGCCCGTACCGCGCCCGACGGCGGCCTGGTGCCGCTCGCCGAGCAGGACCGCGGCCGGTGGGACACCGCGTCGATCGCCGAGGGGGTGGAGATCCTGCAGGCGGCGCTCGCCCGGGACCGGCTGGGCGAGTTCCAGGCGCAGGCCGCGATCGCCGCCCTGCACGCCGACGCGCCCACCGCCGGCGAGACCGACTGGGTGCAGATCGTGGAGTGGTACGACGAGCTCGCGCGGCTGACCGACAACCCCGTCGTGCGGCTCAATCGCGCGGTCGCCGTCGGGGAGGCCGACGGGCCGCGCGCCGGACTGGCGGCGCTGGCCGCGCTGGACGAGGCGCTGCCCCGTTACGCGGCGGTGGCGGCGTACCTGCACGAGCGCGACGGCGACCCGGACACGGCGGCACGGCTGTACGCCGAGGCGGCCCACAAGGCGCCCGACCTCGCCGAGCGCGACCACCTCACGCGTCAGGCCGCCCGCCTCAACTCCCGTCGCCGGGAGCGCCGGTGACCGGGCGGGACGGGGACTTCGGGGGCGAAGCGGTCTCGGCCGCGCGTCCGTTCACGTCCTCCGCCCGGCCGCCCGGGTGGCGCAGCGCGCAGAAGTAGCCGATCGCGAGGGCGACGGCCATGCCGTAGAAGACCCACTGGTTGGCCTCGGCGAAGTCGAGGCGGATGGCGGACATCGCGTCCCGCATGGCGGACTGCGCCGGGCCGTCGCCCGTCGGGGTGCGGGTGTCCGCGTTGCCGGTGATCGCCTCCGTGACGTCCCGGGCCATGGAGCGCCGTGCGTCGGGCGGTACTCCGCGGGTGCTCAGGGTCTCCTCGACCCGGTCGGTCATGGAGTGCGTCAGCATGGTGCCGTAGACGGCCAGGCCCACGCTGGCGGCGTAGTTGCGGACGGTCTGGGTGATGCCGGTGACCTCGCCGTAGGAGGAGTCGATCGAGCGGTTGACGGCGTCCGTCGAGGCGGGGGCGAGGACGAAGCCGATGCCCGCGCCGGCGAGGGCGGCGTAGGGCCACTGGTCGTGCATGGACAGGTCGGTGAGTTTGCCGGCCCACAGCGCGAAGCCGACGGCGCCCAGGGCGCAGCCGATCCTGAGCGCCGGGCGGGCGCCCCGCTTGTCGAGGATGCGGCCGCCCCACTGGGAGGCGATGGCGAACCCGGCGAAGAAGTACAGCAGGTACAGCGCGGCCTGGTTGGGCGAGGCGCTGAGCGAGACCTGGGCGTAGACCGAGGCGAAGAAGAACAGCGGGACGAACGCCAGCATGGCGAAGAAGAGCACCAGCGCGTCCACGGTGAAGGCGCGGTCGCGGAAGACCGCGAGGTTGACCAGGGGGTGACGGGTGCGCAGTTCGTAGCGGCAGAAGGCGTAGAGGATCGCGAGGCCGCCCGCGATGCAGACCCAGGTCGCCGCGTTGTCCCAGCCCCAGGCCGCCGACTGCTGGAAGCCGAGCACGCTCAGGCCCATGCCGGCGACGATCAGCAGGGCGCCCTTCACGTCCAGCGACTCCTCGCGCCGGCGGTCGGGGATGCCGGCCAGTGCGGTGAGGACGAGTGCCGCGATGGCCACCGGGACGTTGACCCAGAAGATGGCCCGCCAGGTCCAGGCCGTGAGCCAGCCGCCGAGCAGCGGTCCCACGGCGGTCAGGGCGCCGGTGAGGCCGAAGAAGAGGGCGAGCGCGCGGCCCCGGCGCTCGACCGGGAACACCGCGACGACCACGGCGAGCGCCGCCGGGAAGAGCAGGGCCGCGCCCAGGCCCTGGACGGCGCGGAAGACGATGAGCCAGGTCAGCGCGTAGTCCCCGGAGGGTACGCAGCCGCACAGCACCGAGGAGACGACGAAGACCAGGGTGCCGACGACGACCACGCGGCGTGGGCCCCACAGGTCCGCCAGGCGTCCGCCCAGGGCGAAGAAGGCGGCCAGGGCCAGCAGGTAGGCGTTGATCACCCACTGCATGCCCGAGGCCGACAGTCCGAGTTCGGAGACGATGTCGGGGGCGGCGATCGAGACGATCGTCTGGTCGATGAACGTCATCGCCACCGCGAACATCATGGCGGCGAGGGCCAGCGACTGGGAGGGTGCGCGGCGGCCGGCACCGGGCGTGCTCGGGTCCCGCGTCATGTGCGTTCCGCTCACCCGGCCAGTCTGCGCCCGCGCCGGTGACCACGCATCCGGACGGGTGCGCGGTCACGCCCGAGCGCCGTCGCACGCGGGCACCGTCGCACTCGGGCGCCGTCACACCGGGGCGACCGGCCCGCCGCCGTCCGGTCCCTGGTAGCGCAGCAGCAGCATCGCCGCATCGTCGTGGTGGGGTCCCGCCGTGTGCCGTACGAGGTCCTCGCGCAGGGCGTCGAGGGCGCGGTGGGCGTCGGGGTCCTTCAGCAGGTGGGCGCGCCCGGCGAGCGGGTAGAAGTCGCCCCGCTCGTCCCGGGTCTCCGTGACGCCGTCGGTGTAGAGGAGCAGCTGGTCGCCCGGGAGGAAGGGCACCGGGAAGGGGACCGGTCCGGGGGCGCCGTGCGCGGCCAGGCCCAGCGGGAGGGCGTAGGCGGGCGGCTCCGGGAAGTCGGCGGTGCCGTCGTCGTGGACGAGCATCGGCGCCGGGTGGCCGTAGTTGAGGAGGACGACGCGGTGGTCGTCGCCGATCTCGGCGAGGACGGCGGTGACGAACTTCTCGTCCTCCAGCTCCCGGGCGACACTGCGCTCCAGCCGCTCCCCCAGTTTGACCAGGTCCTTCTCGTCGTACGCCGCTTCCCGGAAGGCGCCGAGGACGCGGGCCGCGGTCTCCACGGCCGCGAGGCCCTTGCCCTGGACGTCGCCGACGATCACCCGGACGCCGTGCGGCGAGGCCACCACCTCGTACAGGTCGCCGCCGATCCGGGCCTCGGCGACCGCCGACGTGTACGAGACGGCCGCGTGCAGCGGGCCCGCGGTCAGCGGCACCGGGCGCAGCAGGACCCGCTGGGCCACCTCCGCGATCGAGCGCACGCTGGCCAGCTCGGCCTCGCGGCGCGAACGCATCAGGGCCGCCACGATGCCGACGCCGGTCACGCCGGCCACCGACAGCATGGCGGTGTAGCCGCGGGGGCGGTCGAAGAGCCCGTTGTACATGCCGAGACCGACGCAGAGCAGCAGCGCGGCCAGTCCGATCACCGCGGTGCGCCGCCAGCCGCCGACCAGTGAGCCGAACGCCGGTCCCAGCGACACCAGCGGCAGCAGTCCCACCCCGGGGCCCATCGTGAGGTCCACGGTGGCGACCACGGCCATGGCGGCGACGGGTGTCCAGGCCAGCAGCGCCGCGGAACCGGGCGGCGACTTCTTCACGGTCATCACAACTCCGGTGTCGCAGCGCTCAAGAGCCGCCCTCTCCCTGTCCTCAGGCGCCCTCCCCAAGTTCCTCAGCCTAGGCAAGGGTCCGGGTGCGCAGGGGTTCCGGGGCGGTCCTTGACCCAATCGAGGCCGAGTCGTCGCACCCGCCGGACCCGCCACGCGCGGGGAACCGGCACCGTCACGCGGACCGCACCGCCGCCCGCGTCGGCAGCAGCCCGCCGTCGGGCGCGGCGCGCCGGCTCGCCACCGTCAGCGTGAGCGTCACCGTGAGCGAGGCGAGCGCCATCACGGTCATGGCCGTCGCCGGGGAGGTGAACTGGGCCACCGTGCCGGCCAGGGTCGCGGCGACGCCCTGCATGGTGAGCATCCCGGCGGAGTGCAGTCCGAGGGCGTGCCCGGAGAGTTCGTCGGGGGTCAGGGCGATCAGGCGCTCCTGCTGCACCAGGGTCGCGCCGAAGCCCACGGAGGCCAGGGCGACCAGTACGGCCGTCAGCGGCAGCGGAGGGCGCAGGAACAGGACGAGGTACGGCGCGGCCAGCAGCACCAGCAGCGGGACGCCGAGGCGCGGGCGCAGCCGGGCCGGGAGCAGCCGGCCGACCGTCAGGTCCCCGGCCAGCATGCCCAGCGCGGCGCAGGCCAGCAGGGTGCCCGCGGCACGCGGGTCGTAGGAGACGTACAGGGACTCGCAGCCGACGACGAGGCCGTTGGGGATCCACAGGGCCAGGTAGAGGTGGCGGCGCGGACGGGCGGACAGCAGCAGGGCGTTGGCGTGCCAGGTGGCCCGTACGGAGGGGCGGCCCGCGGTGCGCGGCGGGCGGCGGGTCAGCCGGAGGGCGAGGCCGGCGGCCGCGGCGTACACACCGGCCGCGAGCAGCAGGCACAGGCGCGGGGACAGCAGGGTCACCAGGACGCCGCCGACCGCGTAACCGCCGATCTGCAGTACGCCGTTCATCATGTTGAAGAGCGAACGCCCGGTCAGGTAGCCGTCCTTGGCCAGGATCTCGGTCAGCAGCCCCCAGCGGACCCCGCCGCCGACGGAGGCGATCAGGCCCTTGACGAGGACGAGGGCGAGCATGCCCCACACCGGCAGGCCGGGCAGCGCGAGTGCCGCGGTGATGAGGGCGAAGGCCGCCGAGAGACCGGCCAGCGTCGCACGCGGTGGCAGCCGGTCGGCGCCGGAGAGGAAGAACGTGGCGCCCAGCACCTGGGCGAGCGCGGGACCGAACATGCTGACCGCGGAGAGCAGCGGCGAGTTCGTCGCGCGGAACACCAGCGTGCCGAGGGCGAGGCCGCCGACCGTCTGGGCGGCCAGGTTGGCGGCGGAGGAGAGGAAGAGAGGGGTGAACTCCGGGGTGCGGAAGAGGCCCGCGTAGCTTCTGCGGCTCGTGTCTGGCATGCGGGGAGTGTCGGGTGGGCGCCGGAGGGGCCGTTAATGTTTCGCGCGGACGCGAAAGGTGCCGGAGAGGGGGCCGCATGGGCTGGTGGGAGGTCAACGCCGACACGCTCGCCCGCAGCCGTTTCGTGGTCTCGCCGCTGGACGAGGCCCTGGCCTGTCTGAAGCTGCTGCACGCCGGGGTGGCCGGGCATCCGGGCGAACGGGCCTGGCTCGACGCCCACCGGCCCGCCCACCTGCGCCGGATGGCGGCCGACCCGGTGGCCGCGCTGCTCGTCGACGCGGGTCTCGGCCGGGGGTGGAACGCCGACTTCCTCACCCCCACTCCGGCCGAGGGCCTCAGCTTCGAGGAGGGGGTCGAGCGGATCCGGGCAGCCCGCCCCGACCGGGCCCGCGCCGACCTGGCCGTCTCCGTGGGGGGCCCGCTCCCGGCCGTGCTGGACCGCGACGACCTGCCCGAGCGGGCCGCCGCGCTCCTCGAGGACGTCTGGACGCAGGCGGTACGGCCGGACTGGGAGCGGCGCCGCCGGGTCCTGGAGGCGGACGTCGTCGCGCGGACCGCGCAGGTGAGCCGGGGCGGCTGGGCAGCGGTCCTGGACGACCTGCGGCCCGGCACCCGCTGGCTGGGCGGCAACCGGCTCCAGATCAACCTGAACCCGTATCCGCCCCGCGAGCTGTCCGGGGCCGAGCTGATCCTCGTGCCGATCACCGCGCAGCGGCACGGCTGGGTGGCGTGGGAGGAGCCCGAGCGGTACGCGGTGGTCTACCCGTGCGCGGGCGCCCTCACGGACGACGGCGCCCGGCGCGTGCCCGCCGCCCTGGGCGCGCTGCTCGGGCCGGCCCGCGCGTCCGTGCTGACGCTGCTCTTCACCCCGATGAGCACCAGCCAGCTGGTCGGCGTGACCGGCCAGGCCCTCGGCTCGGTCGGCCGGCACCTGCGGGTGCTGCTCGACGCGGGGCTGGTCGAGCGGCGGCGGGCGGGCCGGTCGGTGCTGTACTCGCGGACGTCGGCCGGGGAGGTGCTCGTGGAGGCGGCGGGCGGGAGCGGCCGGGTGCCGGACTAGCATCCGGTGCATGACGACCTCACCGAACACGCGCAACGACGACAGCCTCCCCCTCGACGTCGGGATCGGCGCGCTCCAGGGCGGGAGCGCGGACCTCTCCCAGTACGCCGGTCAGGTCGTGCTGGTGGTCAACGTGGCCTCCAAGTGCGGGCTCACCCCGCAGTACTCCGGCCTGGAGCGGCTGCACGAGCGGTACGCGGGGCAGGGGTTCACCGTGCTGGGCGTGCCCTGCAACCAGTTCATGGGCCAGGAGCCGGGCAGCGCCGACGAGATCGCCGAGTTCTGCTCGGCGACGTACGGCGTCACCTTCCCGATGACCGAGAAGGTCGAGGTCAACGGGGAGGGCCGGCATCCGCTGTACGACCGGCTGGCCGGCTTCGCCGACTCCGAGGGGCACAGCGGGGACATCCGCTGGAACTTCGAGAAGTTCCTGATCGGGCGGGACGGCAAGGTCGCCGCCCGGTTCTCCCCGCAGACCGAGCCGGAGGCGGCCGAGGTCGTGGCGGCCGTCGAGGCGCGCCTTGCCGGTTGACCTTCCCCCTGGGGCAAGCCCGAGCGTCTCGGTCACCGGGCGGAACGGCCGCCCGGTGACGGAGGACGACGGCATGGGCGCCGGCATGGACGACGGCATGGGGGAGCGCGTGGGCGACGTGCGCGGGGAGGCGTTGCTGACCATCGGCGCGTTCGCCGCGCGGGCCCGGCTGTCGGCCAAGGCACTGCGGCTGTACGACCGGCTGGGTCTGCTGGCACCCGCCCACGTGGACGAGGCCACCGGTTACCGGTACTACCGCGCCGGGCAGGCCGAACGTGCCCGGCTGGTGGCCCTGTTGCGCCGGCTGGACATGCCACTCGCGCGGATCGCCGAGGTGGTGGACGCGGACGGCGGCCGGGCCGCCGCTCTGCTCGACGCCTACTGGGCGGACGTGGAGGCCCGGTTGGCCGGGCAGCGCACGCTCGCCGAGTACCTCCGTGGACGGCTGACCGGAAGGGATTGCGACGTGCACGGAAAATTCGTGGTCGAGACGGTGGACGTGCCCGAACAGGTGGTGATCAGCGAGAGCCGGCACGTGCTGGCGGACGAGCTGCCGGCGTGGATCGGCGCCTCGCTTGGGCGTCTGGAGGAGGCGGCCCGGGACTGCGGGGGTGTGACGGCGGCGCCGTTCGTCCTCTACCACTCGGACGTGTCGGAGGAGAGCGACGGTCCCGCCGAGTCCTGCGTGCCGGTCGCCGACGAGGCGGCGGCGCGGGCGTGGAGCGAGGAGCGGGGGCGGGCCCGGCTGACGCGGGTGCGGGTGGAGCCGGCCGGGCGGCTGGCCTACACCCGGATCACCAAGGCCCAGGTGGCCTATCCGCAGATCCTGGCCGCCTTCGGGGCGGTGGAGGAGTGGATCGCCGCGCGGGGCCTGACGGTGACGGGGCCGTGCCGCGAGGTGTACTTCGCCGACTGGGAGGCGGCGGGCCCGGAGGACCCGGTGTGCGACGTGGCCTTCCCGGTGAGCTGAGGCGAGTCGGCGGGGCCCTCTCGGCAAGGTCGGCGAACTGGTCGAGAGGGCGCCGTCGGCGGTACTGACGGGTGACGCGTGGCGGCGCTACTCCTTGACCGAGGTCACGAAGGCGGTCCACGCGTCGGCGGGGAAGGCGAGGACCGGGCCGCCGGTCACCTTGGAGTCGCGGACGGCGAGCGCCGCCACGACCGGTGACCGGACCTCGACGCACGCGCCGTTTCCTCCGGAGTAGGAGGACTTGGTCCACGATTCCTGGGCGCCCTGAAGAATTGCCATGTCTGCTCCGATGGCGAGTCGCGGGTGTGGTTCACGCCAATGACGTTTGATCTTTGGCGTGATCGACGCTACTCGCTGGCCTTCCCGGACGGAGCAGCCATTCACCCGACCGGGTGGCATATTCCAGGTGAGTCTTCCAGTACATCGTGGCAGGGATGTACTATCCCGCCTTTGTCCGGCTTCGAGCGTCCGGCCGAGGGCTTCGGCGGCTCAGCGCGCGTATTCCTTCGCCACGTCCTCGATGCGCTGCCGCGACTGCTCCACGTTCAGGGCCTGCGCCCGCAGATGCTCGTACATCACCGTGTACTTCTGCACGTCCGGCGCCTTCTCCAGGTACAGGTCGCTGGTCACGCCCTCGATGTACACCACGCTGGAGTCGGCCGCGTCGGCGAACTCCAGGATGGAGTACTGGCCGTTGATGCCGGGGTGCGCCCCGACGTCGAACGGCAGCACCTGCACGGTGATGTGCGGCAGCTGCGACATCTCGGCGACGTGTTCCAACTGCTCCCGCATCACCTGCTTGCCGCCCACCACCCGGCGCAGGCTGGCCTCGTCGAGGACCACCCACAGCCGCAGCGGGTTGTGCTCGGCGGAGATGCGCTCCTGCCGCCGTATACGGACCTGCACCCGCTTCTCCACGTCGGCGACCGACGTCTCGGGCAACGCGCCCTGGATGAGCGCCTCGGCGTAGGGCCGGGTCTGCAACAGGCCGGTGATGATCTGGGGTTCGTAGGTGCGCAGCGACTCGGCGTCGGTCTCCAGGCCGATGTAGACGCTGTACGGAATGTCCCCGAAGGCGTGCCACCAGCCCTGCTGGCGCGAGTCCTTCGCCATCTGCATCAGCGAGTCGACGATCCGCTGGTCCTCGACCTCGTACACGCCGCACAGGTCTCGGACGTCGCGCTGGCTGATGCTGCGCCGTCCGTTCTCCAGACGGCTGATCTTCGACTGGGAGACCAGCAGCCGCTCGGCGACCTCCTCGGCCGTCATGCCCTTCTGCTCGCGGAGCCGGCGCAGCTCCTGGCCCAGCCGACGCCGCCTTACGGTGGGATTGACACTCGACGCCACGGGACGTGCACCTCCGGCTGGGTGACTCGTACTTGCCACTTTGTGTATCTGCTGCTGAGCAGACTGCCACCAAGGTGCTTTCTACCGCTGGGAAACGGTCGATATGCGCCGCGTACACGCCAGTTCGGAGCACCACCCCCACATGCGGCCGCGCGAGGCGGCGGAACCTTTCCGCGGTCCGGTCGGGCCGGACGTACGGTCGGTGCCACCGCCCCGCGCGGACCTGCGGCTCCCGTGACCGGGCTTGGGGACTGGCGGTGCGGCGTTGCGTTGCGGTGCTGTGATGCGGTGGTGCTGGTGGTGCGGTGCGCCGGCCGGGCTAGTGCGCGACCGCTCGCGCCATGGATCCGTGGCTCGGTTGTGCCGGAACACCGCGGGCGGGTTCCGGGGCGGGCCTCGCCCCCGGTCCCGGGGCCGGGCGACCGGCCGGGGCCGGACTGCGGCGTGGCTGTGCCGCAGCGCCGTTCTGGACGTCCATCACCGCGTGCGCCACCAGACCGCCCATGGGGTCGTGCCTGATGAGGTCCCGCAGCCGGGACCGCGACGAGCGTCCTTCGTTGCCCGGGTAGAGGTGCTTGCCGAGTCCGACCGCGTGGGCCAGCGCGGCGAGCGCCGCGGTCCGCGGGTCCGGCGGTACGCCGGTGCGGATCGCCGAGTCCAGCCGGGCCTTGATCTCCCGGCTGATCGCCGTGTCCGTCGCCTGGTAGCGAGTCGTCGGCAGCACCCCGCACATCTGGCCCTCCACGGCATGCACCATGCCGCATCGCTCCAGATGCGAGAGGTAGGTCTGGCGCAGCCCCAGGCGGGGTCCGCCAATCCAGTTGACCGCCCGTACCGGAGCGCCACGCCTTCGCAGCAACTCCAACGCGCAGTCCAGTGTTGGATCTCCTGTCGGCCGTGGGGCCACCACGGCGATACGATCCCCGTCTGGGGCTATCCGTCCGGCCAGCGCCAGCTCCACCAGCTGTGCTCCGGCCAGACCGAGGTCGAGCGACTGCGGCTGTGCGGTGGTACCCGTGGTCGGGTCCAACGCCAGCAGCAGAAGCTCCTCCGGAAGTGTTCTGCGGCTCCTGCCCATCCATGCCTCCCCGCGTGGATGACAGACAGGGTGACCCCTCTCACATTGGTCTGTCGAGGGTGCGTGACCGCTTCGTAGTGGAACCGGTAGGTATGTCGTTCTCGTCTACCGCGTGGGTTCCACCCGTACACAGGACACTGGTAAATGGTTTCGGTACGGGTTCGGTAGCGCGCACAGGACGTGCGGCGCATGGAGGAGGCATCGGTGGCGGGCGAGTCCCCCGACAGGTCGAAGCAGCGCGAGTCGTCGGAAGAACCGACGTCGGGGAGCGCGGGTCCGGTTCCCGAAGCCAGGGCCGAGGCGAGCGAGACGCGTGATCCGCGGCTGGCGGTGGCGCGGGAGGACGCGAAGCGCTCCGCGGGGTCCGCAGGGTCCGGGTCCGGTGGCGGCGTCGACACGGCGACCCGGGTGCTGTCGGTCCGCGAGTCCTCGCCGGAGGCGGAGACCTCCGGCGAGGACGACGACGCCGAGGCGTCCGCCGCCGCTCCGGAGGGGTCCGGGGTCGCCGACGCGGCGTACGCCGCCGGGACCGACGGCCGGCTCAGGGACGCCGTCGCGGCCTGGGTGGCCACCGCGGACGAGCGGGCCGCCGCCAACGCACGGCCCGAGGACCCGCGGGACGAGGAGTCCTCACGGGACGGCGACACGGGCGCCGACGCGCCCGAGGCCGCCCCGCAGGACACCGACCAGGCCGAGACGGCCGACGGCGACTCCGACACGGACGCGGACCAGGACTCCGACACGGACGCCGCCGCGTCGGGCCCGGCGTCCGGCTCCGACGCGGACGCCGCCCCGGCTTCGGGCACTGCCTCCGGGTCGTGCTCCGCCTCGGACGCCGACGCAGCCTCGGGCCCGGGCCCGGGCCCGGCATCCGGCTCCGACGCGAGCTCCGCGCCGGCTTCGGGCGCTGCCTCGGATTCGGGGCCGGACGCGGCCTCCGGCTCGGACAGGCCCTCGGGTTCGGGTGCTGTCTCGGACGGGGGTTCGGGCCCGGCGTCCGGCTCCGACGCGAGCTCAGTCCCGAATTCCGGCACCACCGCGGACACGGACACCGCCTCGGGGCCGAACTCCGCCTCCGACGGCGACGCAGCCTCAGGCACGGCCTCGGGGTCGGGCACGGCCTCGGACACGGACGCAGTCTCGGGCTCCAGCCCCGCGTCCGGCTCCGGCCCGGGCGCCAACCCGGATTCCGGCGCTGACCCGGACGGGGACTCGGGCTCGGCGTCCGGCTCCGATGCAGGTGCTGCCACGGACACGAACGCAGCCTCCGGGTCAGGCTCCGCCTCGGACGACGACGCAGACTCGGCCTCCGGCTCCGGCCCGGCGTCCGGCTCCGGCTCCGGCCCGGCGTCCGGCTCCGGCTCCGACGCGGGCTCCGCGCCGGCTTCGGGCACTGCCTCGGATTCCGGCGCCGCCTCGGACGCGGACGCGGCCTCGGGCTCGGGCTCCGCAGCGGGCGGGGACGAGGAGCCGGCCGTCGGCGCCGACTCGGCCACGGCCTCGGATGCCGACGCCGAACCGGGTTCCGGCGTGGACGCAGACCACGCCCCGGGAGCGGAGCCGGGCTCGGGAGCGAAACCAGAACCGAAGCCGGACTCGGACTCGAAGTCCACGCCGGACTCGGACTCGAAGCCGGAGCCCGAGCCGGGCTCGGACGCAGAGGGGGCCAGGCGGGACGCCGACGACGGCGACGGCGACGGCGGCGACGACGGCGACGGTGGTGCGCCGCCCGTGGATCAGCCCACCGCCGTGTTCAAGGCGCCGCGGCCGGGCAAGCCCGCAGTCGACCAGCCGACGACGATGCTGAAGCTGGGGGACGCCGCCTCCGCCGCCAGGAAGGCCGGGCAGAAGGGCGGCACCCCCGCGCGGTCCGAGGGGGATGCCGAGCGGACCAGCAAGTTCGTGGCGCTGCGGAATCCGGACGCGCCGGCCAACCGCAAGCCCCCGCGGGACGCGCAGGCGCCCAATGCGCCGCAGGCACCCCGTGCCGGGGTCACCGCTCCCAGGCCGCACGTCGGGCCCGACCGGACCACGCAGCAGCCGCTGCCGCCCAAGCCGCCGCTGGACCTGCTGGCGGAGCTGACGAACACCCCGCCGCCCCCGGAGACCCCGCTGCGGACGACGGTGCGCCGGGTCAAGATCTGGACGCCGCTGGTCGTCCTGCTGGTGATCATCCTCGGCGTCGTGCAGTCCATGCGCCCGCTGCCCGCGCCGACCCTCGACCTCACGGCACAGGACAGCTTCACGTTCGAGGGCGGCAAGCCGCAGATCCCGTGGCCCGAGAGCGGCCAGGCCGCCCTCGACGTGCAGGGCATCGGCTCGTTCGGCTCGTCCGGCGACCAGAAGCCGGTGCCGATCGCGAGCGTGGCCAAGGTCATGACGGCGTACGTCGTCCTGCGCGACCACCCGCTCAAGAGCGGCGCCGAGGGTCCGAAGATCAAGATCGACCAGGCGGCGGAGGACCAGTCGGACGCCGGCGACGAGTCCACCGTCCACGTCTACGCCGGTGACTCGATCTCCCAGCGCGAGGCCCTCAGCGCCATCCTGATCGCGTCCGCGAACAACGTGGCGCGGCTGCTGGCCCGCTGGGACGCCGGGTCGGAGAAGGCGTTCGTGGAGAAGATGAACGCCGCCGCCAAGGACCTCGGCATGACCAACACCACGTACACCGACCCGTCGGGGCTGAACAACACGACGGTGAGCACGGCCGTGGACCAGGTGAAGCTGGCCAAGGCCGCGATGAAGGAGCCCGCCTTCCGCGAGGTCGCCGCGATGATGTCGTACAACGACTACAAGAACGAGAACCACGGCAACTGGAACCAGCTGGTCGGTCACAACGGCGTCGTCGGCATCAAGACCGGCACCACCACCTCCGCGCTCGGCAACCTCGTCTTCGCGGCGAAGAAGGAGGTCGGCGGCGAGACCCGGACCATCGTCGGGGCCGTGGTGCGCCAGCCGGACGTCGGCGGAGGGATCCTCGCCGCCGCGCTGGACTCCAGCGACAAGCTGATCCGGGCCGCCCAGGACACCCTGCAGTCGTCGACGATCCTGAAGAAGGGGAGCGTCGTCGGGTACGTCGACGACGGCCTCGGCGGCCGTACGCCGGTCGTCGCCGCGAAGGACGTCAAGGCCGTCGGCTGGGGCGGACTGACCGTGAAGCTGACCTTCGACGCGGACGAGGTGCCGCACACCGCGAAGGCCGGCACCAAGGTCGGCACCCTCACGGTCGGCGACGGCGGCACCAGCGGCGCCGTGAAGGTGCCGGTGGCGCTGCGGGACGACCTCGTCGAGCCCGGCTTCTCGGACAAGCTGACCCGCCTGGGCTGACGACCGGCCCCGCCGGGCCGGAGCGACGCCCCACGCGAACGCCCCCGCGGCCGCCCGGCCGCGGGGGCGTTCGCGTCCTCGCGGGGTCCGGGAGGGTCCCGAAAGGGAGGAGGCAACTGTGCGGGGCCGCGTGCTAGCGTCACGAAACGGGGCAGTCGCCGGTCGTGGGAACGGGACACGGCCCAAAGAAGAAGACGGGACACGGGGAGTGCCTTCAGGTGGCCACTGCGGAGCCGACACGCGCCGACGACGCCGATCAGGGTCCGGGAGCCGGCCCGCGACCACGCGTACCCGAGCCCCGCAGGGACGCCGGTGAGCACGCGGAGAGCACGAAGAGCACCGGCGGCCACGACCCGGCGGACGGCCACGACCCGGCGGACGGCGACGGTGAGCCCCGACCTTCCGGGTCCGGTCCTTCCGGGTCCGGTCCTTCCGGGTCCGGTCCTTCCGGGTCGGACCCTTCCGGGTCACGGCCTGCCCGGCCCGAGCCCGTCGAGCCGAAGGCGCCGTCGGCCGTGAACACCGCCCTGATGGCCCTGCGCGAGCGCATGCTGCGCCACCCCGTGCTGTCGATGACCGCCCTGGCCGGGGTGCTCCACATCGTGTGGTTCTTCACGTTCGCGAACAGTGGCGGCGACCTCGCGGCACAGGACGCGTGGGCCGAGTTCGTCGGCCGGCACCCGGACTCGGCGTACAACCTCGCCTGGTACGGCGGCATGCACCCGGTGTCGTACAGCGTGATCTCGCCGTACCTGATGTCCGTGCTCGGCGTGCGCACGACCATGATGATCGCGGGGACGGTGTCGGCCGGGCTGCTGACGCTGGTCCTGATCCGCAGCCGGGTGGTCCGCAATCCGCTGTGGGCGTCACTGGCCGGACTTTTCGGGCTGCTGGCCAACGCGGTGTCGGGCCGGGTCACGTTCGGGCTGGGCATGATGTTCGGGCTCGGTGCGGTCGCCGCCGTGTTCTGCTGGCCCCACCGCTGGCGGCACGAGCGCTGGGCCAAGGGACTGTGCGCGGCGCCGCTGGCCGCCCTGTCGACGATGGCCTCGCCGGTCTCCGGGCTGTTCGTGGGCCTGGTGGCGGTGGCCCTGTTCCTGCAGAAGCGCCGTCCGGGCGCCTGGGCGCTGGGCGTGGCCCCGGCCGCGGTCGTCGCACTGTCGGCGGTGCTGTTCCCCTTCTCCGGCACCCAGCCCATGGGGTTCGGCTCGGTGGTGCTGCCGGTCCTGTACTCGGCTGCGGGGTACTGGCTGGTGCCCCGCACCTGGAAGACCGTGCGGATCACGTCGGCGGTCTACGGCCTGGCCGTGCTGCTGGTCTGGCTGATCAGCTCGCAGATCGGCTCCAACATCACCCGTCTGGCGATGCTCTTCGCCGGGGTGATGCTGGTGGCGGCGCTGCCGTTCACGGTGCCGAAGTCGCGCAAGTGGTACGCGCTGGTGGTCTCGCTCGCCGGCTTCGCGGGCTGGATCGGCTTCAAGTCGGCCGACGACGCCGTCCACACCACGCCCGCCGCCTCGTGGGCGCGTGAGCTGGCGCCGCTCGTGAACGAGTTGCAGAAGGTCGGCGCGGAGCAGGGCCGGGTGGAGGCCGTGCCCGCCCGCTCCCACCGGGAGGCCTCGGCGCTCGCGCCGTACGTGAACCTGGCCCGCGGCTGGACCCGCCAGGCCGACATGGAGCGCAACCCGCTCTTCTACGACGACACCCTCAACTCGGCGAACTACCACGAATGGCTGCGGCGCTGGGCGGTGCACTACGTGGTGCTGCCCAAGGGCGAGCCGGACGGGGACGGCGGCAAGCGGGAGCGGGAGCTGCTGCAGCGGGGCCTGCCGTATCTGAAGCAGATCTGGGGAGACGCCAACTGGCAGCTGTTCCAGGTGACCGATCCGACGCCGCTGGCGGAGCCCGACGCGGTCGTCCGGCGCGCCGAGCAGGACGAGTGGGTCATCGACGTGCAGGAAGCGGGACGCGTCCTGATCCGGATGCCGTACTCGCCGTGGCTGAGCCTGGTCGACGAGGAGGGCAACAAGCTGAAGCCGCCGCAGGAGACGGAGGCCTCCAAGAACGCGCCCGAGGGCACACCGAAGACGTACGACAACGTCAACGGCTGTCTGACGGAGACCGAGGAGACCGCCGACGGCGACGTGTGGACGACGCTCGTCGCCCCCGAGGCGGGTACGTACCGGCTGTCGGCGCCGTACGGGCTGAAGCGGGGCACGCCGTGTCCCGCCGAGCTGAAGTAGCGGACCGGGCGGCCTCTTCGGGGGCCGCCTCACTATCGTTCATGTAGATGAACGCAGGTCAGTAAGCCGAACCTTTTTACTCCCTCTTGACCTTCCCCTTCCTTGTCGTGCCCGCGTCGACGCACCCACGATGAGCGGGCACTTCGCGGCCTGCCACGCCCCTACCCCGCTCAAGCGAAGTGCCAACCGGCTGGGCGGAGTTCACAAGGCGGACCCCGGAAGGGGGCACATGAACGGTCTCGACTGGTCCGTGCTCATCGGCTACTTCGCCGTCATGGTGGCGATCGGTGTCTGGTCGCACAAACGCGTGGACGACGTCAGCGACTTCTTCACGGCCGGCGGCAAGATGCCCTGGTGGCTGTCCGGCATCTCGCACCACATGTCGGGCTACAGCGCGGTGATGTTCACCGGCTACGCCGGCATCGCCTACACCTACGGCGTCACGTCCTTCGTGACGTGGTCGTTCCCCATCGCGCTCGGCGTCGCCATCGGCTCCAAGCTGTTCGCGCCGCGCATCAACCGGCTGCGCTCACGGCTGCACGTGGCCTCGCCGCTGGAGTACCTCAAGAACCGGTACAACCTGCCCACCCAGCAGGCACTGGCCTGGTCCGGCATGCTGCTGAAGATCGTGGACGTGGCCGCGAAGTGGGCGGCCATCGCCACCCTCCTGTCGGTGTTCACCGGCATCACCCTCAACCAGGGCATCCTGATCACCGGTGTCATCACGGGCATCTACTGCACGATCGGCGGCCTGTGGGCGGACGCCCTGACCGAGCTGGGCCAGTTCGTCATCCAGCTGCTGGCCGGCGTCTCGATGTTCGTGGCCGTGGCCCTGAAGCTCGGCGACCACGGCGGATTCTTCGGCGCCTGGGACGAGCCCGCCCTCCAGGGCCACGGGAAGCCGCTGGTCGGCCCGTACGGGACGGTGTTCCTGCTGGCCTTCCTCTTCATCAAGCTCTTCGAGTACAACGGCGGCATGCTCAACCAGGCCCAGCGCTACATGGCCACGCGCGACGCCCGCGAGGCGGCGCGGGGGGCGCGCCTTTCGGCGGTGCTGTGGCTGGTCTGGCCGGTGGTGCTGTTCTTCCCGATGTGGATGTCGCCGCTGCTGGTGGAGTCGCAGAAGGCGGACGGTTCGGACTCCTACGCCCTGATGACCGAGCAGCTGCTGCCGCACGGGCTGCTGGGCCTGGTCGTCGTCGGCTTCTTCTCGCACACCATGGCCATGTGCTCCTCGGACGCCAACGCCATCGCGGCCGTGTTCACCCGTGACGTGGCGCCGGTGCTGTCGAAGCGGGCGCGGGGCTGGGGGCAGCGCTCGGGTCTGCTGGCGGCCCGGCTGACGACGGTGGTCTTCCTCGGTCTGTCCATGGCGGTGGCGACGCAGGTCGACTCGCCGACGTTCAAGGACATCATCACCGTCGTGATCAAGTGGGTCGCCGGTCTGATGGGCCCCATCGCGATCCCGATGATGCTCGGTCTGCTGCGGCCCTTCCGCCGCTCGGGCCCGACGGCGGCGCTCACCAGCTGGGCGCTGGGCCTGGTGGCCTTCTGGCTGGTCAACTACCCGATCAACTGGAGCGTGGACGGCGGGGTGCCGCTGGAGTACCAGGTCTCCGTCCCGCTGGCGGTCTCGCTCGTCCTGTACGTCCTGATCGGCTACCTGAGGCCGGAGGACACCCCGGAGCGGCTCGCGGTCATCGAGCGCGTCAACACGGACGGGGACGGCGACGCCTCCGGCGCGGCGGCCGCGATCCCGGCGCCGTCGGGCGGGGTGGACGACGCGGTGGGCCGCAGCCGGGTGGGCGACTAGATCCCGTCCGGGAGGTGCGGGCGGGCGGTGGCCGCGGCGGTGGTCACCGGCCGCCTTCCGCTCAGCGCAGTTCCTGGATGCGGATCTGGTTGCCCGCGGGGTCCCGGAAGGCGCAGTCCCGGATGCCGTACGGCTGCTCGGTCGGTTCCTGGACGATCTCGGCGTTCCCTGCGCGCACCTTCTCGAAGGTGCCGTCGAGGTCCTTGGTGGCCAGCAGGATCCAGCCATAGGTGCCCTTGGCCATCATCTCGGCGACGGTGCGGCGCTCGGTGTCGGTGATGCCGGGGTCGGCGGCGGGCGGCGAGAGCAGCAGTGAGACGTCCGGCTGGCCGGCCGGCCCGACCGTGATCCAGCGCATCCTGCCGTTGCCGACGTCCTGGCGGACCTCGAAGCCGAGGACGTCCCGGTAGAAGGCCAGGGACGCGTCCGGGTCGTCGTGCGGCAGCGCGGTGGTGTGAATGCTGATGTCCATGGCATGCACGCTAGCCGCGGCCCCCGGGTGGGCGCTTCTCGAAACGTGACTCTTCCCGCCGGGACTTCGTACCGGGCGCGGGCCTCGTACGGACCGTCGTACGGGACTACGCCCGCGGGTACCGCGTCAGCCAGCCGGGGGACGAGCCCGCCGGGCCGTGCAGGGCGGGGCCCTGGGTCATCTCCATGGCGAAGTCGTCGGCCAGTTCCAGGAGGGTCCGGCGGCCCTCCAGTTCGGCCAGCCAGGCCGGGGGCAGCGCCGTCTCGCCGTGCAGGGCGCCGAGCAGGCCGCCCGTCAGCGCGCCGGTCGCCGCCGAGGGGCCGTCGTGGTTGACGGCGAGGCGCAGCCCGTGCCGTACGTCCTCGCCGACCAGGGCGCAGTACACGGCGGCGGCGACCAGGCCCTCCGCCGTGCCCGCGCCGATCAGCTCGGTCACCCGCGCCGGGGTCGGCAGCCCCTGCCGTACCGCGCCCAGCGCGTGCTGCAGCGCGGTCGCCACGGGTTCGTGTCCCGGCCGGGGCACGAGCAGCGCCAGGGCCCGCTGCACGGCGGCGTCCAGGCTCTCGCCCCGCGCCAGCCCGTGCACGACCACTGCGTACGCGCCCGCCGCCAGGCAGCCGGTGGGGTGGCCGTGGGTCTGGGCCGCGCACTCCACGGCGAGTTGGGCGACCAGCTGCGGCTCCCAGCCGACCAGGAGCCCGAACGGCGCCGAGCGGGCGGCGGCCTCGGGTCCGCGCTCGTCGGGGTTCTTGGGTGCCTCGGGGGTGCCCATCGTCTCGTCGCCGAGGCCGAGCAGCAGGGCGCGCGGGGCGTCCCGGCGGACGTACAGCCACTCCTCGTGGGCCAGCCAGCCGTCGTCCTTGCGCCGCAGGTCGGGCCCCCAGTCGCGCTGGGTGGCGGCCCAGCGCCGGTAGGCCCGGTGCAGGTCGGTCGGCGGGTGCCAGGCGCCGGTGTCGCGCCGTACCTGGGCGCGGATCAGCCCGTCCACGGAGAACAGGGTGAGCTGGGTGAGGTGGGTGACGGCGCCGCGCCGGCCGTAGGCGGCGGCCAGGTCGGAGAGCCCCTCCGCGCCGTGGGCCTCGCGGATCGCGTCGAGGGCGAGGGAGTCGACGGGTGCGCCCAGGGCGTCCCCGACGGCCACGCCGAGCAGTGTCCCGCGCACCCGGCTGCGGAAGTCCTGCTGCTCCGCACGCCCCCAGACGGCACCGGTCGTCCCGCCCACGTGGACCTCCCCTCGGCACTGTGCGTACGTACGACGCCCAGCACTGTATGCGAACGAGGACGGTCGGTTCAGGGCGCAGACGGGCGGGATCGGTGTGGAAACGCTCACGACCGGGGGTGGTGGAAGGTACACCCCGTTTCCGGCACCTGGCCCCATCGAGCGGACGGCCGGTTCGCGAAAGGCTCAAGGCGTTCCGAGAGCAGCCCCGTTGAGAGGAAATCCCGTGTCCGTTCGTCTCCCCGCCTCCGTCCCGTCCAAGCCGCGGAAGCAGCGCGGCCGCGTGCTGTCGGTGGTCGCCGCGCTCGCGGTCCTCGGCGGCGGCCTCGCCGTGACCGGTTCCCTGGCCTACGGCGCCCCGGACCACGCCGGTCACCGCGACGCCGTGCGCGAGGGTGCGAAGGACCTGGTGCGCGAGGACGGATTCCCCGCCGCGCTGGCCGCCGTCGAGGGCCGTGACGGTCGTACCCGCGACTACACGGCCGGCAGCGGCGACCTGGCGACCGGCGCGGACGTGCCGGTCAACGGCCGGGTCCGGGCCGGCAGCAACACCAAGTCCTTCACCGCGGCGGTCGTGCTCCAGCTGGTCGGCGAGGGCAAGGTGAAGCTGGACGAGCCGATCGAGACGTACCTGCCGGGTCTGGTGCACGGCGACGGCATCGACGGCGGCCGGATCACGGTGCGCGACCTGCTCCAGCACACCAGCGGTCTGCCCGACTACGTCCAGTCGCTGGGCCTGGACCCGTTCGAGGTCCGCGACACGTACTACAACCCGCGTGACCTGGTGGACCTCGCCCTGAGCCAGAAGGCGGCGTTCGAGCCCGGCGCGAAGTGGCAGTACAGCAACACCAACTACGCCCTGGCGGGCCTGCTCGTCGAGAAGGTCACGGGACGCCCCTTCGGCGAGGAGATCACCGACCGGATCATCGAGCCGCTGGGCCTGAAGGACACCTACTGGCCGGGCGTCGGCGAGCGCGGCATCCGGGGCGCCCACCCCAAGGGCTACGCCGCCGCCACCCCCGGCGCTCCGCTGGAGGACATCACCAGCCTCGACCCGTCCCAGGCCTGGGCCGCGGGCCAGCTCGTCACCACCCCGCGCGACCTCAACCGCTTCTTCTCCGCCCTGCTCGGCGGCGAGGTCCTCGACGCCGCCGAGCTGAAGGAGATGAAGACCACGGTCCCGGTGACCGAGGGCGCCCCCACGCCCGGCACCGGATACGGCCTGGGCCTGTTCCGCACCCCACTGTCCTGCGGCGGCGAGATGTGGGGCCACGGCGGCTCCATCCACGGATACGAGACCTACGGCGGCGCCACCCAGGACGGCCGCGCGGCCACGGTGGCGACGACGGCACTGTCCAGCTCGGTGGCCGCGGAGCCCGCCGACATGATGGCGGCCCACCAGCACGTCTTCGACCTGGTGGACACGGCCGTCTGCGAGTGACCGGCCGTTTCCGGCAGGGCCGGGCCCTGCCGCGTTCCCGGCGCGGGCGGCCGCGATCACCGCGCTGCGGCGGCGGAACGCTTCGAAGAGATCACGTTGCGGACCCTGCCCACTCCCCCGGTCCCCGGTTTCGGAATAGTGCTGCCATGACCAAGAACCCCCGCAGCACCCTGTTACTCGCCTCCACCGTGCTCACCGCGGTCCTCGCCCTCTACATCGCCCTGGTGGCCCTCGGGAACATCACCGACTTCGACAACAACCAGCAGTACGTGCATCACGTCCTCGCGATGGACACGACGTTCAAGGACGACGACCTGATGTGGCGGGCGATCACGAGCAAGGGTCTCCAGGACACCGCCTACGTGGCGATCATCGTGTGGGAGACCGCCGCCGCGCTCGTGCTGATCTGGGCGACCTGGCTCTGGATACGCCGCCAGCACGCCCCGGCACGGCGCTTCACCACGTACGGCACGCTCATGCTGATGCTGCTCTTCGGCGCCGGGTTCCTCGCGATCGGCGGGGAGTGGTTCGCGATGTGGCAGTCGGAGGACTGGAACGGGCTGGACGCGGCGACGCGGGTGCTGCTGTTCAGCGGCGTCGTGCTGATCGTGGCGCACCTGCCGTCCGGCGAGGCGGCGGCTAGGCCACCACAGTGACCGTCGTACCGGACGTGCCGAACTCCCACAGCGCGTCGCCGTCCGCCTTGGGCAGCCGTATGCCGCCGGTCCTGGCACCGGCGGCGGGCGGCGGCGAGGACCCGTCCACCGCGTTGGAGAAGGCGACCCAGACGCCGTCCTCCTGGGTGAAGTACATGATCTGCTCGATCCGCACCCCGTCGGAGCCGGTCGTCGGCTCCTGGCGGCGGGTGCCGACGCTGTACTTGCCCGGATCGGGGTCGACCGTGCCCGGCCACACCTTGAAGGACCGCCGGGTGGCGTCGCTGGCGTCGACCAGCCACACCCGGTCCTGGCCCGTCGAGTAGACGACGCGCCGCCCGGTGCCGGAACCCTCCGGTACCGGGGCCGGCGCGGTCTCCTTCGGCGTGGGGTGCGCGTCCGCCGACGCCGACGGGCGCGGTTTCGTCGCCACGGCGGTGGGGTGGGGTCCCTGGTCCGCCTGTACGGCCAGGACGGTCACCGCCGCGATCGCGCCCACGGTCAGACCGGAGACCCACGCCCATGAGGGAAGTCGGGCAGGCACGGGCACGCATCTCCTCAGCTACGAGAACCCCGACACACCGGGGGCCCGATCATCGTACTGCGCGCTCGCGCCGCCTCCGAAGCGTGCGCCCGCGCATCAGTCCAGGACCGGCAGCAGCTCCGGCAGGTGCCCGTCCGAGTCCCGCGCCGCCCGCTGCCGCTCCTCGGGGACCGGGCCGTAGAGCGTGGTGCGCGGCTTCGCCGGGCGGCCCGCCGCGTCGGCGACCGCGATCAGGTCCCTGACCGACTTGTACGACCCGTAGGACGAGCCCGCCATGCGGGAGATGGTCTCCTCCATGAGGGTGCCGCCCAGGTCGTTCGCCCCGGAGCGGAGCATCTCCGCCGCACCCTCGGTGCCCAGCTTCACCCAGCTCGTCTGGATGTTGGGGATGTGCGGGTGCAGGAGGAGGCGGGCCATCGCGGTCACCGCGCGGTTGTCCCGGAGGGTGGGCCCGGGCCGGGCGATGCCCGCCAGGTAGACCGGCGCGTTGGTGTGGATGAAGGGGAGCGTCACGAACTCCGTGAAGCCGCCCGTGCGCTGCTGGATCCCGGCGAGCGTGCGCAGGTGGCCCAGCCAGTGGCGGGGCTGGTCGACGTGGCCGTACATCATCGTGGACGAGGAGCGGACGCCCAGCTCGTGGGCCGTCTCGATCACCTCGATCCAGGTGGCCGCCGGCAGCTTGCCCTTGGTGAGGATCCAGCGGACCTCGTCGTCGAGGATCTCCGCCGCCGTGCCCGGGACCGAGTCGAGGCCCGCCTCCTTGGCGGCGGTCAGCCACTCGCGGATCGACATGCCGGTACGGGTCGCGCCGTTGACGACCTCCATCGGCGAGAACGCGTGCACGTGCATGCCGGGGACGCGGGCCTTCACCGCCCGCGCGATGTCGAAGTACGCGGTGCCGGGCAGGTCGGGGTGGATGCCGCCCTGCATGCACACCTCCACCGCGCCCACGTCCCAGGCCTGCTGGGCGCGGTCGGCGACCTGGTCCAGGGAGAGCGTGTAGGCGTCGGCGTCGGTGCGGCGCTGGGCGAAGGCGCAGAAGCGGCAGCCGGTGTAGCAGACGTTGGTGAAGTTGATGTTGCGGGTGACGATGTACGTCACGTCGTCGCCGACGACGCTCTTGCGGACGTCGTCCGCGATGCCGCACAGGGCGTCCAGCGCCGGGCCGTCGGCGTGCAGCAGGGCGAGGGCCTCGTCGTCCGTCAGCCTCGTCGGGTCGTCGGCCGCCGTGGCGAGCGCGGCGCGTACGTCGGTGTCGATGCGCTCGGGCGCCATGCCGGGTGCGGCGGCCTCGCGCAGGGCTCCCCAGTCGCCGTACACCTCGTCGAAGTCGTCGCGGCGGTCCGAGGTGCGGCCCTCGGTGTCGATGGTGGCGTGCAGGTCGGTGCGGCCGGTGGCGGTGAACGCCTCGTCCGGTTCCTGCCAGACATGCCCCTCGACCACCGCGTCCTCGCGGGCGAGCCCGGTCTCCGGGTCGGCGAGTGCCGCCACGTGCGGACGCAGCCGCGGGTCCAGCCAGGGCTCGCCGCGCCGCACGAACTCCGGGTAGACGCAGAGACGTTCCCGCAGCTCGAACCCGGCCGCCCGGGACTTGGCGGCGAGTTCGTCGATCTGCGGCCAGGGGCGCTCGGGGTTCACGTGGTCGATGGTGAGCGGGGAGACGCCGCCCCAGTCGTCGATGCCCGCGACGATCAGCCGCTCGTACTCCGAGTCCACCAGGTTGGGCGGGGCCTGGAGGCAGGCGGACGGGCCCATGATGTGCCGGGCGACGGCGACCGTGGCGACCAGCTCGTCCAGCTCCGCGTCCGGCATGCCGCGCATCGCCGTGCCGGGCTTGGCGCGGAAGTTCTGGATGATCAGTTCCTGGATGCCGTGGTAGGCGCGGGAGACGCGGCGCAGCGCGAAGAGGGACTCGGCCCGCTCCTCGTAGCTCTCGCCGATGCCGATGAGGATGCCGGAGGTGAAGGGGACGGAGGAGCGCCCGGCGTCCTCCAGGACGCGCAGCCGTACGGCGGGCTCCTTGTCCGGGGAGCCGTGGTGCGGGCCGCCGGGCTCGGACCACAGGCGGGTCGCGGTGGTCTCCAGCATCATGCCCATGGAGGGCGCGACGGGCTTGAGCCGCTGGAAGTCCGTCCAGGTCATGACGCCGGGGTTGAGGTGCGGGAGGAGGCCCGTCTCCTCCAGGACGCGGATCGAGATCGCGCGGACGTAGGCGATCGTGTCGTCGTAGCCGTGCGCGTCCAGCCACTCCCTCGCCTCCGGCCAGCGCTCCTCGGGCTTGTCGCCGAGGGTGATGAGGGCTTCCTTGCAGCCGAGGGCCGCGCCCTTGCGCGCGATGTCCAGGACCTCGTCCGGCGACATGAACATCCCGTGGCCGGCCCGGCGCAGCTTGCCGGGGACGGTGACGAAGGTGCAGTAGTGGCACTTGTCCCGGCACAGCCGGGTCAGCGGGACGAAGACGCTCTTCGAGTACGTGATGACGCCGCTGCGCCCGGCGGCCTCCAGTCCCGCGTCCCGGACCCGGGCGGCGGACGCGGTGAGGGCGTCGAGGTGCTCGCCGCGCGCCTGGAGCAGCACGGCGGCCTCGGACGCGTCGAGGGCGACGCCGTCCCGGGCGCGTTTGAGGGCGCGACGCATGGAGTTCTCGGTGGGGCCGGTGGGGTCGGCGGGTCCGGTTCCGGAGGTCGCGGAAGTCGTCATCCTTCGAGCATACGAGCGGGGTGATCGGCACGGGGCTCCCGTCCCGCCGGCCCGCCGCGCCGTCTCCTGCCCTCAATGACTCCTCAATATGCGAAACCCCTTTCCTTGTCCGGGAGTTCACGGCTCAATACGAGGGTTGCACGCACCACCCCTGCACCACCGACGTCATGTCACCGACGACACGAGACGACGACACCTGGAGCAGCAGCATGTGCGAGGACGACCACGCCGGAATGGGCAGACGCGCGGTGTTCGTGACGGGAGCCGCCGCCGCGCTTACGTTGGGAAGCGTGAGCTTCGCCTCGGCGGCACCCCGGGAACGGCGGCGGGAAACGGTGCGCGGCACCCTCCCGCCCGGCTCCCCCGACTTCGTGTACGTCCCGGTCGAAGTCCCCCGGGGAGTGCGCGAGATCCACGTCGCCTACACCTACGACCGACCCGCCGTCCCGGCCGGCACCCAGGGCAACGCGCTCGACATCGGCCTCTTCGACGAGCGCGGCACCGAGCTGGGCGGCCCGGGCTTCCGCGGCTGGTCGGGCGGGGCCCGCACGGAGTTCTTCGTCCGCGCGGACGACGCCACGCCGGGCTACGTGCCGGGGCCGGTGCGGGCGGGCACCTGGCACATCGCGCTCGGCCCGTACACGGTGGCCCCGCAGGGCCTGCCGTACGAGATCACCGTCACGCTCACCTACGGCGAGGAGGACCGGACGCCCCGGCCGGTGTACCCGCCCGAGCGGGCCCGGGGGCGGGGCCGCGCCTGGTACCGGGGCGACTGCCACCTCCACTCCGAGTACTCCGACGGCCGCTACACCCTCGCCGAGATCGCGGAGCTGGCGCGGGCGGCGGGCCTGGACTTCATCAACTCCTCCGAGCACAACACGCACTCCGCGCACCCGCACTGGGCCGACCTGGCCGGGGACGACCTGCTGATCATGCTCGGCGAGGAGGTGACCACCCGCAACGGCCACGTCGTCGCGCTGGGCACCGATCCCGGCACCTTCGTCGACTGGCGCTACCGGGCCCGCGACAACCGCTTCGGCCGGTTCGCCCGGCAGATCCGCCGCGCCGGCGGCCTGGTCGTGCCGGCCCACCCGCACGCCACCTGTATCGGCTGCAACTGGAAGTTCGGGTTCGGCGAGGCGGACGCGGTCGAGGTGTGGAACGGCGCGTACACGCCCGACGACGAGGTGGCGCTGGCCGACTGGGACGGCATGCTGGTCGCCTCGGTGCGCGACGGGAGGCGGGACTGGATCCCGGCGATGGGCAGCAGCGACTCCCACCGCTCCCCCGACGTGATCGGCCGCCCGCAGACCGTCGTCCTCGCCGACGACCTGACCCGGGAGGCGATCCAGGAGGGTATCCGCGCCGGGCGGTCCTACGTCGCCGAGTCGTCGAAGGTGTCCCTGTCCTTCGCCGCGTCCGGCGGCCGGGGCGAGCACGCCGGCATCGGCGAGCGGCTGCGCGTGGACCGCGACTCCCCGGTCACCGTCCGCCTGGAGGTGACGGGCGCGCCGCGCTGCACGGTCCGGTTCGTCACGGACCAGGGCGTGCTGTTCACCGGCGATCCCCTGCCGGTGTCCGGCGCGGGCACGGCGGAGTGGCGGACGACGGCCTCGTACGCGGCCTACGTGCGCGCGGAGATACGGCACGAGACCGCGGCGGGCCCCCTGCCGGGGGCACTGGCGGCGTTCACCAACCCGGTGTTCCTGGGACGGTAGCCGGGGCGGTCACCTACGGGGCGTCCTGGGCGGTGGCCGACGGGGCGGTGGCCGGCATGGCGGCCTGGGCGGTGACCGACACGGCGGTGGCCGGCATGGCGACCTGAGCGGTGACCGACGGGGGGCCGAGACCGTGACCGACACAGCGACCTGAGCAGTCACCGACACGGCAGCCCGGGTCATGGCCGACGTGGTGGCCTAGCCGGTGGCCGACGCGGCGACCTACGCGGTGACCGACGCGGCGGAGGCCGGCATGGCGGCCTGAGCGGTGACCGACGGGGTGGCCGAGACCGTGACCGACACGGCGACCTGAGCAGTCACCGACACGGCAGCCCGGGTCATGGCCGACGTGGTGGCCTAGCCGGTGGCCGACGCGGCGACCTACGCGGCGGTGGCTGACATGGCGGCCTGGGCGGTGACCGACGGGGTGGCCGAGACTGTGACCGACACAGCGACCTGAGCAGTCACCGACGGGGCGACCTGAGCGGTGCCCGGCACGGCGACCCGGGCCGTGACCGACGCGGCGACCTACGCGGTGACCGACGCGGCGGAGGCCGGCATGGCGGCCTGAGCGGTGACCGACGGGGTGGCCGAGACCGTGACCGACACGGCGACCTGAGCAGTCACCGACACGGCAGCCCGGGTCATGGCCGACGTGGTGGCCTAGCCGGTGGCCGACGCGGTGTCCGTCCCGCCGTCGGCCAGGTCCGCGACGACCGCCGCGTGGTCGGAGGGCCAGACCCCGTCGACGGGGCCGGCGCCGGCCCGCCGTACCGCCAGGACCCGGCCGATGCCGCCGGGTCCCGGTGGGCCCACGTGGACGTAGTCGATCCGTACGCTCGGCTCGCCGTCCGCGTGGGCCACGTACGGGTTGGCGGTGTCCCAGGTGCCGGACGGCGCGCCCGGCGCCGCGTGCTCCCAGGCGTCGTGCAGCCCCCCGGCCCGCAGCAGGCGCACCTCCGGCGACTCGGGGCGGGCGTTGAAGTCCCCGGTGACGACGGGCGGGTGGGCGGTGCCGTGCCGGTGCCGGGCGACGAAGGCGGCGAGGGCGGCGGACTGCTCGGCGCGCAGGGCAGGGGCGTGGCCGCCCGAGTTCAGGTGGACGGTGAAGAAGGGGATCCGGTGCCCGGGCGCGTCCAGGCGGGCGTACGCCGCCAGCCGCCCGTCGTCCAGCTCGGCGGGGGCGGGCAGCCGCAGCACCGCCCGCTCCACGACGGGCCAGCGGCTGAGCACCGCGGTGCCGACGCCCACCGTGTCGTCTCCGATCCGCCGCTGCCACCGCTCGGGCGCGGGCGAGGGCGACCAGTCCCAGTGCAGGCCCAGGTCACGGGCCAGCCACTCGGCGAGGTTCTCCCCTCCGTCGACGGCCCACACCTCCTGGAGCCCGACCACGTCGGGCCGCAGCTCCCGCAGCACGGCGCGGATCGCGCCACGCCGGTCGGCCCAGGGGCCGAACCGCCACCACAGGTTCCACGTCACGACCCGCACCCCTGCACCACCCGTCTCTCGGCCCGGTCCACACCTTCCCCGTCGAGGTTTTCCGGGAACATGGAGTCCCACGAGACGGGAGCGTGAACGAACGATGTCGTCCTACGCCGAGACCAAGTACCGGGCCGTGACGGCCTTCCAGCGCCGGCTCAACGCCCTCGTGCGCCGACTGCCCGGCCAGACCCTGCTGGAGACCACCGGCCGCGTCTCCGGCCTGCCCCGCCGCACCCCGGTGGGCGGGCGCCGGAGCGGCGACTCCTTCTGGCTGGTGTCGGAGTTCGGCGAACGGTCCCAGTACGTCCGCAACATCCGGGCCGACCCACGCGTCCGGGTCCGGCTCAGGGGCCGCTGGTACCGGGGCACGGCCCACCTCCTGCCCGACGACGACCCGCTCGCCCGCCTGCGCCGCCTCCCCCGCTACAACAGCCTCGCGGTGCGGGCGATGGGCGTCGGCACGGGACTGCTCACGGTACGGGTGGAGCTGGAGGGGCAGGGGAAGACCGGCTGATGGAGAACCTGTGATCGGCGTCTCCCACGGCTGACGTGGTCGGCATGAACAAGGCAAACTGACCTGGTTGCTCAGGATGTCTAGGGGGACGGCATGGACGGTGGACCGCGGATTCCGGAGCAGCGGCGTCCCGGATTCCCGGCGGAACCGGACGGGCCGGCCGCGCTCCGCTTCGGCGTGCTCGGACCGGTGCGCGCCTGGCGGGGCGAGGAGAGTCTGGCCACCGGCTCGCCGCAGCAACGCGCGCTGCTGGCGGCCCTGTTGCTGCACGAGGGCCGTACGGCCACCGCGGCCGAGCTGATCGACGCCCTGTGGGGCGAGGAGCCGCCGTCGCAGGCGCTGGCGGCGCTGCGGACGTACGCGTCCCGGCTGCGCAAGGTCCTCGACCCCGGAATGCTCGCCAGCGAGTCGGGCGGATACGCCGTACGGGACCTGGCCGACGGGGCGTTGGACCTGACGAGGGCGCAGGACCTGGCCGCCGGGGCCGAGAAGGCCAGGAGCTCCGGCGACCTGTGCCACGCCCGTGACCTGCTGCGCCGGGCACTGGCCCTGTGGGACGGCGAGGTCCTGGCCGGCGTACCGGGCCCGTATGCCCAGACACAGCGCGTGCGCCTTGGCGAATGGCGGCTCCAACTCCTGGAGACGCGGCTGGAGATGGACCTGGAACAGGGCTGTCACGCCGAGTCCGTCTCGGAACTGACGGCGCTCACGGCGGCCCACCCCCTGCGCGAGCGCCTGCGGGAGCTGCTGATGCTGGCCCTGTACCGCAGCGGCCGTCAGGCGGAGGCCCTCGCGGTCTACGCGGACACGCGGCGCCTGCTCGCCGACGAGCTGGGCGTCGACCCGCGCCCCGGCCTCCAGGAACTCCAGCAGCGGATCCTGCGGGCCGACCCGCACCTGGCCGAGCCCCCGTCACCGGCCGCGGAGACAGTGGCGGCCACCGTCCGCCCGGCGCAACTCCCGGCCTCGGTCCCCGACTTCACCGGACGCGCGTCCTTCGTCCGCGAGCTGAGCGACGTCCTGTGCTCGGCGTCCGGGGACGCGGCGACGGGTCGCGTGATGGCGGTCTCGGCGCTGGCCGGCATCGGCGGCGTCGGCAAGACGACCCTCGCGGTGCACGTCGCCCACCAGGCGCGGGCCGCCTTCCCGGACGGGCAGCTGTACGTCGACCTCCAGGGCGCCGGCGCGCGGCCGGCGGAGCCGGAGACGGTGCTGGGCTCCTTCCTGCGCGCCCTGGGTACCGCCGACTCGGCCGTGCCCGACTCCCTGGAGGAGCGGGCCGCTTTGTACCGCTCCGTCCTGGACGGCCGCCGTGTCCTGGTCCTGCTGGACAACGCCCGCGACGCCGCCCAGGTCCGGCCCCTGCTGCCCGGCACGGAGGGCTGCGCGGCGCTGGTGACGGCACGGGTGCGGATGGTGGACCTGGCCGGGGCGCACCTGGTCGATCTGGACGTGATGTCGCCCGAGGAGGCGCTGGCCCTCTTCACGAAGATCGTGGGCGAGGAGCGGGTGGCCTCGGAGCGGGAGGCGGCGCTCGACGTGGTCGGCGCGTGCGGTTTCCTGCCGTTGGCGATCCGCGTCGCCGCGTCCCGGCTGGCGGCCCGCCGCACCTGGACGGTGTCGGTCCTGGCGGCGAAACTGGCGGACGAGCGACGCCGGCTGGACGAGCTGCAGGCCGGTGACCTGGCGGTCGAGGCCACCTTCGAACTGGGCTACGGCCAGCTGGAACCGGCCCAGGCCCGCGCCTTCCGGCTGCTGGGCCTGGCGGACGGCCCGGACATCTCCCTGGCGGCGGCCGCGGCGGTCCTGGACCTCCCGGCGCAGGACACCGAGGACCTCCTGGAGTCCCTGGTGGACACGTCGTTGCTGGAATCGGCGGCGCCGGGCCGCTACCGCTTCCACGACCTGGTCCGTCTCTACGCGCGTGCGTGCGCGGAACGGGACGAACAGCCGCCCAGCGAGCGAGCGGCGGCGCTGTCTCGGCTGCTGGACTTCTACCTGGCGACGGCGGCGGGGGTGTACGCGATGGAGCGGCCCGGGGACCGGCTGGTGGACGGCCTGGAGCCGACGGAGTACCCGGGCCTGACGTTCACCGAGGGGTCGGCGGCCCTGGACTGGCTCTACACGGAGGCGGCGCCGCTGCTGGCGGGTGTGCGCCAGTCCGTGGGGACGGGCAGGCTGCGGCGTGCGGTGGACCTGCTGTGGGCGGCCAAGGACCTCACCGAGTCCGGGGCCGACTCCCACCAGTACGAGGCGACCGCCCGGGGGATGTGCGAGGCCACCCGCACGGCCGGCGACACCCTGGCCGAGGGACGGGCACGGACGGTGCTCACCGACGTCCTGCTGGTGACCGGCCGGATCGCCCAGGCGGAGGAGGAGTCGCGGCTGGCGATGCGGCTCGCGGAGTCCGTCGACGACGGCGCCGCGGTCGGCTGGGTCGCCAACAGCCTGGGGCTCATCTGCCTGCACCAGGGGCGGCACACCGACAGCAAGCCGTTCTTCGAGCGGGCCATCGAGGGGTTCCGTGCCCTGCGCAACCGTCCTCCCGAGGCGACGGCCCTGTGCAACCTCTCGCGGGCCCACCTGGGAGCCGGCGACGTCGCGCAGGCCGTCGACTTCGCGAGGCGGGGGCTGGAGGCGCACGCCGAGTTCGGCAGGACCGTGCGTCTCGCCAACAGCCACTACGCGCTGGGCATCGCCCTCAACAGGGCGGACCGGCACACGGAGGCCCTCGGGCACTTCTCCGAGGCGCTGACGATTTTCACCGCGCACCGGCAGCGGCTGTGGGAGGGCACGACGAACTACCGCATCGCCGAGGTCCACCTCGCGGCCCAGCGTCCCGCGCAGGCGGCCCAGCACGCCGAACAGGCCCTCGCCCTCGGCTGCATCGGTGGCGACCGCATGCAGGGCAACGTCCTGACCGTACTGGGCCGGGCCCTGTCCGGGCTGGAGCAGACGGACCGGGCCATGGCCTGCTGGAGCAAGGCCCTGCGGCTGTACGAGCAGGAGGGCGCCGAAGAGGCGAGCGAGGCGAGGGCCCTGCTCCGGCCCGCCTCGGCCGCGTGAGCCGCCCGCGCGCGAAGGGCGTTCAGCATTCGTTTATCGCGCCCCGGCATGGTCGTACCCGTCACACCGTCGCGTCGGGGGGCAGACGGTCTGACGGGGGCCCGACCAGTTATGGTGCGGCTCCGACGCCCGCCCGGCGGCCAACGGGGGAGCTACCGGGCGGGCGTTCGCCACATGTCGTCACAGCGGAGGGACCAAGCCCATGAGCGAGAACCAGCAGGACACGGAAGCGACGGCCACGGGCGAGGCGGCCTCCGGCGAGACCTTCACGACGCTCGAGAACCCGATGCCGACGCCGCCGAAGGACGGGGCCGTCACGACGCTGGAGAACCCCATGCCCAGCGGACCGGCCAAGCCCGACGTCAGGACGATGGAGAACCCCATGCCGGCTCCGCCCGCCCTGGACCGGGACGGCGAGGGCAAGTAGACCGTTTTCCCGCACGGGGATCGGCCGCGGCGGCGCGGAGGGGAGCCGCCGCGGCCGACGTGTGCGCGGAGGGGGTCAGGAGACCGGCGCCGGCACCGTCGTGTCCAGTTCGCAGTGGTCCGGGACGGCGGAGCCGTCGTAGGGGACGCGGACGGCGGTCTCCCCGTCCGCGGGGACGGTGACCTCCTCGGTGCCTTCGCCGAGTGTCTTGCCGTCCGCGTCCTTGAAGAGCACGGTGACGGGGAACGTGTACTCGGTGGAGTTCGGGTTGGTCACCTCGACGGTGGACCACGGCTCGGACTCCCCGGCGCAGCTGACCAGGTTCAGGACGGCGGCCTCGGCCTCGCCGCCGCCGTCGCTGCCGCCGCTGCCCGTGTCGTCGCCGTAGGTGTCGTCGTCGTAGTCGTGGTAGCCGCTGCCGCCGGTGCCGTAGGTGTCGTCGTCGTCCTTGTAGGCGTCGCCGCCGCCCGAAGTGGACGACGAGCTGTCGTGGTCCTGGCTGGAGCTGCTGCAGCCGCCGCCCCCGTCGCCTCCGTGACCGTGGCCGTGACGGCCGGTCGAGAAGCCGGTCAGGCTGAGGACCACCAGTGCCGAGATCGCCGTGTACCTGAGTGCTCGCCCCCGTGTTGTCATGACGATCACGCTAGTGGGCGGATGTCACGGACACGTCACCGCTCGGGCACGGGCCCTCACGCCGCACGGGGCCCTCGCGGTGAGCCGGCCCTCACGTCGTACGGGCCGTCCCCGTGCCCTTCTCCGCGTCCAGCGCGTACACGCAGCGGTCCTTGCTGCACGCGTACACGATGCCGTCGCGGACGACCGGGGAGCCGGTGATCTCGCCGCCGGTGGCGAGCTTCCAGCGCAGCCGGCCGTCGTCGGCCTTCAGCGTGTAGAGCAGGTGGTCCGACGAGCCGAAGTGGATGCGGCCCTCGGCGACCGCGGGCGCGCCCACGATGTCGCCGCCCGCCTGGAAGCGCCACTTGGGGGTGCCGGTGACCGCGTCCAGGGTGTAGAGCCCCTTGCCGCTGCCCACGTGGACGTGGCCGGCGGCGACCAGGACCGGGTCGGTCGAGGAGCGGGCCTCGGTCGCGATGCGCCAGCGGTCGCGGCCGTCGGTGGCGTCGAGGGCGTAGACGGTGCCGAGGTAGTCGGCGAGGTAGACGCCGCCGCCGGTCACCGCGGGGCCCGGCACGAAGGTGGGCGGGGCCAGGAAGACCGCGGGGGCCTCGAAGTGCCAGCGGACGTGGCCGGAGGCGGCCTCCACGGCGAGGACCCGGGTGCCGGCCGCGACGTACACGTAGCCGTCGGGGGCCTGGGTCAGACGGACCGGGACCCCGCCGCAGGAGGCGGCGTCGCCGATCGGGTACGACCATCTCTCGTCCCCGGTGCGGGCGTCCAGGGCGCGCAGGCGGGCGTCCTGCCAGACGTACGCCGTGCCGTCGTGGAGGGCGGCGCCGGCCTCGGGCGACTCGAAGTCGGTCTGGGCGCCGGTGACCTCCCAGAGCTTCTGGCCGGCCGAGGCCTCCCAGGCCTGGACGCCGCCGCCGCGGGTGGCGGTGAGGACGGTGCCTCGCTCGGCCTGCAGCGAGTACACCCAGGCGTCCGTCTGCACGCGCCACAGGTCGGCGCCCTCGCGGGCGTCCAGGGCGAAGAGGGTGGGGCCGTCGGAGGCATGGATGCGGCCGTCCGCGACCGCCATCGACCAGGCGACGTCCCGGGTCTTGAACCGGCGCCGTCCGGTGCCCACATCCAGGGCGTGCACCTCGAAGGAGGTGACGTAGACCAGTTCCCCGGCGACCCGCGGCGTGCCCCAGACGTCGTTGGACATGCGGAACCGCCAGGGCCGCCAGCCGGCCGGCGAGGCCTCCGGGGAAGGGGCCGGCGCGGGCGAGGGGGCCGGTACGGCCGGGTCGGCGCCGTTGACGCCGGGGCGCGGGCGGGACCAGGAGGCGGCGAGGGCGGACTCCGGCGGGGGCGCGGCGACGGCGGCGGCGCGCATGCCGGCGACGCGCGGTCCGGGACCGATGGGCACCGCGGCGCCGGGCAGCCGGACCGGCCCGCCGTCCGGGGCGCCCACGGGAGCGGGTACCGCGGGACCGTGCGCGGGCGGCGCCGGTACGACGGGGTCGTGCGCGGGCGGGGGCGGCAGCGGGGGCGCGTGTACGGCGGCGCGGGCGCCGGACGGGCCGCGGGCGCCGCCGGCGGTGGTGGCGGGCCTGACCGCGGGGCGGCCGCCCCGCCGCCCCTCGATCAGGCCCACGGCCCGTTCGGGCAGCCACGCCGAGGCCGTACCGCTGTCGTCGGAGCCCGAACCGAAGAGGTGCGGGGCGAGCTGGGCCTGGAGGTCGGCGGGGTTGGGGCGGCCGGTGGCCTCCATCTGCATGCAGGACTCGATGAGCGGGCGCAGCTCGTCGGGCAGTCCCTCCAGGTCGGGGCCCTCGCGCAGCAGCATGAAGACCGTCTCGACCGGGTTGGCGCCGTGGAAGGGCGGGTGCCCGGTGGCGGCGAAGACCAGCATGGAGCCGAGCGAGAACACGTCGCTGGCGCCGGTGACGCTGCGGGAGTCCTTGGCCTGCTCCGGGGACATGTAGGCGGGGGTGCCGACGGCGACGTTGGTCATGGTCAGCCGGGTGTTCGAGACGCCGGACGCGATACCGAAGTCGATCACGCGGGGGCCGTCCTCGACGACGAGGACGTTGGAGGGCTTCAGGTCGCGGTGGACCAGGCCCGCGCCGTGGATCGACTGGAGCGCCTCGGCGACGCCCGCGGCCAGCCAGCGCACCGCCTGGGCCGGCAGCGGCCCGCACTCGTTCACTATCTCCTCGAGGGAGGGCGCGGGGACGTAGGCGGTGGCCAGCCAGGGCACCGCGGCGCGCGGGTCGGCGTCGACCACGGCCGCCGTGTAGAAGCCGGAGACCGCGCGGGCCGCCTCCACCTCGCGGGTGAAGCGGACGCGGAAGAGCTGGTCCTCGGCCAGTTCCGTGCGCACCGTCTTGATCGCCACGCGCCGCCCGGACGCCGAGCGCGCGAGATAGACCAGCCCCATGCCGCCGGCGCCGAGCCGCCCCAGCACCTCGAACGGCCCGATGCGCCGCGGATCGTGCTGCGTCAGCTGATCCACCACTTGCCTGCCACCTCCCCGTACGGGCCGCGCCACCCACATATGTACGCGACCGAAGTGCAGCGTCTCACCACCGCACCTCCGTGGCGCCACGCACCCCGATTCTTCCTGTCCGAAGCGCTGGTGGCGAACCTGACGACAATCGGGGTGTCTTGCCTGATTCCGGGCAAATGCGGGGGTCGCGGCACCCGCCATGCGCCCTCTGGGGCCCGTTCAGCGCTGCAGCAGCGCGAACGACGCTCCCTGGCCGTCCGAGACCACGGCCACCCGCCCGTACGACGTCTCGAAGGGCGGGACCCGCACCCGTCCGCCGAGCCGGGCCACCGTCGCGATCCCGGCGGCCACGTCCTCGACCAGGAAGTGGACGAGGAAGTGCGGCGGCATCTCGGCGGGGAAGACGTCGGAGACCCGGGCGCGGCCGAAGTCGGGGGAGGCGTCCGCACCGAAGAGCGCGTCGTGGAACAGGTCGCCGTAGAAGGCGTTGGCGGCCTCCGTGTCCCGGGTGTACAGCTCGGCCCAGGCGAAGGTGCCCGGCTCGTGCCGGCGTCCGAAGCCGGTCCGGCGGCCCGGCTGCCAGAGCCCGAAGACCGCGCCGTCGGGATCGGCGGCCAGGGCGGCACCGCCCAGGTCGCCGACCGGGTGGGGCGGGGTGACGATCTGACCGCCGCCGGCCCGGATCCGGGCGGCCAGGGCGGCGGCGTCCGGGGTGTGGAAGTACACGGTCCACACGGTGGGCATCCTGCCGTCCGTCTTGCGGACCAGCGCGGCGATCGGCTCGCCGTCCAGGCACGCCCGTACGGTCCCGGCCGCCCCCTCCTCCGTCTTCTCCGCGTCCTGGAAGGTCCAGCCGAACAGCTCGCCGTAGAAACGCCTGCCCGCCTCCACGTCGGAGAGCTGTGCGTCGACCCAGCAGGGGACGCCTTCCCTCTTCTCGAATGCCCCGTTGTCGGCCATGCCGTCAAAGTAACCGCGTCACCCGCACCGCGCAGACCGGGCACACCGGTCTCTCTTCGCCGTCGCACCCCATTTGCAGTCGGCCGAATCGCGCTCGGATCACCCGTCGGTAAGCTGACGGCATGACAGGACAAGTGCGTACCGTCGACGGCCGCGTGGCCGGTCGACGTGGGCAGGCGACCAGGCAGAAACTGCTCGACTGCCTCAGCGAAATGCTCAGCTCCTCCCCCTATCGCGATGTCAAAGTCATCGATGTCGCCCGCAAGGCGGGCACGTCGCCCGCGACCTTCTACCAGTACTTTCCGGACGTCGAGGGTGCCGTCCTGGAGATCGCCGAACGCATGGCCGCGGAAAGCACCTCGCTGGCCGAGCTGACGGCGGGCCGCTCCTGGGTCGGCAAGGCCGGCTGGCAGACGGCACAGGAACTCGTCGACGGATTCCTGGAGTTCTGGCGGAAGAACGACGCGATTCTGCGCGTTGTGGATCTCGGAGCGGCTGAGGGCGACAAGCGGTTCGCCAAAATCCGCATGAAGATCCTGAATTCGGTGAATTCCCCCCTCACGGATTCCGTCGCCGATCTCCAGGCAAAGGGCAAGGTCGACAAGGACGTGAACCCCGCGGCGATCGCCGGGTCACTCGTCGTCATGCTCGCGGCCGCCGCTTCGCATCAGAAGGGGTTCTCCTCCTGGGGTGTGAAACAGGCTGAACTCAAGCCCCATCTCGCCCTGTTGACATATCTCGGCATCACCGGAAAGAAGCCCGTCAAGTAGTACGCCGCGCGGCAGCCTGTCATTTTCCGCCGCGTCGCCGTCCGCCGCACCTCCAGCCCGATCGGCCGCCCCGCCGGCCGCCCGCCCGAACTCGGCGACCGTGCCCCCGGCCCTTCGGCCGCGTCGGCGCGATGTCCAGCGCCTGGGAGTTCGGCGTCCCGAAGTTCAGCCCCGCGAAGGTGCCGTACGGGGAACAGCCGTCCGTCCAACCGACGTTGTGCTCAGCATCCGCACCCGTTTCCGCCGGAGGAGAACCGTGGCCCTGACCCGCGAAGAGCGTGAGACGTTCCTGGCCGAGCCGCACATCGCCGCGCTCGCGGTCGACGCGGGAGCGGGCCGCGCCCCGCTGACCGTGCCGATCTGGTACCAGTACGCACCCGGCGGCGAGGCGTGGATCATGACCGGCCTCGACAGCCGCAAGAACCGGCTGATCGGCGAGGCGGGCCGGTTCTCCCTGATGGTCGACCGCCTGGAGCCCACCATCCGCTACGTGTCGGTGGAGGGGCCGGCCGTCGGGACGGTCGCCGCGACCGAGGAGCACCTGCGGGAGCTCGCCGCGCGCTACCTGCCGGCCGAGAAGGTCGACGGCTACGTCGCCTTCGCCTCGGGGAACCACGGCGAGCAGGTCGTCGTCCGGATGCGGCCCGAACGCTGGGTCTCCTCCGACCTCGGCTCCGTGTGAGCGGCCTGCCCGAGCTGCTGAGGTCGCTGCGGGTGTGGGACCCGGCGGTCACCGAACTGCCGCCCCTCGACCCGGCCGAGGCGCCCGGCGACCCGCTGGAGCTGTTCACCCGCTGGTTCGCCGAGGCGGTCGCGGCCGGCGAGCGCGAGCCGCACACGGTGTCGCTGGCCACGGCGGACGCCGAGGGCCTGCCGGACGCGCGCGTCGTCATGCTGCACGGCGCCGACGCGGACGGCTGGGCCTTCGCCACGCACGCCGGCAGCCGCAAGGGCCGCCAGCTCGCCGCCCGCCCGCACGCCGCGCTCGTCTTCTACTGGCCGGTGCTGGGCCGCCAGGTGCGGCTGCGCGGCCCGGTCGCCGTCGCCCCGGCCGAACAGGCGCGGGCCGACCTGCACGCCCGCTCGACCGGTGCGCTGGCCGCCGCGCTCACCGGCCGGCAGAGCGCGGAGCTGGGCTCGACGGGCGAACTGGCCCGCGCCTCCGAAGCGGCCTGGGAGCGGGCCGGCCGGGAACCGGACGCCCCGGTCCCGTCCTGGACGCTGTACCGGCTGCGCCCCGACGAGGTGGAGTTCTTCCAGGGCGAGGCCCGCCGGCGCCACGTACGGCTGTCCTACCGGCGGGCCGGGGACGACGGCTGGGACCGGCGGCTGCTGTGGCCGTGAACCGCGCTCACCGCGCGCCGGGCGGCGCCGGCTCCTCGTCCGTCGCCAGGCGTGCGTGCAGGTGCACGTCCCGGAACGCGTCGTGCCGGCCGGCCTCGAACATCGCCTCGCGCAGGGTCCCCTCGGCGCGGTAGCCGCTCCGCTCGGCGACCCGGCAGGACGCGTCGTGCCCCACCGCGTGGCCCAGTTCCACGCGGTGCAGGCCGAGTTCCGCGTAGGCCCAGCGCGAGGCGAGCAGCAGGGCACGGGTGGCGACGCCCCGGCCCCGGGCCTCGGGGAGCACCCAGTAGCCGATCCTGGCCACCTTCATCTGCCGGCTGATCTCGTTGAGGCCGATGTGCCCCAGCGTCGTACCGCTCCCGTCGTCCGTGATCCGGAACGACGCCGACCTGCCGTCCGCCGCGTCCCGGGCCCGCCCGCGCAGCGACTCGCGGGCCCCCGCGAGGTCGGTCCACAGCTTGAGCGGCGTGTTCCAGCGCTGGAACTCGGGGTCCAGGCAGCCGCGCAGCCACGCTTGCGCGTCGTCGTCCGAGGCGGCGTCCCAGGCGCGCAGGCGCAGTCCGTGCCCGCGGGGTTCGGAGTGGGAGAGGGAGGGGTCGAGGGTGTACATGCGTGTGTGGGCCATCCGGCCATTCAAGCCCACCGGTCCCGTTCGTGACCGATCCGCAACCGATTCCGGTCTTGACCGAGACCCATCAACCGTAGGCGCGATTACGCTCGCCGCATGGCCGACTCCACAGCGTCCGCTGAACCACAGCAGCCCGCCCACCCCGCGGGCCGCCCCGTCTACGTCATAGGCGCCGGTCCCGGTGGTCTCGCCGTCGCCCACGCGCTGCGCGCCCGCGGTCTGCGGGCGGTGGTCCTGGAACGGGCCGACCACGTCGGCGACTCCTGGCGGCACCACTACGACCGGCTGCGGCTGCACACCACCCGCCGCCTCTCGGCACTGCCCGGCCTGCCGATGCCGCGCCGCTTCGGGCGGTGGGTGGCCCGCGCCGACGTGGTGCGCTACCTGGAGAAGTACGCCGAGCACCACCAGCTGGAGATCGTCACCGGTGTGGAGGTCTTCCGCGTCGAGCGCGCCTCCGACGGGGCCGGGTGGCTGCTGCACGCCTCCGGCGGGCGGGAGCTGACCGGCGCCGCGGTGGTGGTGGCGACCGGTTTCAACCACACCCCGCGGCTGCCCGGCTGGCCCGGCCGGGACACGTACGCCGGCGAGTTGCGGCACGCCGCCGAGTACCGCTCCCCGGCCCCGTACGCCGGCCGGGACGTCCTGGTGGTCGGGGCCGGCAACACCGGTGCCGAGATCGCCGTGGACCTGGTGGAGGGCGGGGCCGCCCGGGTGCGGCTCTCGGTGCGCACGGCGCCGCACATCGTCCGACGCTCGACCGCGGGGTGGGCCGCCCAGTACAACGGCGTCCTGGTCCGCCGTCTGCCGGCCGCGCTCGTCGACCGGCTCGCCCGTCCGCTGGCCAGGATCAGCACGCCCGACCTGTCGGCCCACGGGCTGCCCCGCCCGGAGACCGGCCTCCTCACCCGTGCCGCCCAGGGCGCGATCCCGGTGCAGGACGTCGGTCTGATCGACGCGGTCCGCGACGGCCGGGTGGAGGTCGTGGCCGCCGTCGAGTCCTTCGAGGACGGCAAGGCGGTCCTCGCCGACGGCACCCGCCTCGCCCCGGACGCGGTGATCGCGGCCACCGGATACCGGCGGGGCCTGGAGGGCCTGGTCGGACACCTCGGCGTCCTCGACGGCACCGGCAGGCCGGTCGTCCACGGGGGCCGCACCCCGGCCGCGGCCCCCGGCCTGTACTTCACGGGCTTCACCAACCCGATCAGCGGGATGCTGCGGGAGCTGGCGATCGACGCCGGGCGCATCGCCGGGGCGGTGGCGAAGCGGCAGGCGGGGCGGGTGTCGCGGCTGCCGGGCTAGGGGGCGTCCTCTGCGTCGTCCGGCCCGGCCGCCGGGCCACGCTGCCGTGCGACCAACCCGAACGGGCCCGACGAGCCCCCTCCCGCACGGGCACAGGCAAGCACGAGGCAGACGGCAACCAACGACACCACCGCGGACCCGCGCCCCGCGCCCCGCGCCCCGGCCGAGCCCACCCCGCGCCCCGGCCGAGCCCACCCCCGGACCCCGCTGCCCTGCGACCAACCCGAACGGCCCGACGAGCCCCCTCCTGCACGGGCACAGGCGAGCACGAGGCAGACGGCAACCAACGACACCACCGCAGACCTGCGAGCCGCACCCCGCGCTCCGCGCCCCCCCGGCAGGATCCGGCCGGTGCCCGTCCTAGTCGCGGCCGAGGATGCGCAGGTCCCCGGCGTCCGGGTCGCCGAACAGGACGAACAGCTCGGGGTTCCGCTCGGTGCCGCCGATCGCCCAGTACGTCTCCTCGCCGCAGTCGCCGTCGAGACGCAGGAGGACGCCGTCGCGGTCGGTGTCCATGAACTCGTTGTCCCGCTCGAACGTCCACGTGCCGGTGCCGTCGCACCGGGAGAAGTCGCCCTCCTCGGCGACGCCGTTGTGGACCGGTACGCGGGTCAGCTCGGCCCGGCCGCCCCGGACCAGCCGCAGCACACCCCCGTCCTCGTCCCGCCACTCCCCGGCGAGCTGCCCGGCGGACAGCCGAGGGGGTTCGTAGTCGCCGGCCAGGGCGGCCGCCGGCACTCCGCACACCACGAAGAGGACGAGGCCCGCGCCCGCCGAACGGAGCCAGACGCCCCATCCTCCCCACGTCCGCCCGCGCAGGCGGTCGAGGACCAGCACCGGCAGGACACCGACCCCGGCGAACCACGGGAGGGTGTCGCCGACCGGCCGGTCCCACAGCACGCGTCCCAGCACCGACCAGCCGGCGCCGACCAGTACGGATCCGGCCAGGTGCCAGGCCCACCCGGGGCCGGGAAAGGTGCGGGGCCGCAGGCGGGCCAGGGCCGCGGCGGGGGCGATCTGCGCGGCCGCGTGGAAGAGGCCGATGAACGGCAGGATCAGCGGCACGCAGCAGATGCCCAGATAGCCGCCGCCCCCGTAGCCGTAGTCGTCCCGGCCCGCCTCCATGACGAACCACCACGCCAGCCACACCAGCGGCACCTGGGCCGCGCACAGCGCGACCGCCCGGTTCCAGTCGGCTTCGTGCCGGTCCGGCCGCCGACGCCTCCCGGACTCCCCCGTCTTCCCCCACCCCATGCCCGCACCCTAGGACCGCTCAGGACAGGGAGGCCACCGGAGTCGGCCGGCGCCGGATCACCAACGCCATCAGGGCCGCCGCCGCGCACAGGGCGCCGGAGGCGATCCACACCACGTCGTAGGAGCCGAAGTGGTCGCGGGCCACGCCCCCGAGGAAGGCGACGAGGGCGGCGCCCACCTGGTGGGAGGCCAGCACCCAGCCGAAGACGATCGCGCTGTCCTCGCCGTAGTGCTCGCGGCACAGGGCGAGGGTGGGCGGGACGGTGGCGACCCAGTCGAGGCCGTAGAAGACGATGAAGAAGACCATCGGCGGGTGGACGCTCGGCGCGAGCAGCATGGGGAGGAAGAGCAGGGAGACGCCGCGCAGGGCGTAGTAGACGGCCAGCAGGCGGCGCGCCTCGAAGCGGTCGGTGAACCAGCCGGAGGCGATCGTGCCGGCCACGTCGAACACGCCGATGACGGCCAGCAGCGAGGCGGCGGCGGTGATCGGCATGCCGTGGTCGTGGGCGGCGGGCACGAAGTGGGTCTGGATCAGGCCGTTGGTGGAGGCGCCGCAGATCGCGAAGGTGCCGGCCAGGAGCCAGAACGGGCCGGTGCGGACGGCGGCGAACAGGACCGTGAGGGCGCGGCGCGCGGCGCCCGGCACGGGGGCGGGCTTGGGTACGAACTCCTCGGCCCCGTACGGCTTCTGACCGACGTCGGCCGGGTGGTCGTGCAGGAGGAGCCAGACGAAGGGGACGACGGCCAGGGCGGCGAGGGCGACGGTGACGGCCGCCGGGCGCCAGTCGTGCGTCTCGACGATCCAGGACAGCAGCGGCAGGAAGATCAGCTGCCCGGAGGCGGAGGCGGCGGTGAGGACGCCGGTGACCAGGCCGCGCCGCTCGGTGAACCAGCGGTCGGTGACGGTGGCGGCGAAGGCCAGGGCCATGGAGCCGGAGCCGAGGCCCACCAGCAGGCCCCAGCACAGGATGAGCTGCCAGGCGGAGTTCATCCACACGGTCAGGCCGGAGCCGAGCGCGATCACCATGAGGGCGACGGCGACGACCCGCCGGATGCCGAAGCGGTCCATCAGCGCGGCGGCGAAGGGGGCGGTCAGCCCGTAGAGGGCGAGGTTCACGGAGACGGCGGCGCCGATGGTGCCGCGCGACCAGCCGAAGTCGTCGTGGAGCGGGTCCACGAGGATGCCGGGCAGGGAGCGGAAGGCGGCGGCCCCGATGATCGTCACGAAGGTGACGGCGGCGACCCACCAGGCGCGGTGCACGTGGGGGCGGCTCGGTCGGGTGGGCTCCGGCTGGTGTACGGGAGCCGCTGCGGCTGCGTCGGTCGTCTGGGGCACGTCACCGAGTCTCCGCAGCGGTCCGGGGCCGGACGAGTGGCCCGGAGGACATCGTTCGCTAGGATCGGGCCATGGCCACCGACACCTCCGACACCTCCGGCACTTCCGGCGTCTCCGTCCCCCCGCCCGCCGCCGGCACGGAGGGCCGTCCGCACCGTGTCGTCGTCCTCGCCCTCGACGGCCTGCTCCCCTTCGAGCTGGGCATCGCGCCGCGCATCTTCGGTCTCGCCCGCGACGAACGCGGGCGTCCGCTGTACGAGGTCGTCACCTGCTCCGTCCGGCCGCCGGGCCCGGTCGCCACGGACGCGGACTTCGCGATCATGGTCGAGAACGGCCCGGAGGCGCTGGCCACGGCGGACACGGTCGTCGTCCCCGCCTCCTACGAACTGGGTCCGGTGTACGAGGAGGGCCTGCTGACCGGGGAGCTGGCCGCCGCGCTGGCCTTCGTGCGGCCCGGCGCCCGGCTCGTCGCCATCTGCACGGGCGGGTTCGTGCTGGCCGCCGCCGGGTACCTCGACGGCCGTCCGGCGACCACGCACTGGGCCTCGGCCGAGCACTTCCAGCGGCTGTTCCCGAAGGTGCGGGTGGACGCCGACGTGCTGTTCGTCGACGACGGCGACGTGCTCACCTCGGCCGGGGTCGCGGCCGGGATCGACCTGTGCGTGCACATCGTGCGCCGCGACCACGGCACCGCCGTCGCCAACGAGGTGGCCCGGCGCACCGTCGTACCGCCCCACCGGGACGGCGGACAGGCGCAGTTCATCGAGCGGCCGGTGCCGGATCCGCAGCAGTCGTCCACGACGCACGCCCGCACCTGGGCGCTCGGCCGCCTGCACGAGCCGATCCAGCTGCGGGACATGGCCGCCCAGGAGTCGATGTCGGTACGCACCTTCACCCGCCGTTTCCGCGAGGAGGCCGGCGTCAGTCCGGGCCAGTGGCTCACCCGGCAGCGCGTCGAACGGGCCCGGCACCTGCTGGAGTCCACCGCCCTGTCGGTCGACCAGGTCGCGCGGGACGCGGGGTTCGGCACGGCCCAGTCGATGCGGCAGCACCTGCAGGCGGCGCTCGGCGTCACGCCGACCGGGTACCGGCGTACCTTTCGCGCGGAGTTGTCCACACCCTGTGGACCATGAGTTCTCGTCGGCCGGCGGCGCGGCGTTGTCCGCCCCGAGCACGGCATCGCGCGCCGCCACCCGACTCCGGCGCTCCCGCCCGGCTCCCGTCGCCCCCGAGGGAACCGCCGCCGACACGACCCACACTCGTCGAGGGCTTCCGTCACCGAGCCCTCGTCGTCCCCTCGCGGCGAATCGTGGCTACAAGCGTGAGGAAACCGTCACGATCCGTCAACTGGTGAGTGGAGTTTCAGCACTTGTGCACCGATTCGCCGGGGACGCGCACGGAAGCAGACCCCGGCGCACGGGCGTCACACGACTTCGAAGGCGACGCCCTGGTACGCCACCGCGCCACCGCCGTCGCCGCAGGCGGGCGCACCGCCCTCGCCTCCGGAGGAGCGGTCCAGTTCGCACCAGATGCGCTTGCCGGTACCCTCCCGGCTCCAGCCCCACCGGTCGGCGAGTCCGTCCACGAGGGCGAGGCCCCGGCCGCCGGTCGCCTCGCCGCCCGCGCAACGGGGCACCGGGGCGCGGTCGCTGGCGTCCTCCACCTCCAGGCGGACGGTGGCCTCCTTCGTCTCCTCGGTCACCGCACCCGGCAGCACCAGCCGCAGCACCGCCGAACGGCCGGTGTGCACCACGGCGTTGGTGACGAGTTCGGAGACGAGCAGGACCAGCGTCTCGGCGAGGGGTTCGTCGGCCCGTATCCCCGACCCGGCCAGACGTGAACGCGCCCAACGCCGGGCACGCCCCACTTCCGAGGGGTCTGGACGGACCTCCAGCTGCACTTGAAGCACCTGCACCGCTCACACCATCCGAACCGGCGGACACAAAGGCTCGCGCCTCATGAGGGCCACGATCGTAGCCATTTCCAGCATGGCCAGAACAACGGCCGGGGCGGGGATCACCCAACGTGAATCCCTTGTGGAACAGCATGGTTGACGGACAGTCACGTCAACAAGCGCTTCGGGCATATTCCAGCGCGAAGGAGTACTCGTGCGCCATACTGTGCGACGCACATTCCGGGGAGTCGAACAGGCGGCGGCCGACGGCCGTTCCACCCTGCGGGGCATGGCGCACACCGTCGGTTCCGGAGCCGCCCCGGGGGCAACTGCGGCACGGCCGGCGCTGAGGACCACTCGCATCCCACACAAGGTACCGGAGCGTGGCGCCGACTCCGGGCCGTAACGGGTCACGCGGCGGACACAACCCGGTATCAACGCTCTGTGACGTCGTTCTGCCACGATCCGCGACATGCGGTGCGCGGGCGGGCGCCCCGGGCTCCGGCTCCGGCCCGGCCGAGCGGGGCGCTACTCGGGCACGGTGAAGTAGCGGGCGAAGGCCGGGACGACCTCCGCCTCCCCCACCCTGCCGTCGCCGTCCGTGTCGAGCGCGGCGACGACCGGCCGGGCGACGTCCCCGGGCACGCCGAACGCGGTCAGCGCCCGCGCGGTGTCCGCGACGGTGGCCGTCCCGTCACCGGTGCCGTCGGCGACGGCGAGGGCGGCGCGCAGGAAGGGGCGGGCGATCTCGGCGAACCGGTCCGGCTTGTCCCGCAGCCGCTTGACCGCCCCGGTGACGAACTCCTCACGGGTGATGCGCTGGTCGCCGTCCCGGTCGGCGATGCCCGCCAGCCCCTGCCAGAGCGCCTCCGCGCCGCCGTACAGGGCCTGCCCCTTGTCGGAGCGGGCGGCGACGCCGAACTCGGCGAGCAGGGCCTTGGCCGCCCCGCTGAAGTCGGAACGGTCGATGTAACCGTTGCCGTCCTGGTCGAAGGTGGTGAACCGCGCGGCGATCCTGCGCTCGTACTCGCTGTTGACCATGGTTCTCTCCGGCCGTCTCAGGGGTTCGGGGCACGTCCCGCCCGGAGCGTACGTCGCCGGACGCCGGCGCGGACGCGACTTGCCGCGAAGTGCCCTGGGCGCCGCACCCGTGCGCGCCGGCGCGGGTCTACGCGGACAGGGGGCGCGGCTCGTCCCCGGTCGCCGAGGCGAGATCGGGGTGGCAGTCGAAGAGCCGGCGCACACCCAGCGCGCCGAGCACGCGGTTGACGTGGGATCCGTCGACGGCGCCCTGAGCGGGCAGTATCAGGCGCAGCCTGCCCTGGCAGGAGCGGATGAGCCGCCGGGAGGCGATGAGGACGCCGACCCCGCTGGAGTCGCAGAACAGGACCTCGGAGAGGTCCAGGACGAGGCTGTGCCGCCCCTCGGCCACCTCGTCGTGCACGCGCTGCCGCAGCACCGGTGACGTCACCAGGTCCAGTTCGCCGGACACCTGGAGCACGGCCCACCGGCCCCGCTCCCCGCCGGTCACGTTGAACGTCACCACCATGCCCTTCATCCGTCGGAGCGCCGGAACGCCTGGATTCACCCGAAACGGAAGCCCTACTTACGCTTCCTGGCGGCGCGCCTGCCCACCGGCCGTTCCCGCAAACGCCGAGGCGGAAACGGAGACCGGTCGGAAGTGGCTTGTTTCAGACGCTTTCGATCCCGTTCGATCGATTTCGGTCGCACGATAGAGGGTAGTGGAGGCCCATATCACCTCCGGCCCGTCGGGGGCGCACATTGGAGCAAAGGGGCGTGCGCTGTCGGACGTGCCGACTACATTCGGTGAGAGGGTGGCCGCGGGCCGGTCCGACGAGGGGGACGAGGGGGTGGAGGGACGGCATGGCGAAGAGGGACGTGCCACTGCGCTGGGACCGGAAGATGCAGCAGCGGCTCGCGCGCGGCGAGGCCGCCGCCCTGGGGGAGCTGTACGACCGGTTCGCCTCGCTGGTGCACGGTCTGGCGCACCGGGTGCTCGACGACGAGCGGGCCGCCGACCACATCACGCGCGACGTGTTCGCGCACGTCTGGGAGCACCCCGACACCTACGACCCCCGGCAGGGCCCGCTGCGCACCTGGGTCGCCACGCTCACCCACCGCTTCGCCGTCCAGCGGCTGCGCGCCACCGAGACGGCGGCGCTCGTCCGGGGCGGGCCCGGCACCGCCGAGGAGCTGGAGACCAAGGTGCGGCACGCCTCGGTCGCCGCCCGCGCCGACTACATCGTCCAGTCCATGCCCGCTCCGCTGCGGGCCGCCCTGGAGCTGGCCTACTTCCAGCGCCGCGACTACCGCCAGACCGCCGTCGACCTCGGCGTCACGGAGGACGAGGCCCGCCGCCGGCTCCGCCTGGGCCTCCAGCTCCTGTCCACGGCCCGCGACGCCGGCACCCCGCACCCACCCGGCACGCCGCCCGGCTACGGGGGTGCCGCATGAAGGCGTACGACGAGGACGACGGCAACGACGAGCACGACACGAAGGGGACGGACGACGACGCGGGCGCCGGGGCCGGCACCGGCGCGCGTATACCGCTGCCCCGGGCCTCCGTCGAGGACGGTGGACGGGCACTGCCCGAGCCGCCGCTCGTGCTGGAGCACCAGGTGCTGACGTCACTGCTCGGGGCGTGGGCGCTGGCGGCCTGCTCGGCGCAGGAGGCGGCGGCCGTCGAGGAGCACCTCGGGGAGTGCGACGCCTGCGCCGACGAGGCACTGCGCCTGCGCGAGGCGGTCACGCTGCTCCAGCGGCCGGAAAGCCTCGATCTGGACCCCGCCCTGCGCACCCGCGTGCTGGACGGCTGCCTGGAGCGGCGGCCGCCCCGCATCCCGGTGCCCGAGTGGGCCGCCCCCTACGACGCCGAGACCGCGCGCCTGGACGCGCTGCTCCAGGACTTCGGGGACGCCGAGTGGCACGCGCCGGTCCGGCTGCGCTGGTTCGAGGACGACGGCGCCGCGAGCCGCCGTACCACCGTCGCCGGGGTCCTCGCGCACCTGCTGACGGTCGACGGGACGGTCGCGGCCGCCCTGGGCCTCGACGACCCGCTGGGCGACGGCGCGGCACCGGGCCAGGCGCCGGCCGCCCGCACGGAGGCGTACTGGCGGGCCTCGCGCCGCCCGCCCACCCGCGCCTTGCGGGCGCCCTGGCGCGAGCAGACCCACGGCATCGTCCGGACGGTGGCGTTCACCGGCGACGCGGGCGGGATGCCGGTCTCCTACGGCGACTTCGAGCTGCCGCTGCGGGACGCGATGCTGGACCGGGCGTTCGAGTGCTGGGTGCACGCGGAGGACATCGCCGAGGCGGTGGACTACCCGTACGCGCCGCCGTCCGCGCGCCACCTCAACGGCATGATCGACCTCGCGGCCCGGATGCTGCCGGGGGTCCTCGCGGCCCGGCGCCGGGCGGGTCTGGCCGCGCCCGGCGACCGTCCGCACCTGGTCGCGGCGGGCGAGCCGGGGCGCAGCCTGCGGCTGGAGATCGAGGGCTCGGGCGGCGGCGAGTGGCTGATCCCGCTGGACGCGCCCGGCGCGGCGGCCTCCCCCGACCACGAGGTGGCCCATGTCGCCCTGGACGGCGTGGAGTTCTGCCGGCTGGCGGCGGGCCACGTGCCTCCGGCGGAGGCGGCGGCGGGCCAGGTCGGGGACCGGGAGGCGATCCGGGACGTGCTGTTCGCCGCGGCGAGCCTGAGCCGGATGTAGGGGGCGGTTGCGGATTCGTCGGCGGCTGCGGGTGCGTCGTGGCTTGTCGCGCAGTTCCCCGCGCCCCCGAAGGGCGTTCACCGCACGTCCCTCAAGGGGCGCGGGGCACCCGCAGCCGTCCTCGAAACCGCACCCCCACCCCCGCTAGGCGAAGACCACCGTCCGGCGGCCGTTGAGCAGAATCCTCCGCTCCGCGTGCCACTTCACGGCGCGCGCCAGCGCCTGGCACTCCACGTCCCGTCCGACCGCCACCAGCTGGTCCGGGGTGACGTCGTGGCCGACCCGCTCGACCTCCTGCTCGATGATCGGCCCCTCGTCGAGGTCGGCCGTCACGTAGTGCGCGGTCGCGCCGATCAGCTTCACGCCCCGCGCGTGCGCCTGGTGGTACGGCTTCGCGCCCTTGAAGCTCGGCAGGAAGGAGTGGTGGATGTTGATGATCCGCCCGCTGAGCGCCTTGCACAGATCGTCCGAGAGGACCTGCATGTAGCGGGCCAGCACGACGAGTTCGACGTTCTCCTCGCGCACGATCTCCAGGACCCGCGCCTCGGCCTCCGGCTTGGTGTCCTTCGTCACGGTGATGTGGTGGAAGGGGATGCCGTAGGACCCCACCAGCTCGGCGAAGTCGGTGTGGTTGGAGACCACCGCCGCGATCTCCACGGGCAGCGCGCCGATCCGGGCGCGGAAGAGCAGGTCGTTCAGGCAGTGCCCGAACCTGCTCACCATGAGCACGATGCGCATCCTGGCGTCGGCCCGGTGGATCTGCCAGTCCATGTGGAAGGCGTCGCCGATCGCGGTGAAGCTGGCGCGCAGCTTGTCCACCGTCACCGGCTCGACGGCCGAGAAGTGGACCCGCATGAAGAACAGACCCGTGTCGTGGTCCCCGAACTGCTGACTGTCCTCGATGTTGCAGCCGGTCATGAACAGGTAGCTCGACACGGCGTGCACGATGCCCTGCTTGTCCGGGCAGGACAGCGTGAGGACGTACTGGTCGGCCGGGACGTCGGCCGGGAGGACGGCGGCGGAGGACTGCGGATTCATGCAGCACAGGGTCCCATATCCGGCCTCCCGGACCGCGTGCCGTCCCGGCAGGCGGACCGGGTCAGGCGGACCTGGTCATGATCTGCAGCACCTCCAGCGTGCGCGGTTGTGTCTCCGGGTCCTCGCCGTCGCCGGTGGCCAGCCGTACGTGCGCGTCGCGCGCCGCCCGCACCGCCTCCGGCCAGTCCGCGTGCTCCAGGTACGCGGTCACCGGCGCGTCCGGCCCGACCTGGTGCATGATCCGCAGGACCCGCAGCACGGCGGTGTCGACCAGCGCGGCCTCCTGCGAGTCGCGGAAGACCGTGCCCACGTACTTCTCGGCCGACCAGTGGTCCAGCCAGGTGTCCTCCACCAGGCGGTACACCGCGTCGGTGACGTCCCCGTAGCCGTCGACACCGGCCAGCCAGACGTCCCGCTGGAAGGCGGGGGCGGAGAGCATGTGCAGCGCGGAGCGCACCTGACTGCGCCAGCGCCACCACGGCATGTCGTTGAGTGGCATGCCGCCCATGGTGGTGGAGCGACGGCCGCGACGGGAAGAGTTCTCCGAACCTTGCACGGTCGTCGATCCTACGTTCCTCTCCTCCGCGCCCCGCCGGCCCCCGCAATTCACCTCCGCGTCACCATGCGTTGACCGCGGGTCACTCCCGGGTTGGCCGGGTGCCGGAATCGTGCGGGGACATGACCGGCAGGCGACCCATCCGCAGCACTTCCCCCGGCGGCCCCCGAGGCCGTTCCCGGGCCACCCGCACCGCCGCACTGTCCGCGGGCGCGCTGGTGGCGTGCGCGTCGCTCGCCGTCGGCTGCGGGGTCGTCCCCGGTACCACGGGGGGTTCCGGGGACGACGGCCCGATCACCGTCATGACCTGGGCGCCGCAGGACACCGGCGCGACCAACAAACCCGGCATGCCCGCGCTCGCCCAGGCCTACGCCCGCTGGGTCAACGACCGGGGCGGCCTCGGCGGCCGCAAGCTGAACGTCCTGACCTGCAACGACCACAACGACAGCGTCGCCGCCGCGAAGTGCGCCCGCCGAGCCGTCAAGGAGAAGGCGGTCGCCGTGGTGGGCTCCTACAGCCAGCACGCCGACTCGTTCTTCCCCGTCCTCGAGGGCGCCCGCATCCCGTACATCGGCGGTTACGGCCTCACCAACACCGAGTTCACCAGTCCCCTTTCGTACCCGGTCAACGGGGGTCAGCCGGCGCTCCTCGCGGGCCTCGGCAGCGCCCTAGCCGACTCGTGCGGGCCGGTCACCCTGGTCCGCCCCGACACGATCGCGGGAGACCAGCTGCCCCCGCTGCTGGACTCGGGCCTGGTCTCGGGCGGGCACGGTCGGTCCCACGACCAGCGGGCCGCGGAGGACGCCACCGCGTACGACGACCAGTCGGAGCAGGCACTGGCACGGGAGGACACCGGCCCGGGGAAGCCGGGATGCGTCGTGCCCGTCCTCGGGGACCGCACCGGCACCTTCATGGACTCCTTCCGGCGCGCCCGCGAGGACCACCCCGGCGTACGGACCGCGACCGTGCTCGGCAGCGTCGACCAGACGACGGTCAACGCGAGCGGCGGGGCGTCCGGTCCCTACGAGGGGGCGTACGTCACCGGCTGGTACCCGTCGGTGGGCGACCCGGCGTGGGACGGGCTGAAGCAGCTGGTCAAGGAGCAGGCGTTCGGCGACAACGACGTGGACGCGGCGGACGCCGGGGTGCAGACGACCTGGATCGCGTACACCGTGTTCAAGGCCGTCGTCGAGTCCCTCGACGACGGGGAGATGAGCTCCGACACCGTCCGGCGGGCCCTCGACGACGGCCTGGAGGTCGGCACGGGCGGGCTCACGCCCGACCTGCGGTGGACCTTCGCCGACAAGCTGGCCTCGGTGGGCTTCCCCCGCCTGGTCAACGCCGAGGTCACCCTCCAGGTCGTGCGGGAGGGCCGCCTGGTCTCGGCCCGCGAGGGGGCCGTGGACACCACCGGGACCCTCCGGGACGCGGACGTGGCCTGAGAGGTGCGGAGCCCGCCGGGAGCGGGCCGCCGGGTCACAGCTGGGTCGGCTGCCGCTCGGTGAGGCCGTACTTCTTGGCGATGGCGTTCCAGAGCTTCGCGGCCTTGGCCTTCTCCTTGCTGGCCGTGCCGCTCTCCCGGTTGGCCGCCGACGGCTGGGTGGTGGCCTTGCCCTTCTTGCAGCCCTTCTTGCCGGCCGTCCGGTCGGCCCAGGCCGCGTAGTGGTTGTCGGCCGACGCCGAGGCCTGCCACGCCTTGGTGAGCGCGGTGGTCAGCTCGGTGTGCCGGGGCAGCCGGTCCACGGAGAGCTTGTCGAGGCTGTCGACGAGTCCGCTGCGCTGCTTGGCGGCCTCCCGCAGGTCCTTGGCCGCCTGGGACAGGTTGTCGCAGGTCTTCACGTCACCCACGGCGTTGATCACCGTGGTGCGGCCGGTGCCGCTCTCCGCGAGCAGCTTGTCCAGCTCGACGGCCTGCTCCTCGGCCGGGTCGGCGGACGGCGAGGCCGAGGCGGACGCGGACTCGGAGGCGGGGGCCGTGGCCGACACCGTCTGGTTGCCGCCCTTGTCCTCGTCCTTCCCGCCGCCGGCCATCATCGCGCCGGCGCCGACCCCGACGACGGCGATGCCCACGCCGACGGCCGCGATGAGCGGCAGCCGCGAGCCGGTACGCCCGCCCCGGCCGCCCCGGCCGCCGCCGTCACCGCCCCCGCGGCGCCTGCCGCCGCCGCCCGGGCCCTGCGGTGGGTACCCGGCCTGGGCACCGGGGTACGGCGCCTGGGGCGCGTCGAAGCGCGGCATCTGCTGGGTGGCCGAGGCCGGGCCCTCCGCACCGGGCGCCCCGCGGAAGAGGTTGTCGAACTCGGCGGGCGGCTGACGCCCCTCGTCGGTGCCCGGCCCGGCACCGAACGGGGCACCGGCGGGGCCGGCGGGCACGGGCGCGATGTACTGCGTCGCCTCCGCGTCGGGGTGGGACGCGGGCGCGGACTGCACGGGGTACTGCGGTGCCTGGCCGAGGTACTGCGTCGACTCGGCGGCGTGCGGCTGCGCGGGGCTCTCCGGGGGCAGCGCGCCCGGCCCCGCGGGCGGTATGTGCGGGATGAACTGGGTGGCACCCTCGTCGGCGGAGGCCGCGACGGGCGGTATGAACTGCGTGGCGCCGTCGTCGGCGGACGGCAGCGGCACAGCCGCCCCGCCGTACTGCTGCTGGTGCTGCTGCCCGTACGGCGGCTGCGCGCCGTAGATCTGGTCGCCCGCCGGTGCCCCGTACGACGGGGGCTGCGCGCCCTCCGGCGGCAGCGGTCCGGGGCCGGCCTGGGACGGCAGGGCACCGGGGGCCCGCCCCGGGTCGCCCTGCGCGGGCGGCCAGGCGGACGGCTGGGGCGCCTGCGGGGCGCCCCAGGGCTGGGCGCCCGGCGGCGTGGGCCAGCCCTGGTCGGCGGGCGGGCTCTGCGGCTGCTCGGGGCCCCAGGGCCGGTCCCAGGCCTGTCCGCCGGGCGGCGCCGATGCGGGCGGGCCGCCGGCCTGCGGGCCGACGGGCGCGTCGGCCCGACCGGGCAGCAGGGGCTCGCCACCGTCCGAGGGCAGCACGATGCCTTCGCGCGCTTGCCGCGCCGAGGGCTCCTCGCCCTGTCCACTCTGCGTCACCGGGACTCCTACGAATGGGGGACCTTCGGAATCGTCGGCTCACGCTACCGGGTCCCCGGAGCCCGCTGCCACGCCGCCCGGGGCGTCAACTCCTTCCCTGTGACAGCAGTAACAAAACCGGGCCGCGCCACGCTGTTGATGTGCCTTTGCGCTCACCACGGCGCGGTTTCACGCCCGTTCACGCATTCGCGCCCCGTCCGTTCACGCGGCGGCCTGCAGGTCGAGCCGGGCACCGAACTCTCTGACCACGGCTTCTTCCCGGTACGGCTCGAGCCGGGCCTGGAAGTCGTCCAGGTACTCGGCGCCCCGGTTCGAGCGCAGCGTCTCCAGGAGTTCCACGGCTCTCGTCGCCGTGTTGCAGGCCTGTTCGATCTCGCGCTGCTGCACCTGCGCCGTGGCCAACAGCACATGGCCGATGGCCCGCCTGCGCGCCCGGGACTCGGGGTGCCCCTCCAGCGACTGCCGTGCGTAGCGCGCCGCCGCGTCGGCCTGGCCGAGGTCCCGGTGGCAGTGCGCCAACTCGTCGGCCAGGTAGGCATCGTCGAAGTGCGCGATCCACACGGGGTCGTCCCCGGAGGACGGATCGGCCGACTCCATCGCCCCGACCGCACGGCCGGCCGCCTCGTGGGCCGCCCGCACGTCGCCGAGGAGCGCGTGGCCCCGGGCCTCGGCCGCGTGGAACATCGACTCCGCGCGCGGTGTGACCCGCCCGCGTGCGCCCTCCTGCGCCGCCCGCGCCAACTGGGCGATCTCGCGCGGGTTCCCGAGCTGCGCGGCGAGGTGGCTCATGGAGGCGGCCAGCACGTACCCGCCGTAGCCGCGGTCCCCGGCCGCCTGCGCGAGCCGCAGCGACTGGATGTAGTACCGCTGGGCGAGGCCCGGTTGGCCGGTGTCGACGGCCATGTATCCGGCCAGTTCCGTCAGTCGCGCGACCGTGGCGAACAAGTCCCGTCCGACCGCCTCCCGGTAGGAACCGGCCAGCAGTCCGGAGACGACGCTGTTCAGGTAGTGCACGAGGACCGGGCGCACGTGCCCGCTGCCGTACTGGTGGTCCAGGCCGACCAGTGCCTGTGTCATCGCCTTCACGGCCGCCACGTCGGACTGGCCCACCCGCGGCCCCGCCGACCGCGACACCTGCGGATCGGGGGCGGAAATCAGCCAGTCCCGGCTGGGCTCGACCAGCGCGGAGGCGGCGACGGAGGAACCGGACAGGAAGTCCCGGCGCCCCACGTCGCTGCGCCACAGCTCGCAGACCTGCTCGATGGCCCCCAGTACCGTCGGCGAGAACTGGAGACCGACGCCGGACGCGAGGTTCTTGCCGTTGGCCATGCCGATCTCGTCGACCGTGACCGTGCGGCCGAGCTTGCGTCCGAGCGCCTCGGCGATGATCGCCGGTGCCCGGCCCCGCGGTTGCTGTCCGCGCAGCCAGCGGGCCACGGAGGTCTTGTCGTACCGCAGGTCGAGACCGTGCTCGACCCCGCACACGTTGACCCGGCGGGCGAGGCCCGCGTTCGAGCAGCCCGCTTCCTGAATGAGCGCCTGCAGTCGTTCGTTCGGCTGCCGCGCGACGAGAGGCCTTGCGGCCATGGCGTAACCCCCATGCGGTCTCTTGCGGTCTCGATGCTGTCCGGACGGATCGGTGGACGAAGCGGATCCGGCCGTGAAGATCAATGCCCAGTCGATGTGCCGACAATGCGAGACTTGCGTAGTTTGCGAGGATTGCCGGGGCAACGGCCCGCGCCGACCCCAGTCGTGGTTACCCAGCTCCCACGGCGAATCCTCCTGCGCGCCCCCACCTATGCACCCATGCGCCCCGAATGCGGCATCGGTGCACCTCCCCCGCGCGCGGAGGCCCCGTAACCCCCGGTGAGCACGGGAGTTGAGGATCTCGTGGAAGAGACCATCCCCGGCACCGAAGCCGCCCAGATCCCGCAGCAGCGCGGCACGTCGCTGCTGGAGACCGCCGTTCGCTACGCCGAGGAGCGTCACTGGGACGTGTTTCCCGGCACCCGGCTGGTGCCCGCCGGCGGGGTGCAGCACTGCTCCTGCGGCGCCCCGGCGTGCGCCGCCCCGGGCGCGCACCCGGCGCGCGAGGACTGGGCGGCGCAGGCGACGGGCAGCGCGAGCGCCGTCCGGCGGATGTGGCAGAAGCAGCCGACGGCGTCGGTCCTGCTGCCCACGGGGCGGACGTTCGACGCGGTCGACGTGCCCGAGACCGCCGGCTTCCTGGCGCTGGCCCGGATGCAGCGGATGGAGCTGACGCTGGGGCCGGTGACGCTGGCACCGGACCGGCGGATGCGGTTCTTCGTCCTGCCGGGCGCGGGGGCGAAGGTGCCGGATCTCGTACGTCGGCTGGGGTGGGCGCCCCGGGCTCTCGATCTGGGCGTGCTCGGGGAGGGGGCGTACGTGGCGGCGCCGCCCACGCGGGTCGGGACGTGGGGAGCGGTCCAGTGGGCCTGCCGGCCGACCGCTGCGAATCGGTGGCTGCCGGATGTGGAGGAGCTGATCTCGCCGTTGGCGTACGCGTGCGGCAGGGATCGTTAGGGGGCGCCTTCTCGTCTGCCCGGTTACTGTCTCTTCGGCGGCCGCGGGCCGGTCCGTGGTACTCGCGCCGTTCCCCCGCGCCCCTTCAGGGGCGCTGCTCCCCCGTAGGGTTCATCGCGACGGAGGGAGATGTGGTGAGTAACAGCGCCGTGCGGGTTCAGGGGCTCTGGAAGCGGTTCGGGCAGCAGGTGGCCGTGGGTGGCATCGACCTGGAGTTGCCGGCGGGGAAGTTCATCGGGCTCGTCGGGCCCAACGGGGCCGGGAAGACCACCACGCTCTCCATGGTGACCGGTCTGCTGCGGCCGGATCAGGGCTCGGTCGAGGTCGTCGGGCACGACGTGTGGCGCGACCCGGCCGAGGTGAAGGCCAGGATCGGGGTGCTGCCCGAGGGGCTGCGGCTGTTCGAGCGGCTGTCGGGCCGGGAACTGCTCGGCTACACCGGCCGGTTGCGCGGACTGCCCGGCGACGAGGTCGACAAGCGGGCCACCCAACTCCTCGACGTGCTCGACCTCTCGGGCGCCCAGCACAAGCTGGTCGTCGACTACTCGACCGGCATGCGGAAGAAGACCGGGCTGGCCGCCGCACTGCTGCACAACCCTGAAGTGCTGTTCCTGGACGAGCCGTTCGAGGGCGTCGACCCGGTCTCCGCGCAGACCATCCGGGGTGTCCTGGAGCGCTACACCGCCTCCGGCGCCACCGTCGTCTTCTCCTCCCACGTCATGGAGCTGGTGGAGTCGCTGTGCGACTGGGTGGCCGTCATGGCCGCCGGCCGCATCCGCGCCACCGGCACCCTCGCGGAGGTGCGCGGCGAGGCGGCCTCGCTGCAGGAGGCGTTCCTCGAACTCGTCGGTGCGGGCGGCCGGGACGCCGGTTCCGACCTGGACTGGCTGGGCGGCGGGTCCCGATGAGAGCGCGGACCGCACCGGCCCCCGGGACCGCACAGATCACCCCCCTCACCACCGTCTTCGTGCGGCTGAAGCTGTCGCTCCTGCGCAACGGCCTGCGCCAGTCCGGCGGGCGGCGGGCCGCCTACATCGCCTCCGCCGTCCTCGTGCTGCTCTTCACCGCGCTCCAGCTGATCGGTCTCGTCGCGCTGCGCGGGTACGCGCACGTGGACGCACTGGTCGTGCTGCTCGCCGCGGTGCTCGCCCTGGGCTGGGCGGTGATGCCGCTGTTCTTCCCCGGCGGCGACGAGACGCTCGACCCGACCCGGCTGGTGATGCTGCCGCTGCGGCCCGGCCCCCTGGTGCGGGCCCTGCTCGTCTCCTCGCTGGTGGGCATCGGACCGCTGTTCACGCTGTGCTTGTTCGCCGGTTCCGTGGTCGCGGTCGCGCACGGCGGGGCGGCGTACGCCGTCGGGATCGTCGGCGCGGTCCTCGCGCTGCTGGTGTGCGTGACCCTGGCACGGGCCGTCGCCGCCGCCAACGTGCGGCTGCTGACCAGTCGCAAGGGGCGCGATCTCGCGGTGCTCAGCGGGCTGGTCGTCGCCGTCGGCGCCCAGCTCGTCAACTTCGGCGCGCAGCGGCTGGGCTCGTCGGGGCTCGGCGAGCTGGACCCGGTGGCCGACGTGGTGCGCTGGGTGCCGCCCGCCTCCGCGGTCGGCGCGATGGACGCGGCGAGCGAGGGCTCGTACGGCGTCGCGGTGGCCCAGCTGGCGCTGACCGCGGCGGCGCTGGTGCTGCTGCTGCGGGTGTGGGCGCGGCATCTGACGCGGCTGATGACGGCGCCCGACGGCTCCACCGTCCAGGGCGACACCGGCGCGGTGCGCGAGCGCGGCTCGGCCGGGCCCGCCCGCTGGCTGCCGGCGGGCCGCACCGGCACCACCATGGAACGCACCCTGCGCTATGTGTGGCGCGACCCGAAGACCAAGGCGGCGTGGGTGACCTCGCTGGCCATCGGCCTGATCGTGCCGGTGTTCAACGCCTGGCAGGGCACCGGATCGGTCTACTTCGCCTGCTTCGCCGCCGGGATGCTCGGCATCCAGATGTACAACCAGTTCGGCCAGGACACGTCCGCGTTCTGGATGGTCGCCATGACCATCTCCTCGACCAGGGACGCCTACGTCGAGCTGCGCGCCCGCGCACTGGCGCTGCTGCTGATCACGCTGCCGTACGCCACCCTCGTCACGGTGCTGACCACCGCGATGCTCGACGACTGGCGGACCCTGCCCGAGGCGCTCGGGCTGTCCTTCGCGCTGCTCGGCGCGATGCTGGCGACCGGCGCGTGGACCTCGGCGCGCTTCCCGTACTCCATCCCGCAGGAGGGCTACAAGAACGTCGCCCCCGGCCAGGTCGGGCTGGCCTGGGTCTCGATCTTCGGCGGCATGATCGGTGCGGCCCTGCTGTGCGCGCCCGTGATCGCGCTGACGATCTGGGTGAACGTCAGCGCGGGCACCGGGGACTCGGGATGGCTGCTGCTGCCGGTCGGCGCGGTGTACGGCGCGGCGCTGACGCTGCTCGGCCTGCGGCTGGCCGCGCCGCGTACGGCCCGGCGGCTGCCGGAGATCCTCACGGCGGTCAGCAAAGGGTGACGGGCCCTCCTCCGTGGGGCGCGGGCGGTCAGGCGCCCCCGAGGGCGGTCAGGAAGGGCTCGATGGCCGCCCGCCACGCCTCCGGCTGGTCGTAGTGGACGAGGTGGCCGGCGTCGGCGACCTCCGCGTACTGGCCGTCCGGCAGGACGCGGACCATCTCCTGGGCCTCGGCGCGGCCCAGCTCGCCGTCGAGGCCGCGCACGACCAGGGTGGGGCAGCGCACCTGGGCCAGCTCCTCCCAGTGGGCGTCGTAGACCCACGTCTCGCGGGAGCGGAGCATCTGCTCGGGTTCGAAGACGGGACGCCAGCCGTCCGGGGACTCGGCCATCACCTCGGCGTAGAACTCGCCGCGGGCCGGGTTGGGGCGCTCCACCCAGGGGTCGTCCTCGCCGAACCACTTGCGGACGTCGGCGAGCGTGGCGAAGGGGACCGGCCAGGCACGGAACCACTCGGTCCAGGTGTGCTGGGAGGCGGCGCCGAGAGCGGAGGCCCGCATGTCGCAGATGACCAGACCGCGGACCAGGTCGGGGCGTTTGGCGGCGAGCTGCCAGGCGGTGAGCGCGCCCATGGCGTGGCCGACGAGGACGGCCGGGCCGAGACCGAGCTGCTCCAGGGCGGCCTCGACGTCCCCGACGTAGGCCTCGCGGGTGTAGGCGGCCCGCGGGGGCTTGTCGCTGCGGCCGTGGCCGCGCTGGTCCAGGGCGACGGCACGGTGGCGGGCGGAGAGCCAGCGGGCCGTGGGGGCCCAGTGCGAGGCGCGGCCCATCAGGCCGTGCAGTAACAGCACGCCGGGCAGGTCTGCGGCCCCGGACGCGGGGATCGCGGGGACGGATGCGGGGCCGGACGTCTCGTGCGCCCGGTCCTGCGTCCGGTCGGTCTTGGGAGGGTCGCCGAACTCCCAGGCCGCGAGCCGTACGCCGCCCGCGCCGGTCACGTCGATGCGCCGCGCCATTGGTCCTGGCACCCCCAAGCTCCGCTCGGACCCGCCCGCCCTCGCGGGCCGGCCGGTCCTGTGAACCGTGTCCTGCCTGCCGTGCAGATTTATCGAAGCTTATCGAATACCCATTCGAAAAAGCCGTCCCGCCGAGCAACACCCCTCATTCGAGTGACACCACTCAGGGATTGATCGCCGCCGCCCAGGGGAGATCTTCAACGGGAGGCGGACCGCTCGGGGAAATCGGTCCGAGGGGATTGACCTTGAGAGCTCGGGGCTCCAGGTCAGCACAGGGGAGGACAGGCCCCGGCGCCGCACGGCGCCGGGGCCCTCTCCGTCTCTCCGGCACGCCCTCCCCCTCTCCGGCCCGGGCGCGACATCACTGCCGGCCACGGCCAAGAGCCCCTCGCGTCCTCTGCCTCACGCCACAGCCTCGCACGGGAAACGCCCGGCCGCTGCGATTCCGCCCACCGGGTCCGCCCCGGTGCGGTCAGCGCTTGGCGACGAACACGTGGGAGGCGGTGTCCGACTCCAGCTCGGCGGCCTCACCGCCGCTGCCCACCAGCACGCCGCCCGCCGACTCGGTCACGCTCACCACCGAGCCGGGCTGCACTCCGGCCCGGCGCAGCGTGTACATCAGCTGGGCGTCCGTCTGGATCGGCTCGCCGATACGGCGCACGACGACCGTCTTGCCCTCCACCCCGGGATCGAGGTCGGCGAGGGACACCATGCCCTCGTCCAGGAAGGGGTCGGCCCCGTCCGTCTCGCCCAGCTCCTCCAGGCCCGGGATCGGGTTGCCGTACGGCGACTCGGTCGGGTGCCGCAGCAGCTCCAGGACGCGGCGCTCCACCGCCTCGCTCATCACGTGCTCCCAGCGACACGCCTCCGCGTGCACCTGCTCCCACTCCAGGCCGATCACGTCGACGAGCAGGCACTCCGCGAGCCGGTGCTTGCGCATCACGCGCGTCGCCAGCCGCCTGCCCTCGTCGGTCAGCTCCAGATGCCGGTCCGCCGCCACGGACACCAGACCGTCGCGCTCCATCCGCGCCACCGTCTGGCTGACCGTCGGACCGCTCTGGTCGAGCCGCTCGGCGATCCGGGCGCGCATCGGGACCACACCTTCCTCTTCCAGTTCGAGGATGGTGCGGAGGTACATCTCCGTGGTGTCGATCAGTCCGGACATATGTGCCCCTCGATGAGATTGCCGGAGGCTGCGGCCCACCGGCGCGTGCGCTGGCCCTGCCACCAATTCTGACGCATACCACCGACAACCGTGCCGCGCCGCGAAAAGCCGGGCCCGGACGGGCCCGCGCGCGCCCACTCGCGCCCCACCGTCCCACAGCGTTGACGCCGTATTGACACCGCACTGGTCCAGACCGCACCGTGATCCGCGACGCAGCCACACCGAAGGGGTCCCGCATGAGCGACCGCAAGCCGGCCGGCCAGTTCCTCGACGCGGCGATCGACCTCCTGCGACGCGTCCGCGACGAGGAGGCGGACAGCATCGAGGCGGCCGGCACCCTGCTCGCCGACACCGTGCAGAACGGCGGCCGGCTCTTCGCCTTCGGCGCCGGCCACTCCTCGCTCGCCGCCCAGGACGTCGTGTACCGCGCGGGCGGACTCGCCCTGATGAACCTGCTCACCGTGCCCGGCGTCGTCGGCGTCGACGTGATGCCGGCCACGCTCGGCTCCGCCCTGGAACGCGTCGACGGCCTCGCGAGCGCCGTACTGGACTCCTCGCCGCTCCGCGAGGGCGACGCCCTGGTGATCATCTCCCTCTCCGGCCGCAACGCGCTGCCCGTGGAGATGGCCATGAACGCCCGCGCCCTCGGCGTCCGGGTCGTCGGGGTGACCTCGGTGGCGTACGCGACCGAGACGACGTCGCGGCACGCCTCCGGCACGTTCCTCAAGGACCACTGCGACATCGTGCTGGACTCCAAGATCGCCGTCGGCGACGCGGAACTCACCCTGGACACCGTCCCGGCGCCCTTCGCGCCCGCCTCCACGGTCGTCACCAGCGCCCTCATGCAGGCCATGACGGCCACGGCGGCCGCCGCCCTCGCCGACCGCGGCATCGAGCCCCCGCTCCTGCGCTCCGGCAACGTGGACGGCGGCCACGAGTGGAACGGCCGCGTCCTTGACCAGTACGGGGACCGCATCTTCTACCGCCGCTGAACGGACCCGGGCCCCGTTCAGCGCCGGTCCACCGCGCCGGCCAGGTCCAGTGCCGTCGCGATCCGGACCGCCACGTCCTCGGCGTACATGGCGTCCGGCCGCTCGAAGGCGCTGCGGCCCGCGCCCCGCAGGAAGGTGACGACGCCCAGGGTCCGGCCGCGGCTGCGCAGCACCGCGCACAGGCCGTGCACCGTGTCCGCCGGCCACTGCCGGGCCGCCGCCCACTGCCGCACCTGCTCCTCGGGCACCGTCCGCACCCCGGCGCTGGCCCGCACCGAGCCGGCCCGCTCCACGCACTGCACGGCGGGATGCCCCTCGCCGTAGCGCACCGGCATCCCGGCGGTCCCGGACGGAACGCTCGGCCCCGGCGCGCCGGACGGCGTGGCCGCGACCCGGACCAGCCGCACCGGCTCGGCCGCGTCGGTGTCCGGCGCGGCGCCGCCGACGACCCGGTCGATCAGGGCGTGGTCGGCGAACCCGGCCAGCGCGAAGTCGAGGTGGACGATCGCGGCCTCCGCCGGGTCCTCGCACTCGGCCGCGGCACGCGCCGCCCGGTGCAGCTGGTTGGCCCTGAAGCGCAGCAGCGCCGCCTCCTGCTCGCCCTGCTTCGACTCCGTGACGTCCTGGAACAGCCAGCCGACCCCCAACGGCACCGGCTCCTCGGCCAGCGGCGAGGCCAGCCGCACGAACCCGCTGCGCCAGCACCGGCGCCGTTCGCCCTCCGGCGTGCGCAGGCTCACCCACACCTCGGCCGGTGCGGGCGGCGCGCCCTCGGCGAGGACGTGCGTCAGCGCGTTCTCCAGCTCCTCGACGCCCTGGGCGAGCAGATCACCGAGCGGCCGCCCCAGGACGGACGTACGCCCGGCGCCCAGCGCCCGCGCCGCGTGCGCGTTGACCACGGCGGGCCGCAGGTCCACGTCCACCAGGACGACACCCCAGCTCGCGTCCTCCAGCAGGGCCTCGCTCAGCGCGATGGACCGCTCCAGGTCGATCTGCGCGTGCACCTCGCTGAACGCGCAGTACACCCCGGCGGGCTTCCCGTCGGGACCGCGCACCGCCGCGGACTGGGTGCGTACCAGCACCCGGCCGCCGTCCTTGGTCAGCAGCGCGAACTCGTGCACCTGCCGCCCCGGCGCCCGCATCGCGGACAGCAGCCGGTCCTCCACCTCGCCGGCGTCCGCGCTGCGCACCGCCCACCCGGCGAAGCCCTGCCGTCCCACGGCCTCGGCCGCGCTCCAGCCCAGGATCCGCTCCGCCTCGCGGTTCCAGTGGGTGACGACCCCCTCCGCGTCGAAGGCGCACAGAGCCGCGTCCATGCCGTCGAGGAGCGCGGCCAACAGGTCCGCGCCGTCCCGCTCGGGCTGCTCCGGCTCGTCCGGCCCCAGCTCGTCGGTGGTCCCACTACGCCGGGAAGCACTCACCTGGACCCCCTGCAGGCTGCGTCCGCCGTACCGTACGTCGGTTCGCTCACTGGCCTTCATTCAACTCGAACGTGATGCAGCACACACCGGGTTCCCGCAAGTTCGCGGGAAATCGTTGTACTGCGGAAACTCGGCATACGCCCCCGTCATGACGGGGCATGACGGGGGCCGTGCGGCGGGAGACGGCAGGCGTCACGCCGGCCCGGCGGCGAGCCTGAGATCGACCCATTCGTCGCTCTCGCCGTCGAGCACGTACCGCTCCTTCTCGACGAACCCGCGCGCCCCGGCGAACCGCAGCCCGTCGGCGTTGGCCGCCAGCACCACGGTCTCCACCGCCCCGGCACCCAGTACGCGCGCGTGCGCCAGCCCCTCCTCGTAGAGCGCCGTACCGATCCCGCGCCCCCGGTAGGCGGGCAGCACCCGCGCGATCACGGTCGCCGCCCGCTCCTCGCCGCCGGGCGGCCGCACGGTGGAGCAGCCGACGAGGACGTCCCCCAGGTAGGCGTTGGCCAGCCGGTTGCGTCCGACGCGCTCACGCGCCTCGTCGAGGGTCATGGCGGCCGGCGGCACGATCACGTTGTGCACGTGCCGCCACTGTTCCACCATGGCGTCCCCGTCCACCGGCTCGATCCGCAGCGCCGATCCGGGCCCCGCGGCGACCGTCCCCCGCCGCGCGTCCACCTCGATCTCGATGCGCATCCGCTCGTCCGCGAGCCCGCACACCGTCATCGTCGCGGCCGGCCGCACCCGGCCGAACGTCCGCCGCAGCACGGGCCAGCAGGGCTCGAAGTCCTCCCGTGCGGGCAGCAGGTACCGCACCCGCACCACGTCCGCGAACGTGCACCCCGCCTCGGCGAGCGCGGCCCCGATGTTCCGCAGGCACTGCTCGGCCTGCTCCACGACGTCGTCGGAAATCGTCATCGACGTGTAGTCGAACCCCGTCGTCCCCGACACGTGCACCCGGTCGCCGTCGACGACGGCCCGGGCGTACCCGATCCGCTCCTCGAACGTCGATCCACTGACTATCACCCGCCTTGCCGGCGGGGCCCCCTGGCGTTTCGTCATGGGCGAAACCGTAGGTGACCAGCGAAGACGCGTCCATGGGAGATCGGCAACGAATCGATCCGGAAAATCGATTGAATCGACGGCCGCCCCGTTCTTAGGGTGGTCCGTACACGAGAAGGGAGGTGGTTCGGCAGATGTATGACATCCGGACGCGTGAGGTGGCTGCGGGCTAGCGGCCCGGCACCACACGGAGTGCGGCGCCGGACCAGCGCGTGAAAGACGCGTGCAGCCGGCCCAATCCCAGAGCAGTCACCCGACCCGCGAGTCGCCGGTACGTCCGGCCGGCTCCTCCACGGAGGAACCAGACTCGCGGGTCGCCTGCGTTTCAGGGGGATCAGTCGGCGATGTCGGCGTAGCCCTCGATCTCACGCGGGTCGCGGGTGCCCGGGCCCGTGTAGCGGGCGGAGGGACGGACCAGGCGGCCGGTGCGCTTCTGCTCCAGGATGTGGGCGGACCAGCCGGCGGTGCGGGCGCAGGTGAACATCGAGGTGAACATGGGCGCCGGGACCTCCGCGAAGTCCAGCATGATGGCGGCCCAGAACTCGACGTTGGTGGCCAGCACCCGGTCGGGGCGGCGGGCGTGGAGCTCGGCGAGGGCGGCCTTCTCCAGGGCCTCGGCGACCTCGTAGCGCGGGGCGCCCAGTTCGCGGGCGGTGCGGCGCAGGACGCGGGCGCGCGGGTCCTCGGCGCGGTAGACGCGGTGGCCGAAGCCCATGAGGCGTTCGCCCGCGTCGAGGGTCTTCTTGACGTAGGCCTCGGCGTCGCCGGTGCGCTCGATCTCCTCGATCATGTGCAGGACGCGGGAGGGGGCGCCGCCGTGCAGTGGGCCGGACATGGCGCCGACGGCTCCGGAGAGGGCGGCGGCCACGTCGGCGCCGGTGGAGGCGATGACGCGGGCGGTGAAGGTGGAGGCGTTCATGCCGTGCTCGGCGGCGGAGGTCCAGTAGGCGTCGACGGCGGCGACGTGCTTGGGGTCGGGTTCGCCGCGCCAGCGGATCATGAAGCGTTCGACCACCGAGTTGGCCTTGTCGATCTCGCGCTGCGGGACCATGGGCAGGCTCTGGCCGCGCGCCGACTGGGCGACGTAGGACAGGGCCATGACGGCGGCGCGGGCGAGGTCGTCGCGGGCCTGCGCGGCGTCGATGTCCAGGAGGGGTTTGAGGCCCCAGGCGGGGGCGAGCATGGCCAGGGCGGACTGGACGTCGACCCGGATGTCGCCGGAGTGCACGGGGATGGGGAAGGGCTCGGCGGGCGGCAGGCCGGGGTTGAAGGCCCCGTCGACGAGCAGTCCCCACACGTTGCCGAAGGAGACGTGGCCGACCAGGTCCTCGATGTCGACGCCGCGGTAGCGGAGGGCGCCGCCCTCCTTGTCGGGTTCGGCGATCTCCGTCTCGAAGGCGACGACTCCCTCTAGCCCGGGTACGAAGTCGGACATCAGGCGGCTCCTCGTGATCAGTGGTCTGCGGCGACCTGGGCGGAGGCGGTGCGCCGCCTCCATGGATCCGCGGTCGTGTCCCCGACTCGCGGTCCTGCCGGTCACCCCTGTGATGCCCCGTGCGGCCGTCGGTCATCCGGCCGGAGCGGGACCAAGAACCATATCCCCGAGTGCCGTGCTTGGGGAGTGGGTGCGGCACTCGGTGCCACCCCGGCCGGGGGGCGGAGCGGATACGGCAGGATGGGCGGCGTGACCGATCGCGAAGCCGATTCCGCCGTCCCCGCCGCCGCCCAGGTTCCCTTCGATCTCGCGTCGATGCGCAAGCAGTACCGGGCCGAGGGGCTGTCCGAGACCGAGCTGGCGGCGACGCCCGTCGAGCAGTTCGCGCGCTGGTTCAAGCAGGCGGCGACGGACGGCGGGCTGTTCGAGCCGAACGCCATGGTGGTCTCCACGGCGGACGCCGAGGGGCGGCCCAGCTCCCGCACGGTGCTGCTGAAGCACTTCGACGAGCGGGGGTTCGTCTTCTACACCAACTACGACTCCCGCAAGGCGCGCGAGCTGGACGCGAACCGTTACGTCTCGCTGCTGTTCCCGTGGCATCCGATGGCCCGGCAGGTCGTGGTGACGGGCGTGGCGTGCCGCACCGGGCGGGACGAGACCGCCGGGTACTTCCGGACCCGGCCGCACGGGTCGCAGCTGGGTGCCTGGGCGAGCGTCCAGTCCTCGGTGGTGGCGGACCGCCGTGCCCTGGACGCGGCGTACGCCGAGCTGGCGGCGCGCTATCCGGAGGGCGAGCAGGTGCCGGTGCCGCCGCACTGGGGCGGGTTTCGGGTGGTGCCGGAGGCGGTGGAGTTCTGGCAGGGCCGGGAGAACCGGCTGCACGACCGGTTGCGGTACGTGGCGGAGGGCGGCGGGGGCTGGCGGGTGGAGCGGCTGAGTCCGTGACGGGTTTTGGCGCCGCGTCTAGAACTTGCCCCACAGGTACGAGGTGCGGTGGCCGTCGAGGTGGGCGGCGACGCGGGCCCGGAAGTCGTCGGTGAGGTCGGGCCAGTTCCAGAACTCGAAGCCGAGGTGCCCGAGAGCGAGTGGAGCCTCGTCCCAGGTCCAGTCCTGGACGGGGACCGGCGCGGCGCAGGCCGGGCAGTCCACCGCCGCCGCGCCCGTGTCGTGCCAGGTCCGCATCGCGGTGCTGAAGGTCTGCCAGGCGGCTGCGTCGTCGAGGACGACGGCCGCCGCACACCGGGGGCACAGGGCCGCGCCCGGCATGTCCGCGCCGCTGGTGAAGCCGGTGCGCCGGGTGTGGACGGCGAGGCCGTCCGAGGGCGGGAAGTCCCAGTCGTCGGTCACCGCCCGCTCCCAGTGCGGGCCGGGCGGGTGCCCCAGGGGCCGGCCGGGAACGCAGGGGGTGCGCTCGGCGAGGACGACGCCCTCGACCACGAGCCACTCCCGCACGCGCCGGGCGAGCGGCTCGGCGTCGCCGTCGTCCGCGTCGAGGTCGACGATCACCTGGAACCGGTCCCCCACGGCGTCACCCCACCTCCCGCGTCAGCGCCGCGTCCAGCAGCCGCGCCCACTGCTCCACCACCCGTTCCCGCCGGGCCGCGTCGTCGGTGAGGAGGTTGGCGAGGCCCAGGCCGCGGGCCATGTCCAGGAGGCCCTGGACGGTTTCGCGGGCGCCGGGGCGGGACTCGTCGGCGCCGAGGAGGTCGACGGCGATGCGGTGGCTCTCGCGGCCGACGCGGGCCTCCAGTTCGGTGACCCGGCCGCGCAGCTGCTCCTCGTTGGAGGCGGCCACCCACAGGTGCAGGGCGGCGCGGAAGAGCGGGCCGGTGTAGAGGTCGACGAGCGCGGCGACCACCGCGCGCCGGTCACCGGCGGCCGCGCCCCCGGGGAACAGGTGGCGCAGCGCGACGGAGCGTTCCTCGGCGACGTACTCCACGGCCGCGGTGAAGAGGTCCTCGCGGGTGGGGAAGTGGTGCTGGGCGGCGCCGCGGGAGACGCCGGCGTGTTCGGCGACGACGGAGACCGTGGACCCGGCCCAGCCGCGTTCGGCGAGGCAGGCCACGGCGGCTTCGAGGAGCCGCTGCCGGGTGGCCCGGCTGCGGTCCTGCTTGGGTACGCGCTCCGTGCGGTCCGCCGTGTTCGCGGCGCCGCTCACACCACCCATTCCGGATCCCGTCGTTCGAGGAAGGCCGTCATCCCCTCGCGGGCCTGCGGGGAGGCGAACAGCCGGGCCGAGAGCGCGGTCAGGCCGGCCGCGTCCCGGTCGAAGGCCTCCAGCACCCTAGCCGTGAGCAGCCGTTTCGTCTCGGCCAGGCCCTGCGGTGAGGCACGGCGCACACCGTCGAGGACGGGTGCGAGTACGGCGTCCACGTCGTCGCCCGCCGCCGTGACCAGGCCGGTGCGGGCGGCCTCGGCGGCGTCGAAGCGTTCGCCGGTGAGGTAGTAGCGGGCGAGGGCGCGCGGGTCGGTGCGGGGCAGCAGGGTCAGGGAGATGACGGCGGGCGCGACGCCGATGCGGACCTCGGTGAAGGCGAAGGTCGACTCCGTGGACGCCGCCGCGATGTCGCAGGCGGCGACCAGACCGAGGCCGCCCGCGCGGACGTGCCCGGCGACCCGGGCGATCACCGGTTTCGGCACCTCGGCGATCCGCCGGAACAGGCCGACCAGGGCGTCCGGGTCGGGCGGGTCGCGCAGGTCGGCGCCCGCGCTGAAGGTGTTGCCGGTGTGGGCGAGGACGACGGCGCGGACGCCGGGGTCCTCGCCCGCCGCGGTGAGGGCGCCGGTCAGGTCGCCGACGAGGGCGGCGGACAGGGCGTTGCGGTTGTGCGGGGAGTCGAGGGTGAGGGTCTCGACTCCCCGCGTGCGGGTGCGGAGGACGGTGGTCACTGCTGCTTCCTCAGTTCGCGGCGCAGGATCTTGCCGGACGCGGCGCGGGGGACGGCGTCGGTGAAGGTGACCTTGCGGACGCGTTTGTAGGGGGCGACGCGTTCGGCGACGTACATCATGATCTCGCCCTCCGCGAGGCCGGGTGCGGCCGGCTGGCGTACGACGAAGGCGTGCGGTACCTCGTTGCCGTCGTCGTCGTACTCGCCGATGACGGCGGCGTCGGCGATGCGGGGGTGGGTGAGCAGGAGGGCCTCGAGTTCGGCGGGGGCCACCTGGAAGCCCTTGTACTTGATGAGTTCCTTGACGCGGTCGACGACGAAGAGCCAGCCGTCGGTGTCGGTGTGTCCGACGTCGCCGGTGTGCAGCCAGCCCTCCTCGTCGATCATCGCGGCGGTGGCGTCGGGGCGGTTGAGGTAGCCCTTCATGATCTGGGGGCCGCGGATGAGGATTTCGCCGGATTCCCCGGCGGGGAGGTCCTTGCCGGGGTCGGTGAGGGAGACGATGCGCATCTCGGTGCCGGCGATGAGTCTGCCGACGGTGCCGGGTGGCGCGTCGGCCATGGCGTCCAGGGGGACGACGTGGGTGCCCGGGGACAGTTCCGTCATGCCGTAGGCCTGGCCGACGGGCGGCAGGCCGAGCCGCTGGGAGCAGGCGGCGGCGAGGCGCGCGTCCAGGGGGGCGGCGGCGCTGACGATGTACTTCAGCGAGGAGAGGTCGTAGTCGGCGACCAGGGGGTGTTTGGCGAGGGCCAGGACGATCGGCGGGGCGACGTAGAGGCTGGTGATGCGGTGGTTCTGGATGGCGGCGAGGAACTGCTCCAGGTCGAAGCGGGGCAGGACGACGACGGTGGCGCCGAGCCGCAGCGGGGCGTTCATGAGGGCCGTCAGCCCGTAGATGTGGAAGAACGGCAGGACGGCCAGGACGCGGTCGCCGGGCGCGGACGGCATCGACGGTTCGAGCTGGGCGAGGTTGGTGGCGATCTGCCGGTGGGTGAGCATGACGCCCTTGGGTGTGCCGGTGGTGCCCGAGGAGTAGGGCAGGGCGGCGACGTCCTCGGCCGGGTCGATCGGGACGGACGGTTCGGGCGCGGTGGAGGCCAGCATGTCGATCAGCGAGCGGTGGCCGGGCGCGCTGTCGCAGACCAGGATCTCCTGGACGCCGCCCGCGAGTTCGGCGGCCCGTCGGGCGGTGTCCAGGAGCGGTGCGACGGTGACGATCCAGCGGGCGGCGCAGTCCCGCAGCTGTTTGGCGAACTCCTCGGCCGTGGCGAGCGGGTGCACCGTGGTGACGGAGGCGCCCGCGCGGGTGGCGGCGTAGAAGGCGAGCGGGAAGGCGACGGTGTTGGGGCTGTGCAGGGCGAGGACGTCGCCCTTGCGCACGCCGGTCCCGGCGAGGGCGGCGGCGACGCGCCGGTGGAACCGGTCCACCTGCTCGTAGGTGAGGGTGGTGCCGTCGGTGCCGTCGATGAGCGCCGGGGTGTCCCCGAAGGCGGCGGCCCCGCCGAGCACCGCGTCGTGGATGGGCAGGTCGACGGGCGGGACGTCTGCGTACTCGCTGCGGAACACGGTTCCTCCAACGCCGCTTGGACACGGCCTAGTACTGGCCTAGTACGACTTGGGCAGGCCCAGGGTCTGGTGGGAGACGTAGTTGAGGATCATCTCCCGGCTCACGGGGGCGATACGGGCGACACGGGACGCCGTGATCAGCCGGCCGAGCCCGTACTCGCGGGTGAGGCCGTTGCCGCCGAGGGTGTGCACGGCCTGGTCGACGGCCTTCACGCAGGCCTCCCCGGCGGCGTACTTCGCCATGTTGGCGGCCTCGCCGGCGCCCACGTCGTCGCCCGCGTCGTAGAGGTGGGCGGCCTTCTGCATCATCAGGCGGGCGAGTTCCAGGTCGATGTGCGCCTGGGCGAGGGGGTGCGCGATGGCCTGGTGGGCGCCGATGGGCGTCTTCCAGACGGTGCGCTCGCGGGCGTAGTCGAGGGCGCGGGAGAGGGCGTGGCGGCCCATGCCGATGCCGAAGGCGGCGGTCATGACGCGCTCGGGGTTGAGGCCCGCGAAGAGCTGGAGCAGACCCGCGTCCTCGTCGCCGACCAGGGCGTCGGCGGGCAGCCGTACGTCGTCGAGAGTGAGCTCGAACTGCCGGTCCACCGCGTCGAGTTCCATGTCGATGGCGCGGCGCTCGAAGCCGGGGGCGTCGCGCGGGACGATGAACAGGCAGGGCTTGAGCTTGCCGGTGCGGGCGTCCTCGGTGCGGCCGACGATCAGGGTGGCGTCGGCGATGTCGACGCCGGAGACGAAGACCTTGCGGCCGGTGAGGATCCAGTCCCCGGTGGCCGCGTCGCGGCGGGCGGTGGTGGTGATGCGGTGGCTGTTGGAGCCGGCGTCGGGTTCGGTGATGCCGAAGGCCATGAGGCGGGTGCCGTCGGCGAGGGACGGAAGCCACTCGCGCTTCTGCTCCTCGGTGCCGAAGCGGGCGATGACGGTGCCGCAGATCGCCGGGGAGACGATCATCATGAGCAGCGGGTTGCCGGCGGCGCCCAGCTCCTCGAGGACGAGGGAGAGTTCGGTGATGCCGGCGCCGCCTCCGCCGTATGCCTCCGGCAGGTTGACGCCTATGTAGCCGAGCTTGGCCGCGTCCTGCCAGAGGCGTTTGTTGTCTTCGGGGTCGGCGGTGTGGGGGCGGGTTCGGGCGAAGGCCGATACCGCTGCGCGGAGGGACTTGTGCTCTTCGGATTCGATGAGGGTGGTCACGGGGCTCCTTCGGTCGCTGTACGAGTGCGGGTCCGTTGTGGCTGGTCGCGCAGTTCCCCGCGCCCCTGGGTCAGTCGGACTCGACGATCGCCAAGAGGGTGCCCATCTCCACTTGTCGTCCGAGGCCTACCGGGAGCACCGTCAGTTTCCCCGTCACCGGGGCGGTGATCCGGTGTTCCATCTTCATGGCCTCCAGCCACAGGAGGGGCTGGCCCGCCTGGACGGTGGTGCCCTCCGTCAGGCCCTCCGCGACGCGGACGACCGTGCCCGGCATGGGCGCCAGGAGGGAGCCGGGGGCGTGCTGGGCGGTGGGGTCGGGGAAGCGGGGCAGGGCGGTGAGTACGGTCGCGTTGACGTGGATGCGGTCGCCGTAGCGGGCGATGGCGAAGCGGCGTTGTACGCCTTCGGTTTCCAGGACGACCCGGTCGGGGCCGGCGTGGACGACGCGGACGCCCTCGGCGGTGAGACCGGTGCGGGTGTGGTGGTAGCGGACCTCGTGTTCCTCGCCCGCCCCGGCGTAGCGCTTGACCTGCGCCTGCGAGGGCAGGTTGCGCCAGCCGCCGAAGCGGCCCGCGCGGGTGCTCGCGTCGGCCAGGGCGGCGGCCAGGGGGGCGAGGGGGTCGGGAGCCGACCGGGTCAGGCCGGCGAGGTGGCGGTCGTAGAAGCCCGTGTCCATCCGGCCGGACGTGAACTCCTCGTGGCGCAGGGAGCGGACGAGCAGGTCGCGGTTGGTGACCGGGCCGTGGATCTCGGCCCGGTCCAGGGCGCCGGCGAGACGGCGGACGGCCTCCGCGCGCGTGGGGGCGTGGGCGACCGCCTTGGCGAGCATCGGGTCGTAGTGGACGCCGATGTCGTCGCCGTCGGTGTAGCCGGTGTCCAGGCGGATGCCGTCGGGCACGGTGAGGCGGTGCAGGCGGCCGGTCTGCGGGGCCCAGCCGCTCGCCGGGTCCTCGGCGTACAGGCGGGCCTCGACGGCGTGGCCACGCGCGCGTGGCGGGTCGGCCTCCAGGGCGTGGCCCTCCGCGACCCGCAGTTGGAGGGCGACGAGGTCGATGCCGAAGACCGCCTCCGTGACGGGGTGTTCGACCTGGAGGCGGGTGTTCATCTCCAGGAAGTGCGCCCTGCCGTCGGCGACGAGGAACTCGACGGTGCCGGCGCCGGCGTAGTCGACGGCTCGGGCGGCGCGTACGGCGAGGTCGTGGAGTTCGGCGGTGAGTCCGGGGGCCAGACCGGGTGCCGGGGCCTCTTCGATCACCTTCTGGTGGCGGCGCTGGAGGGAGCAGTCGCGGGTGCCGAGCGCCCAGACGGTGCCGTGGGTGTCGGCGAGGATCTGCACCTCGACGTGGCGGCCGTTCTCCAGATAGGGCTCGACGAAGACCTCGCCGTCGCCGAAGGCGCTCGCGGCCTCCGCGCGGGCGGCGGTCAGTTCGGCGTCGAGGTCGGCGAGGTCGCGTACGACGCGCATGCCGCGTCCGCCGCCGCCCGCCGCCGCCTTCACCAGGACCGGCAGGTCGGCCTCGGTGACGTCGGTGAGGGGCGCGATGCCCATGAGTTCCTTGGCGCGGGTCTTGGACGCCATCGCCTCGATGGCCTCGGGCGGCGGCCCGATCCACACCAGGCCCGCGTCCCGTACGGCGCGCGCGAAGCCGGCGTTCTCGGAGAGGAAGCCGTATCCGGGGTGGACGGCGTCGGCTCCGGCGGCGACGGCGGCCTTCACGATCAGGTCGCCGCGCAGGTAGGTGTCGGCGGGGGTCGCGCCCGGCAGGCGTACGGCGGCGTCGGCCTCGCGCGCGTGGAGGGCGTTCTCGTCGGCGTCCGAGTGCACGGCGACGGTGCGGATCCCCCACTCCCGGCAGGTGCGGAAGACGCGACAGGCGATCTCGCCCCGGTTGGCGACGAGTACGGAAGTAATCACGTGGTTCCTCACATCCGGAAGACGCCGAAGCCGCCGCGCGCGCCCTCGTAGGGGGCGGTGTGCACGGCGGACAGGCACAGGCCGAGGACGGTGCGGGTGTCGCGCGGGTCGATGACGCCGTCGTCGTAGAGCCGCCCGGACAGGAACATGGGCAGCGACTCGGACTCGATCTGCTGCTCCACCATGGCGCGCAGGGCGGCGTCGCCCTCGTCGTCGTAGGGCTGTCCCTTCGCGGCGGCGGACTGGCGGGCGACGATGGACAGGACGCCGGCGAGCTGCTGCGGACCCATGACGGCGGACTTGGCGCTGGGCCAGGCGAAGAGGAAGCGGGGGTCGTAGGCGCGGCCGCACATGCCGTAGTGGCCGGCGCCGTAGGAGGCGCCCATGAGCACGGACAGGTGGGGGACGCGGGAGTTGGAGACCGCGTTGATCATCATGGCGCCGTGCTTGATGATGCCGCCCTGTTCGTACTCCTTGCCGACCATGTAGCCGGTGGTGTTGTGCAGGAAGAGCAGCGGGATGTCCCGCTGGTTGGCGAGCTGGATGAACTGGGCGGCCTTCTGCGACTCCTCGCTGAACAGGACCCCTTGGGCGTTGGCGAGGACGCCGACCGGGTAGCCGTGCAGGCTCGCCCAGCCGGTGGTCAGGCTGGTCCCGTACAGGGGCTTGAACTCGTCGAAGTCGGAGGCGTCGACGATCCGGGCGATCACCTCGCGCGGGTCGAAGGGGGTGCGCAGGTCGCCGGGGACGATGCCGAGGAGTTCCCCGGGGTCGTACTTGGGCGGTTCGGCGAGCGGCGGATCGGCGTACGCCTTGCGGTGGTTGAGGCGGGCGACGATCCGGCGGGCCTGGCGCAGCGCGTCGGGCTCGTCGACGGCGAAGTGGTCGGCGAGGCCGGAGGTGCGGGCGTGCATCTCGGCGCCGCCCAGCGACTCGTCGTCGCTCTCCTCGCCGGTGGCCATCTTGACCAGCGGCGGCCCGCCGAGGAAGACCTTGGCGCGCTCCTTGACCATGATGGTGTGGTCGGACATGCCGGGGATGTAGGCGCCCCCGGCCGTCGAGTTGCCGAACACGACGGCGATGGTGGGGATTCCGGCAGCCGAGAGCCGGGTCAGGTCGCGGAAGATCGCCCCGCCCGGGATGAAGATCTCCTTCTGCGAGGGCAGGTCGGCGCCGCCGGACTCGACGAGGCTGATGCAGGGCAGCCGGTTGGCGAGGGCGATGTCGTTGGCGCGCAGGGCCTTCTTCAGCGACCAGGGGTTGCTGGCGCCGCCGCGCACGGTCGGGTCGTTGGCGGTGATCAGGCACTCGACGCCCTCGACGACGCCGATGCCGGTGACGAGGGACGCGCCCACGGCGTACTCACTCCCCCAGGCGGCGAGCGGCGACAGCTCCAGGAAGGGCGTGTCGGGGTCGAGGAGCAGCTCGATGCGCTCGCGGGCCAGCAGCTTGCCGCGCTTCCGGTGCCGGGCGACGTACTTCTCGCCGCCGCCCGCGAGGGCCTTGGCGTGTTCGGCGTCCAGGTCGGCGAGTCTGGCGAGCATGGCCTCGCGGTTGGCCCGGTGGTCGGGGGCGGCCGGGTCCAGGGCGGAGGGCAGGACGGTCACGGCAGGGCCTCCGGGGTGTACGGCGGGACGGTCACAGCAGGCCCTCCGGGATGTCCAGGTGCCGGGCGCGCAGCCATTCGCCGAGCGCCTTGGCCTGCGGGTCGAAGCGGGCCTGCGCGGCGACGCCCTCGCCGAGGATGCCCTCGACGACGAAGTTGAGGGCGCGCAGGTTGGGGAGCTGGTGCCGGGTGACGGGCAGGCCGCGGGCCTCGGGGATCAGCTCGCGGAACCGGTCGGCGGTCAGTTCGTGGGCGAGCCAGCGCCAGGCGTCGTCGGTGCGCGCCCACACGCCGACGTTGGCGTCGCCGCCCTTGTCACCGCTGCGGGCACCGGCGACCAGGCCGAGGGGGGCGCGGGCCACGGGTCCGGGCGGCAGCGGCTCGGGCAGGGGCGGTTCGGGTACGGCGTGGAGTACGGCGGTGTCCCGGGCCGGCGCCACGGCCGTCCGCTGCCCGTCGGGGAGGACGGCGACGTGGTCGACGCTGTCCTGGGGGACGTGGGCGGCCTCGAACACGCCGTAGGGCGCCCCCTTCCCCGGTGGCGCGAGCACGTGGAAGCCGGGGTAGGAGGCGAGGGCCAGCTCGATCGCGGCGCCGCTCAGCGCCCGCCCGACGGCCTGCTGGTCGGCGTCCCGGACGACGAGCCGCAGCAGGGCGCCGGCCGTCTCCTCGGTGGGGGCGTCGGGCCGGTCGGTGCGGACCAGGTCCCAGCGGACGTCGGAGACCTTGCCCAGCACCGGCTCCATCTGGTCCCGTACCAGCGCGGCCTTGGCCTCGACGTCGAGGCCGGTGAGCACGAAGGCGACCTCGTTGCGGAAGCCGCCGAGCCGGTTGAGGCCGACCTTGAGGGTGGGCGGCGGTGCCTCGCCGCGCACGCCCTCGACGCGGACGCGGTCGGGTCCGTCCTGGGTGAGCCGTACGGTGTCGAGCCGGGCGGTGACGTCGGGCCCGGCGTACCGGGCGCCGCCCGTCTCGTACAGCAGTTGCGCGGTGACGGTTCCGACGTCGACGAAGCCGCCGGTTCCGTCGTGCTTGGTGACGACCGAGGTGCCGTCGGCGTGCAGTTCGGCGAGCGGGAAGCCGGGGCGCCGTACGTCGCCGTCCCGGAAGAAGGCGTAGTTGCCGCCGGTGGCCTGCGCCCCGCACTCCAGCAGGTGCCCGGCGACGACCGCGCCCGCGAGCCGGTCGTACTCCGTCGGCCCCCAGCCGAAGTGCGCGGCGGCGGGCCCGGTGACCAGCGCGGCGTCGGTGACGCGGCCCGTGACGACGACGGCCGCGCCGGCCCGCAGGCACTCGGCGATGCCGAAGCCGCCGAGGTAGGCGTGCGCGGCCAGGGCGCCCGGGTGGGCGGCGGTGAGGTCGTCGCCCTCGACGTGCGCGACGCGGACGGGGATGCCGAGGCGGTCGGCCAGGGCGCGTACGGCGTCGGCGAGTCCCGCGGGGTTGAGCCCCCCGGCGTTGGCGACGATGCGCACGCCCCGCTGGTGGGCGAGGCCGAGACACTCCTCCAGTTGGCGCAGGAAGGTGCGGGCGTATCCGGCGCCGGGGTCCTTCAGCCGGTCCCGGCCCAGGATGAGCATGGTCAGCTCGGCGAGGTAGTCGCCGGTGAGGACGTCCAGTTCGCCGCCGGTGAGCATCTCGCGCATGGCGTCGAAGCGGTCGCCGTAGAAGCCGGAGGCGTTGCCGACGCGGAGCACGCTCACCGGGGCTCCCCATTCGCCGGGCGGCCGGCTCCCGGCGGGCGTCCCGCTCCCGGCGGTCCGGCGAAGGCCTGGGCGATGTCCAGCCAGCGGTCGGCGTCCTCGCCCTCGGCGGTGAGGGCGAGGTCGGCGCGGTGGGCGCGCTGGGTGGCGAGCAGGCAGAAGTCGAGCGCCGGGCCGGTGACGCGCTGCGGGGCGTCCTCGGGGCCGTACGTCCACAGGTCGCCGCCGGGGCCGGTGAGTTCGACGCGGAACGGCTCGGCGGGCGGGGTGAGTCCGTGGGCGGCGTGGGCGAAGTCCCGGGCGCGGACGCCGATGCGGGCGACGTGTCGCAGGCGGTCGGTGGGCGGGCGGGACACGCCGAGGGTCGCCGCGACGTCCAGGCCGTGGGCCCAGGTCTCCATCAGGCGGGCGGTGGCCATGGATGCGGTGGCCATGGGCGGGCCGTACCAGGGGAAGCGCGCCCCGGGCGCGGCGCCGCGCAGTGCCTTGTCGAGGGCGGCGCGGCTCTCCCGCCAGGCGGCCAGCAGCTCGGCGGGGGGCTGCCCGGCGCCCTGCTCGGCGGCGTCGTCGATGTACCGGTCGGGTGCGGCGAGGGCCTGCTCGACCAGTGCCCCGAAGCCGTCCGCGTCGGTGACGGCGACCAGGGCGGCCCGGTCGGTCCAGTACAGGTGTGCGATCTGGTGGGCGATCGTCCAGCCGGGCGCCGGGGTGGCCAGCCGCCACTCCTCGGGGCTCAACGCGGCTACCAGCGCGTCGAGTTCCTCGCTCTCCTCGCGCAGGTCGTCGATCACGGGTGTCGGGTCGGACACGGTCGCTCCCCTCGGGCACGGTGGCGTGCGGCGCGGTGTGGTGAGGAGCATGGCAGGGCGGCGATTAACAATCAAGCACGCTTGCATGATTTTCGGCGGCAACTCGACGGCGGGCCGGCGCGGGTCGGCTCAGGCCTTCTCCGCCGGCCAGACGGTCGTGTCCATGGTGATGAAGGCGGATTCCGGCACGGCGGTCGACTTCACCCGGACGACGAGCAGCGCGATGTCCCCGTTGCTCCGCCTGACGCAGATCTCCTGGCCGGCGGAGGCGGCGGCCAGTGGGAGACGGCGGAAGACGTTCTCACCGGTGGTCATCTGGCTGCACTCCTCGTACGTGGCGCCCGGGTCGCCGAACAGCATCGTGAAGACGCTGGTGTCACTCTCCAGGGCGCACAGCGCGTTCACGCACTCGAAGCGGATGTCCCCCTTGCGGTCCTCCCGCATGGTGCCTTTGGTGAGGTTGATCGAGTTGTCGCCGTTCACCAGCAGGGCGCCGTAGGCCCGGGCCCGTGGCGGCGCCGTCCCGGCGGCGGACCCGTCGGACCCTCCGTCCGGCCCTCCGTCCTGCCCTCCGGCCGACGAGTCGGGCCCCGCGGCCGGCGACGCGCTCTCCCCGGCCGCCGCGGACCCTTCCGCCACCGGACGGGGCCTGCCTGACGCGCGGTCGGCCGCCGCCGACGCGGCCGCGTCCCGGGCCCGGTCGATGCCCCGCCCCGCCGCGTCCAGGAGCGCCGACCCCGCCGCGATCACCAGGCCGCACGCGACGACCGCGGCGGCCGAGATCAGCACGGCGTTCCTCCTGCGGCGCCTGCGCTCTTCCGGTCCGGCCGGCCGCTGCTGCGGCGCGACCGGTCCTCCCGGTCCGGCGGCGGCCTGCCAGGGCATCGGGGCGGTCCACGGCGCCGTGTGCGGCGCGGTCGGGCCCGGGACCGCGACCGGGGCCGCGGCGGTCGCCGCTCCCGTGGCCGCGACCGGCGGCGGGACCGTCACCGGTGGCCCGGCGATCTCCCGCCACACAGCGGGCCCGGCGTCCTCCCCGGCGTCCCGGCCCAGCTCCCGGCGGCACCACTCGACGATCTCCGCCGGGGTGGCCCGGTCCCCGGGGTCGGCGGCCAGGCACCGGACGAACAGTCCGCGCAGGCGCTCGGGCAGCTCGGACAGGTCGGGCTCCGAGTGGACGATCCGGTACAGCACGGTGGCCGCCGGACCGTCGCCGTACAGCGGCCTGCCCAGTGCCGCGAACGCGGCCGTCTGCCCGAGCGAGAAGACGTCGCTCGCCGCCGTGGCCTCGCCCCCGGAGGCCTGCTCGGGGGCCATGTACTGGGGCGTGCCGATGGTGGTGCCCGTGGCGGTGTGCGCGGTGCCGTCGGCGGCCAGCGAGATGCCGAAGTCGATGACGCGCGGTCCGTCGGGGGCCAGCAGGACGTTCGCCGGCTTGAGGTCGCGGTGCACGATCCCCGCGCCGTGGACGGCCTGCAGCGCCTCGGCGACCCCCGCCATCAGCCACAGCACCGCGGGCACCGGCAGCGGCCCGCCGCGGGCGACGGCTTCCGACAGGGAGGGGCCCGGCACGTACAGCGTGGCCAGCCAGGGCGGGGCGGCGTCCGGGTCGGCGTCGATCAGTTCGGCGGTGTAGGCGCCCTTCACCTTCCGGGCCGCCTTGATCTCCCGGCCGAAACGCCGCCGGAAGGCCGGGTCGTCGGCCAGCTCCGACCGTACGACCTTCAGGGCCACGGGCCGGCCGCCCCGGGTGTGGGACAGATAGACCCGGCCCATGCCGCCCGCGCCGAGCCGGGCCGCGAGGCGGTAGCCGGCCACCGTGCGCGGATCGTCGTCCTGCAAGGGCTGGAAGACCTCGGCCGTGTGATTCATCGGTTCCCTCCCCATGATCCCGATGAGCTGACCAGGTACGCAGCCTATGTGTTGGGGCCGTCACCGGGCGTCGGGGGGCCGCTCCCGCGCGGCCGCGCGGTCACCCGCCGGTCAGTGCGGCGAACTCGGCGTCGGCGCGCTCGGTGACGAGGGCGAGGACGCGTCCGGCGGCGGCCAGGTCCTCGGCGGGTATCCCGCCCCAGATGCGGGCGCTGACGGGCGCGACCGCCGCACCGACGGCGGCGAGCAGTTCGCGTCCGGCGTCCGTGGCGGGCAGGTGTGCGCCGTCGGCGACGAGCAGCCCCTTGGCCAGCAGTCCGTCGACGACGGTCCGGATGCCGGCCGGGTCGGCCTTGAGGGTGCCGCGCACCTCGGCGACGAGGCGGTCCGCCGTCGGCGGGGTCTGGGCGGTGGCGGCGGCGCGCAGGACCACGTGCTGCCGGAAGCTGACGCCGTGCCGGGCCAGGATCTGCTCCAGCACGCCGCGGGCGGCGTAGTGGGCCAGGCCGAGGGCGCGGGAGTCCGCCGCCGGTGCGTCCGTGGCCGCTGTGGTGGTGGTCGGCGTGGTGGTGGTCATGGCGTTGTCCTCCGGGTGCTCTCGTCGTGCGGTACGGGTGGAGCGAGAGGTGCGTCGAGCAGGGTCGTCAGCTCGTCGGTGAAGGCACGCGTCCGTGCGGCGTCGAGGCCGCCGAGCGGTTCCAGCAGCTGCTGGAGCAGCTCCCGGACCACCGTGACGGCCTCCCGCGTGACGGACTCGCCCCGTTCGGTGAGGGCGAGCTGCACGGCCCGCGGGTCGCGGGGGTCCCGGGTGCGCTCGATCAGCCCGGCCGCCTCCAGCGCCCGCGCCAGCTTCGAGACGTACAGCGCCTCCAGGCCCGTGTGGTCGGCGAGCCGGCGCTGGCTGGGCCGCTCACCGGCGCGCTGCATGCCGTACAGCGAGGCGACCACCGAGTACTGGGCGTGGGTGAGGCCCAGGGGAGCCACCGCGCGATCGACCGCGACCCGCCATTTGTTGGCGAGCCGCCACACGAGGAAGCCGGGGGTCGCGTGCCGTGAAGCCTTGCTCATGGAAATACCGTACATGGCTACTATGTACATGGCTACTAAATTGCCAGCCGGAGGGGAACGGCGACCGCGCCGGACCCGTCGACGGACGGTGGGCGGCACCCACGCCTCCGTCGACGGTCGACGCCTAGGACGGCTCGGGAAGCGCCTTCGCCCGCCGCCGCCCCACCTGGGTCCGCACCGCGCCCATGCTCGCCGCGACGACCAGGGCGATGGCGGCGGACTGGGTGGCGGACAGGGCCTGGTCGAGGATGAGGAAACCGGCCGCCGCGGCGATGGCGGGCTCCAGGCTCATCAGGACGGCGAAGGTCGGCGCGGGCAGGCGGCGCAGGGCGAGGAGCTCAAGGGTGTAGGGCAGGACCGAGGAGAGCAGGGCGACCCCGGCACCCAGCCCGAGCGTCACCGGGTCGACCAGCTTCGCCCCCGACTCGACGACGCCCAGCGGCAGGAACAGCAGCGCCCCGACCGCCATCGCCAGGGCCAGCCCGTCGGCCTGCGGGAAGCGGCGTCCGGTGCGGGCGCTGAAGACGATGTACGCCGCCCACATCGCGCCCGCCGCCAGGGCGAAGCCGGCACCGGCCGGGTCCAGGCCCTCGAAGCCGCCGCCGCTCAGCAGGAAGACGCCGGCCAGGGCGAGCGCGGCCCAGACCAGGTTGACCGCGCGGCGGGAGGCGAACACGGACAGGGCGAGCGGGCCGAGCACCTCCAGGGTGACGGCGGGACCGAGCGGGATGCGGTCGACGGCCTGGTAGAAGAGGCCGTTCATACCGGCCATGGCGATACCGAAGACGACGACCGTGCCCCAGTCGGCCCGGGAGTGGCCGCGCAGCCGGGGCCGGCAGACCAGGAGCATGACGACGGCGGCCACGGCCAGCCGCAGGGTCACCACTCCGAGCGCCCCGGCCCGCGGCATCAGACTCACCGCCAGCGCGGCACCGAACTGCACGGAGATCCCACCGGCGAGGACCAGACCGACCGGCCCGAGCGAGCCCCACCGGCCGTCGCCCCGCACGGCGTCGGAGGTGGCCACGGCTGCTGCCGCTGGTACGTCCGCGGGTGCGGCGACGGCCGGGGACGGGGTGCCGGGGTTGGCGCTGGGGGTGCTCACGGAGGCTCCGGGACGGGGTGCGGATGGACGTCGTTCAGTACGCTGCACTGCGCAGTCCAGAGTAATGGACTCTGTCAGGCACGTAACTCTTTTACGCAACTGTCGGGGCCGGGGCGCTCGCCTGTCAACGCACGTCCGCCAGGCGAGCGGGACCGCCCGTCCCCGGCCGGGGAGCGACCGGGTACCGTCCGCCGTGTGAGACGACTCCTGACCCGCCTCTGGCGCCTGCTGCGCCCCGTGCAGAGCCGCGTGATGTGGCTGGTGAACGCCAAGTTCGTGGTCGGCGTGACCGGCGTCGTGCGGGACGACGAGGGGCGGGTCCTGATGCTGAAGCACCGGATGTGGGCCCCGGGCCGCCAGTGGGGCCTGCCGAGCGGTTTCGCGCACAAGGGCGAGGACTTCCGGCAGACCGTGGTCCGCGAGGTCAGGGAGGAGACCGGCCTCGACGTGGAGGTGGGCCGGCTGGTCATGCTGAACAGCGGCCTGCGCACCCGCCTGGAGGTGGCGTTCGAGGCCCGCCTGCTGGGCGGCGAGCTGCGCCTGGACCCCTTCGAGATCCTGGAGGCCCGCTGGTGCCGCCCGGACGACCTCCCCGAGGAGGTCCAGCCGGTGTGCCGGCCGCTGGTGCGGGGCGAGACGACGCCCTGAGCGGCGATCAGGAGGAGGGTGTCGAAAACGCGGGCCCCCGATCGACGTGGAAGTGAAGGCAGGACGACGACCCCTGCACCCACGACCCCCGGGAGTCCCTCATGACCGTCACCGCCGACATGGCCATCACTCTCGACGGCTGCGTCGCCGGCCCGAACGTCACCCTGGACAACCCGGGCGGCGACGGCGGCGAGCCGATCTTCGACTGGATCCACACCCTGGCGAGCTGGCGGGAGCGCCAGGGCCTGACCGGCGGGGACGAGAACCGCGACTCGGAGCTGGTCCGGGAGTGGTTCGACGCCACCGGCGCGGTCGTCATGGGCCGGATGATGTACGACACGGGCGAGGAGTTCTGGGGCGACGACCCGCCCTTCCGCACCCCGGTCTTCGTCCTGACCAGCCGCCCCCGCCCCACCCTGGTGAAGGAGGGCGGCACCAGTTTCACGTTCGTCACCGACGGCATCCACAGCGCCCTGGAGCAGGCGAAGGCCGCGGCCGGGGACCGGAACGTGGACATCGGGGGCGGCGCGAGCACCGTACGGCAGTACCTCGCGGCGGGACTCGTCGACGAGCTGCAGCTGCACGTGGTGCCCGTGCTGCTCGGGGACGGGCTGCGGCTCTTCGAGGGGGCGGGGGCGGGCCGGCGCGACCTCGAACAGGTCGGGGTCGTCCGGACACCCCTGGCCACCCACCTGAAGTACCGCTTCGCGAAGTGACCCGGCCGGACGCCGCCGGTCGGTCAGCCCATGCTCTTCGCGCCGTCCAGGGACTCCCGGATGATGTCGGCGTGACCGGCGTGCTGGGCCGTCTCGGCGATGATGTGCAGCAGCACCCGGCGCGCCGACCACTCGGCGCCGGCCTCGAACCACGGCGCCTTCGGCAGCGGCTGCGCAGCCCCCAGGTCGGGCAGGGTGGCGATCAGCTCCTCGGTCCGGCGGGCCACCTCGGCGTAGTCCTCCAGCACGCCGGCCAGCGTCTCGCCGGGCAGCATCTTGAACTCGTCGGCCCGACGGGCCCAGTCCGACTCGGTCATGGCCGTGAAGTCGCCCATCGCGGAGGGGCCGTTCACGATGAAGCCGGTCCAGTTCCGCTCGGCCGCGGCCGTGTGCTTGATCAGGCCGCCCAGACATAGCTCGCTGACGGTGGTCCGGAGCCCGGCCTGCTCGTCGGTGAGGTCACGGGTGGTGAAGCGCAGGAAGTGCCGGTGCTTGGCCAGCATCTCCAACAGGTCGGCGCGCTCGCCGGTGATCGGCTCGGTGGTGGTCATGGTCTCCGCCTTCCGGGGCTCCTGCTCCGTCGGTCGAGGACCACGCTAGGAGTCATCTGGGTCAAGGCATGTCCTAGATCGCCGCCCTTCCGGAAACGGCCGGGAAGGGATGAGGCGGCCGAAGTGGCTGAAGCCCACGAAGCGGCCGAAGAACGGGCCCGGCGGCGTCCGTGTGGAGTGCGTGCTCCCGCCCGGCCGGTCCACCGCTCGTCAAGTGATCAGAAAGCGCGAGGCAGAAGGAACGACATGAGCCAATTGCTGCGGGTCCAGAACTTCACTGTTTCGAGCGACGGTTTCGGCGCCGGGGAGGGCCAGAGCCTTGAGAAGCCGTTCGGCCACGCCGACCCCGGGAAACTGCTCGCCTGGGCCTTCGCCACCGACCACCCGCCCGTCGGCCGCTCCGGGGCGGGCAGCCGCGGGCTGGACGACTACTTCACACGGGACTACGGCCGCAACATCGGTGCCGAGATCATGGGCCGCAACAAGTTCGGGCCGCAGCGCGGGCCCTGGCAGGATCACGAGTGGCAGGGGTGGTGGGGTGACGAGCCCCCGTTCCACACGCCGGTGTTCGTCATGACGCACCACAAGCGCCCTTCGTTCACGCTCTCCGACACCACGTTCCACTTCGTCGACGGCGACCCGGCCGCGGTGCTCGCACGGGCGAAGGAGTCGGCGCGGGGCCGGGACGTGCGGCTCGGCGGTGGGGCCACGGTCATCCGGCAGTTCCTCGACGCCGGCCTGGTCGACACCCTGCACGTGGCGGTCGCGCCGACGAAGCTCGGCTCCGGGGCCCGGCTCTGGGAGTCCCCCGACGAGCTGCTCGACGGGTTCCACCGGGAGGTCGTGCCCAGCCCGAGCGGTGTGACGCACCACCTGTTCTGGCGGAAGTGAGGCCGGACCGGCCGGCCCACGCGGCTTCCGCCACCGGCGCCCGCGGCGCTCCGGCCGGATCGGCGACGCGCGGAGCACGGGGCTAGTGGGCGATCTCCCCACCGCCCATCAGCAGCCCCAGCCCCTCGGTGTCGTCGAAGGTGTCTCCGGACAGCCGGGTGACACCCGCGGTGGAGGGGCCGTCGGCGGTGCCCCGCAGGACGTACGCGACGCCGTCGACCGTGTCGCTGCCCGGCGCGGTCACCACCAGGTCGGCGCGGCCGTCGCCGTCCAGGTCGGTGAGGCCCACGGCGGCGCCGAAGTCGGCGTCACCGCCCGGGGCGGCGCCGAGGTCGTCCCCGTCGAACAACCGGGCGCCCTCGCCGCTGAGCCCGTCCGGCCCACCCGCCAGGAACAGCACCTGCTCGGGCCCCGACTGCCCGTACACGTCCCACCGGGCAGCCCCGGCGACCACGTCCGCGTACCCGTCTCCGTCGACGTCCCCGGTGTCCAGGGCGCCGAAGACGGCGTCCTCGTCCTGGGGCTCCTCGCCGGGCACGCCGGGGGTGTCCCGGTCGACGGTCGTCGTCGCCCGGCGCTTCCCCGGCCCGGCCTTCGACCCGTAGACCACCGTCACCGAACTGCGGCTCGCGTCACCGCCCCGCGGGCTGAGGACCAGGTCGTCGACGCCGTCCCCGTCCACGTCGCCGATCGCTCCCTCGCCCGCGTCGGGGAGCCGCGTGCCCTCGGGCTGCGTGAAGCCGTCCCGGCCGCCGCGCAGGTAACTCACCGGCCGGTTCAGGTCGGCCCAGGGCGCCTCGGGGTCCGGGTCGGCCTCGTGGAAGCTCACCAGGTCGTCGGCGCCGTCGCCGTCGAGGTCCCCGGCGACGAGGTCGCCGTAGTTCGCGTTGCCGACGTCGGGGGCGGGCCGGCGCGGGGCGGGGACGCGGCCGGTCCCGGCGGGCGTGCCGTCGCGCCCGAAGGGTCCCTTGAGCAGCCCCTTGTCGGAGCCGAGCCCGAAGACCAGGTCGGGGTGGCCGTCCCCGTCGAAGTCTCCGGCGACGAGCTGCTCGTCCAGGATCGGGTCGTTGTCCCAGGCGACGTGGCTGACGTCCGTGCCGGGTACCCGGGCGGCGCGCTTCAGCCCGTCCTCGGACCCCCACACGATGATCACGCTCGGCTTCCAGTCGAAGACGGAGGCGGCGAGGTCGGTGTACCCGTCCCCGTCGAGGTCGCGGGCCACGACGTCGCTCCCGAAGAAGGCCTCGTCGCGGTTGCTGCCCGGTATCCCGGCGTCGTCCTGCGTCAGGTACTGGCACCGGGCGATCCCCGTCCCGTCCCCCGCCCCGTACGCGACCTCGACACTCCCCCCGCCGGCCCCGCCCGCCACGCTTCCTCCCGACCCGAGGGCCAGGTCGGGATTCCCGTCCCCGTCGAAGTCGGCGGCGCCTTCCGCAGCGGCCCGGTCGGATGCCGGCGCCGCGGTGCCGCGGGCGCCGCCGGTCCCGCAGCCGTACGGCGCGGCGATGTCCGCCACCCCGTCGTCGGCGATCACCATGCCCACCGCGACCGCCAGCGCGACGACGGCCGCACCGCCCCCGATCACCCAGGGCCGCTTGTGGACCCGTCGCCGCGCCACTTCTGCTGCCCGATCACCCGAACCGTCCATAAGAACGATCACGCGACGACGGCGCCACACGGTTCCGATCAGGCACCCGAGGCCGGGGCGCCGTCTTCCGTCGCTTGCGGCCGAGGGGCAACGAAAGAGCCGAGGCCGACTTCCGCGCGGATCAGCCCTTCCCTTTTCAGGTGGGCCAACGCCTTCTGAGCGGTCGACGCCGCAATGGCGAATTCGGCCGACAACTCGACCACCGACGGAACCCGGGCATCAACCGGATAGGTACCGTCCGCGATACGCGCCTCAATGGCAGCGGCGACCTGCCGCCAGACGGGCCGGGTGCGATCGAGCTCGGAAGTCATGCGGTGGACGCTAAAACCCTGCGGTAGACCGCGCGACCGCGGTAGACTGCGGTAGACCGAGAACCTCCAGGCTGAAGACCCCCGCGACGGGTGGAGCCGTCCGGGGGCATGGCCACCAGCCAAACCCAACGGAGCTGATGACATGCCCGAGCCTATCGATCGCCTCATCACATGGGTGAGCCTGTTGCCCAAACCCCGAGGCACCCACCGCCGCACCGGCCCACGCCCGGACGCCCGCACCGCAACGCCTCCTCCGTCCGCCACCGGCACGATCCCCCTCCCCTCCCACCGCAGCCCCTACGGCCTGCCCACCGTCCTCGACGGCACCGAGACCGTGGCCGTCCGCCCGTACCTCCTCGCGAGCGCGCTGTACGAGCTGGAGGCGGTGGCATGACGACACCCCGCGAGCCACGCCTGCTCCCCTGGTCCGGCCCCGAGGGCAAGCCCTGCTACCTGGTCACGGACGACAAGGGCGGACCCGTCTCCCGGCTGGCCGACACGACCGAGGTCACCCAACTCGGCATGGGCGCAGAGCTGCTCGCCCACGCCCACGACCTCCTCCCCCGCGCCCCGCACGGCGAACTCCGCTACCTCGCCGAGCGCCTCACCGAGGCCCTCGCGGACGCGCTACGGGTGGCCGAGAGCCGGGGCCGGAGACTGAACGGGCTCAATTGAGCGGCCCGGGGACACCCGGGGCGGTTCTGTGAGCGCTTCTCAGAACCGCCCCCCGTCCCGCCGGGCCGACGCCTCCGCCAACTCCTCACTCCAGCCCCTCCGCCAGCACCTCCGCCAGATGCCGCCCCCGCACCCCCGCCAGCTGCTCCAACTGCGTCCGGCACGAGAAGCCGTCCGCCAGGACCACCGCCCCGTCCGGTGCCTCGCGCACCGCCGGGAGCAGCTGGTCCTCCGCGCAGGCGGCCGACACCTCGTAGTGGCCGTCCTCGAAGCCGAAGTTGCCCGCGAGGCCGCAGCAGCCGCCGCTCAGCTCACCGGTCAGGCCCGCAGCCTCGCGCAGCCGGCGGTCGGCCGCGTCGCCCAGGACCGCGTGCTGGTGGCAGTGGGTCTGGCCGGTGACCGGACGGTCGAGCGCGGGCGGCGTCCAGTCCGGGGCATGGCGCTCCAACGCCTCCGCGAAGGTCAGCACACGCGCCGCGAGCCGGGCCGCGCGCGGGTCGTCGTGCAGCAGCTCGGGCAGGTCCGTGCGCAGGGCGGCGGCACAGCTCGGCTCCAGGACGACGACCGGGGCGGGCGTCTCCAGCACCGGGGCCATCAGGTCGAGCGTGCGGCGCATCACCGTGCGGGCGCGGTCCAGTTGGCCCGTGGAGACGTAGGTCAGACCGCAGCAGACCCGTCCCCGGCGGGCCGTCAGCAGCGTCAGAGCCGACCTCGACGTACCGTCCCCGACCACGGCCCGCCCCCGCAGCGTCGGCGGCAGCGCCACCCGCAGCCCCGCCGCCTCCAGCACCCGTACGGCCGCCCGGCCGACGGAGGGCGAGAGGTGCTCGGTGAAGGTGTCGGGCCACAGGACGACCAGGTCGCCGTCACCGAGCGCTCCCCGGCGCCGCCCCCGCCACCACCTGCTGAACGTCTCCCCCGCCAGCCGCGGCACCTCCCGCTCCCCCGCGATCCCGCCCAGCCGTTTCGCCACCGCGGCCAACGGCCGGACGGAAGCGAGGGCGTTGACGACCGGGGCCACCCGCGCCCGCGACGCCCAGCGCAGCCACACCGGCAGCCACCCCATCGCGTAGTGGGCGGCCGGACGGCGGCGCCCCGCGTAGTGGTGGTGCAGGAACTCCGCCTTGTACGTGGCCATGTCGACCTCGACCGGGCAGTCGGAGCGGCAGCCCTTGCAGGACAGGCACAGGTCCAGGGCGTCCCGGACCTCCGCGGACCGCCAGCCGTCCGTCACCAGCTCCCCGGCGAGCATCTCGTGCAGCAGGCGGGCCCGTCCGCGCGTGGAGTGCGCCTCGTCCCCCGTCGCGCGGAACGACGGACACATCACGCCCGACCCGGACACCGACGTCGTACGGCACTTGGCGACACCCACGCAGCGCCGCACCGCCGCCGAGAAGTCCCCGCCGTCGGACGGGTAGCCGAACTCCACGTCCACCGGTTCGCGCGGCAGGACGGAGAAGCGCAGGTTCGCGTCCAGCGGGGCCGGGCGGACCAGCATGCCGGGGTTGAGGAGGTCGTCCGGGTCCCAGACCGCCTTCGCGCGCTCGAACAGCGCGACCGTCTCCTCCCCGTACATCCTCGGCAGCAGCTCCGCCCGCGCCTGCCCGTCCCCGTGCTCCCCGGACAACGAACCCCCGTGTGCCACGACCACGTCCGCCAGCTCCTCCGAGAAGCGGCGGAAACGCGCGATCCCCGCGTCCGTCAGCAGGTCGAAGTCGATGCGTACGTGGATGCAGCCGTCGCCGAAGTGCCCGTACGGCGTGCCGCGCAGCTCGTGGGCGGTGAGCAGGCGCCGGAAGTCGCGCAGGTAGGCGCCGAGCCGGGCCGGGGGCACCGCGCAGTCCTCCCACCCCGGCCACGCCTCCGCCCCGTCCGGCATCCGCGTCGCCGTACCGCTCGCGTCCTCCCGGACCCGCCACAGCGTCCGCTGCCCGGCCGGGTCGGTGACGACGAGGGCGTCCACGACGTCCGCCGCCCGCACGACCGCCTCCGCCCGCGCCCGTGCCTCCCCCTCCGTGTCGCCGCCCGTCTCCACGAACAGCCAGGCCCCGCCCCTCGGCAGCCCCTCCGTGGACGGCACCAGGTCCACCGCCATGCCCTCCACCGTCAGCGGCCCGAGGGGCAGCAACCCGGCCGCCGCCTCCGCCGCCCCCGCCTCGTCGGCGTAGCCCAGCACCGCCAGCGCACGCGCGCGCGGCGGCTCGACCAGCCGTACCACCGCCTCGGTCAGTACGCCGAGCGTGCCCTCCGAGCCGCAGAAGGAGCGGGCCACGTCCGCGCCCCGCTCCGGCAGCAGGGCGTCCAGCGCGTAGCCGGAGATGCGGCGCGGGAGATCGGGGAACCCGGTGCGCAGGCGCGCCAAGTCACCGTCCACCAGCTCACGCAGCCCCTCCGGCGCCCCGGCCCACTCCCGCCCGAGCCGCAGCCGCCGCCCGCGCGCGGTGAGCACGGACAGCTCACGCACGCTGTCGGCCGTCGTGCCCCAGGCCACCGAGTGCGAGCCGCAGGAGTTGTTGCCGATCATGCCGCCGAGCGTGCAGCGGGCGTGGGTCGAGGGGTCGGGCCCGAAACGCAGCCCGTGCGGCGCGGCGGCCTCCTGGAGGCGGTCGAGGACGAGCCCCGGCTGGACGACGGCCGTACGCGCCTCCGGGTCGAGACCGACCAGCCGGTTCATGTGCCGCGTGAAGTCCAGCACCACGCCCGTGCCCGTCGCCTGCCCGGCGATCGACGTGCCGCCGCCCCGCGCCACGACCGGCACCCCGCGCTCCCGGCACACCTCCAGCACGGCCGCCACGTCGTCGGCGTCCCTCGGCGCCACCACCCCGAGCGGGACCCGCCGGTAGTTCGAGGCGTCCATGGTGGTCAACGCCCGGGAGGTGACGTCGAACCCGACCTCGCCGCGGACGGCCCTGCGCAGTGCTGCCTCCAGATCGGTCATGCCTCCAGCATGGGCTCTCGTAGCTCCGCACAGGTCCGCCGGACGGAGATCTCGTCTCATCGGACGGACATGGCTTCGCCCGGTTTGGCCGACGGGATACCCTCCGGCACGTGGCTGAGATCCAGATTCCTGCTGACATGAAGCCCGCCGACGGTCGATTCGGCGCGGGTCCCTCCAAGGTGCGGGTTCAGGCGCTGGACGCCCTGGCCGCCACCGGTACGTCTCTGCTCGGCACCTCTCACCGCCAGGCCCCCGTCAAGAACCTGGTCGGCAAGGTCCGTGAGGGCATCTCCGACCTGTTCCGGCTCCCCGACGGCTACGAGGTGGTCCTCGGCAACGGCGGCTCCACCGCGTTCTGGGACGTCGCGACGCACGGACTGATCGAGAACAAGTCGCAGCACCTGAGCTTCGGCGAGTTCTCCTCCAAGTTCGCCAAGGCCGCGAAGCTCGCCCCGTGGCTGGCCGAGCCGACCGTCGTCTCCTCCGACCCGGGCACGCACCCCGAGGCGCGCGCCGAGGCCGGCGTGGACGTGTACGGCCTCACGCACAACGAGACCTCCACCGGTGTCGCCATGCCGATCAAGCGCGTGGCCGGTGCCGACGAGGGCGCCCTCGTGCTGGTCGACGCGACGTCCGGCGCGGGCGGCCTCCCGGTGGACATCGCCGAGACCGACGTCTACTACTTCGCCCCGCAGAAGTCCTTCGCCTCCGACGGCGGCCTGTGGATCGGCGTCTTCTCCCCGGCCGCGATCGAGCGCGCCGAGCGGGTGCACGCGTCCGGCCGCCACGTCCCGGAGTTCTTCTCGCTGCCGACGGCGATCGACAACTCCCGCAAGAACCAGACGTACAACACCCCGGCCCTCGCCACGCTCTTCCTCCTCGGCGAGCAGCTGGACTGGATGAACGGCCAGGGCGGCCTGGACTTCACCACCGGCCGCACCAAGGACTCCTCGACCCGCCTGTACACGTGGGCCGACGAGTCGAAGTACGCCACCCCGTTCGTCTCCGACCCGGCCAAGCGCTCGCAGGTCATCGGCACGATCGACTTCTCCGACGACATCGACGCCGCCGCCGTCGCCAAGGTGCTGCGCGCCAACGGCGTCGTCGACACCGAGCCCTACCGCAAGCTCGGCCGCAACCAGCTCCGCGTCGCGATGTTCCCGGCGATCGACCCGTCGGACGTCGAGGCGCTGACCAAGTGCGTCGACTACGTCATCGAGAAGCTGTAGTCACACCTCGCCGTACGACGACGGAGGGCGCCCGACGGATCATCCGCCGGGCGCCCTCCGCGCATCCGTGGAGTCTCTACTCCCCGTCGAACAGCTCCTCGGCGCGCACCGCGCTCAGGGAGCGGTCGAGCCAGGTCCCCAGCACGTCGAGATCGGTACAGTCGGTGACCCGCTCCCGAACAGAGTCGGACACCTCGACACCCCGCACCTCGAGAATGCGCAGAATGTCCTCCGCCTTACCTTTGGCCCGGCCTTCAAGCCAGGACTCCTCGACGATCGTGTTGCTGCCCGGAAAGTTCGGGGTGTAAGTGGCCATCAGATGCCTCCAATAGTCACGACCCGGGCCCTCGCCCAGACCGATTTCGACGATCTCCGCCCAGTCCACACGGTCCACGTCCCCGCCTTCGTCCGTCTCTCCGGTGCCCCTGGATCCGGACTTCTCGGCATCGTCCGCCACTCCTGACGCCAGCGCGTCCAGTATCGCAGTCAGTCCCGGATCCTTGGCGTGGGCGAGCGCGGAGAAGACAGCGACGCCCAAGTCCTTGGCCGCCTCATCCGCCTCAGTGATCACGGGCAGGACGCCTGGCCCCAGTACCAGCGGGAAGACGACCATGCTCGTGTGGAAACCGCGACCGACACGGATCGGTTCGGCCGCCCAGGCCGCGGTCGCCTTGTCCTTGCACACCACCAGGAGGAACGGCGGCAACCGGTACTTGGCGTACATGTGGGCCAAGTAGTAGGTCCAACTGCTGTGCTTGTCCGGGTCCGGCTTGCCCTGCGACTCGACGGCGAGCACGAAGCCGCCCTCCTCGCCGGGCACCCGCACCCGGAACACGCTGTCCACTCGGCGCTCAAGCGGCCTGATCTCGGTGAGATCGGTGTCCAGGGGCTCGATGGCGGTGTGCTCCGGAAACACGACGCCCGCCCGCGGCAACAGCCGGGCGAACAGCCCCGGATCCACCCGGAAGATCCGGTGCAGGGCTTCATGCGGTGAACTGACCACGCGACGGAACGTAATCGGATGAGCACATCAGGCGCGGGGGATTCAGATCGGCCTCAGCCGTACGAGTGAACATGCCAGTGGCCTATGCCCTGCCCGGCCGTCTGGTCGGAAGCACGACACACCCTGCCCTGGGCCCTGCGGGATCAGACCAGCCCCGCCCCGATGGCACGGCGTACTGCGGCTGCCCGGTCGCGGATGTGCGCTTTGGCGAACAGGTTGTCGATGTGCGTCTTGACCGTGGCCTCGCTGGTGAAGAGCGAGTTCGGGCTCCAGCGCATCCTGGACGGGCTGGAGGTGCTGGTGGCCGCACGCCGCGCGGCGGAGGCCCCGGCCGCGGCGAACGGGTCAGCGGCGCCGGAAGACCCGGCGTAGGCCGAACAGGGCGGCGAGCGCGACGAGCAGCCCGACCGCTCCGACCTTGAGCGTGTTCCCGCCCGGTCCGTCGGCGTCCGCACCCGAGGCGTGGGAACCGGAACCCGATCCGCCGCCCGAGTCGCCACCGCTGCCGGGCACGTCCTCGGCCTTGACGGGGCTGTTGGCCCCCTCCATGCCGAGCAGCAGCTTCCTGCCGTCGGTCGTGTAGGTGGCGGACTCGCCCTGCCCCAGGGGCACGCTGATCCGCCCCTCGCGCTTGATCTTCCCGCCGTTCCAGTCGTACCAGATGCCCCCGAGGTAGCCGCGCACGGCGAACTGCTCGCCGTCCGGGGAGAACGCCGCGTCCGTGGCCCAGAGGTCCACGGGGACGGTGGGCCTGAAGACGTTGGTGCCGGAGGACGACAGCTTCGCCGGGCCCTCGTACAGGTGCCCGCCGTCCTCGTGCTTGTCGATGATGTAGACCCGCCCGGTCTTCGGGTGGACCAGCATCGACTCCGCGTCGCGGGAACCGTCGGAGTACTTCACGACGTACTGCGTCGCCTTGACGGTCTGGTCCTTCAGCTCCTTCGGCTCGGGCAGCTCGTAGATCCACACGTACGGCCAGGTGACGCCGTCGTTGTCGCCGATGTCGCCGACGAAGATCTTGTTGCCGGGGCCGATGCCGATCGCCTCGACGTCACGCGGCGTGCCGACGCCGGACAGCGCGACGCGGGCGACGGTCTCGCCGGTCGCGCCGTCCACGGCGTAGATGTACGGGCCGGTGTCCTGGTCGTTGTGCGTCCAGTAGATGCCGGGGTGCTGGCGGGAGGCGGCGAGGCCGCTGGACTCGGTGATGCGCGGGTCCTTGATCGTGAACCCGTCGCTGCCCGCAGGCCCGTCCTCCCCGTCCGCCGCTGAGGCGGGCACGGCGAACGCCCCCACGAGGAGGGCCGAGGCGAGGAGGGCGAAGGGTCGGCGCATGCGCCAAGCCTGCCATCCCGCGCGGGCGTTCACGTCGGCGGTCACCCTGCGTGGTCGGGCTCACATCGCGCCGGCCAGGCCGATCGTCCATGATGAGCGGATGCTCAGGTTCATGTTCGTCGGTGACTCCATGACGATCGGGAGCGCCGGCGAACACACGTGGCGCTACCGGCTGTGGCAGCACCTGCGCGACTCCTACGGCCGCCCCTTCACCTTCGTCGGCCCGCGCGAGACCCTCCACGACCAGGTGACGGACGCCCCCACCTCGTACGCCTACGCCGAACCCGGCTTCCCCCGCGCCCACCTGGCCGGCTGGGGCGAGGGCTGGCACCACATGACCCCGCTGATCGCCGGGACGGTACGGTCCTGCCGCGCGGACGTGCTCCTGGTCTCCCTCGGCCTGATCGACCTCGGCTTCTACACCAACGCCGAACAGACCGCCGCCAACGCCCGCGCCTTCGTGGCGAACGCCCGCTCGGCGAACCCGCGCGTCCGCGTGGCCGTGATGCCGGTGCTGCACAACATCCGGGTGGAGGCCGACGACTCCTTCGCCGAGCAGGTCACCGACTTCAACGCACTCCTCGCGAAGACCGTCACCGACCTCGACGACCCGCGCTCCCCGCTGCTGCTCGTGCCGCCGCCGGTGCCGTGGGACTTCCACACGGACACCTACGACGGCACGCATCCCAACGAGAGCGGCGAGCACCGGATCGCGGGCGCGTTCGCGACGGCGATGGACGAGGAGTGGGGGCTGGGCGGGCCGTACACCGCCTCCTCGTAGGAGCCCGCACCTCTGGCATATGCGCGTCCTCCCGTGTCCCGGTCGCCGTGCGTATCGTTGTACCGCGCGGCTGTACTCGTCGTTGGGGCGTCCGGGAGGAGCGCCACGATGACCGTCCTTGACGACAGGATCGCGATGGCCGAGAGCGACAACACGCGTCGACTCGACGAGATGTTCGAGCGACTCGAGAGGATGCCCGTCCCCGAGGGTTACAAGGTCGAGATCGTCGGGGGGGTTGTCTACATGGCACCGCAGCGGGACATCCACTGGGAAACCATCCGCGAAATCCTTTGGGCTCTGGTAGATCACTTCGGACGGCGGCAGGCGAGGATCTTCTCGGACGTCCGCATCGACTTCCCCGGCCACGAGAACGGGTTCTGTCCGGACGTCGCCAAGATCAAAGCTGGGGCGAAGAAGGACGACAACGGCAAGTGGCGCTACGAGGATGTCGAGTTCGTGGCCGAGGTCATTTCCAGAGGCACGGCGCGGAACGACTACGAAGCCAAGAAGACCGCCTACGCCCTCGCGGAGGTACCGGTCTATCTCATCGCCGACCCTTATGCACGCAGGTGCCGCCTGTTCACCGAGCCCAAGGACGGCACCTACGTGACCGACACCTCCATCGAGTACGGCGGAGTCGTAGACATGACAAACACGTACCTGGGACTCACTCTCGAGACAGCCGACTTCCCCCGCGACTGACCGCCCGCGCCCGCTTGCCTGGAGCGCACTCCAAGTCGTTGGCTTGGGGACCATGAAGTACACGCAGCTGGGACGCACAGGACTCAAGGTCGGCCGGCTCGTCCTCGGGACGATGAACTTCGGTCCGCAGACGGACGAGGCCGACAGCCACGCGATCATGGACGCGGCGCTGGACGCCGGCATCAACCTCTTCGACACCGCCAACGTGTACGGCTGGGGCGAGAACAAGGGCCGTACCGAGGAGATCATCGGCAACTGGTTCGCCCAGGGCGGCGACCGGCGCGACCGGACCGTCGTCGCCACCAAGGTGTACGGCAACATGGGCGCCGACGGCGAGGCGTGGCCCAACCACGACAAGCTGTCCGCGGTGAACATCCGGCGGGCGGTGGACGCCAGCCTGAAGCGGCTGCGGACCGACCACATCGACCTGTACCAGTTCCACCACATCGACCGTGCCACCGGCTTCGACGAGATCTGGCAGGCGATCGACACACTGGTCCAGCAGGGCAAGGTGCTCTACGCCGGGTCGTCCAACTTCCCCGGGTACAAGATCGCGCAGGCCAACGAGACCGCCGCCCGGCGCGGCGGGACCATCGGGCTGGTCAGCGAGCAGTGCCTGTACAACCTGGCCGAGCGCCGCGCCGAGATGGAGGTGATCCCGGCCGCGCGGGACTACGGACTGGGCGTCATCCCGTGGTCGCCGCTGCACGGCGGGGTGCTCGGCGGGATCATCAGGAAGGAGGTCCAGGGCGGGCGCCGGGCCTCGGGGCGCGCGGCCGACACCCTGGCCGACCCGGCGAAGCGGGCGCAGATCCAGGCGTACGAGGACCTGCTCGACAAGCACGGGGTGGAGCCCGGCGAGGCCGCGCTGGCCTGGCTGCTGACCCGGCCCGGCGTGACGGGTCCGATCGTGGGTCCGCGCACCGCCGAACAGCTCGCGTCGGCGCTGCGGGCCGTGGAGCTGGAGCTGTCGCAGGAGCTGCTGGCCGGGCTCGACGAAATCTTCCCGGGCCCGGGGCCCTCGCCGGAGGCCTTCGCCTGGTAGCGGCGGTGGGGTGAGCGGGGGCGGCCGCCCGCAGGCGGGTCAGCCGAGGGCCGCCGCCAACGCCACCACCACGAGCATCAGCACGAGCACACCGGCCATGATCCGGTTTCGGGTCTTCGGGTCCACGCCCCCGAGCCTAACCGGAGGCGCCGAGCGGACTGCGGGCGACCGCCTCGTAGCGGGGCTGCTCGCCCGGCACGCCGGAGTCCGGCAGGGTGCTGCGCACCAGTGCCAGGTCGGTCACGGTCCAGGTGGGGCCGGTGAAGCCGGCCAGCGCCTCGACGCAGGGGCGTACGTCGAAGGGCTGCCTGCTGCGGGCCAGTGTCAGGTGCGGCTTGTAGCGCCGGTGCTCCCCCGTCGCGACGCCCGCCCTGCGCCCCGCCGACTCGGCGCGCTCGGCCAGCAGCCGCAGGGTCGCCAGGCCGCCCTCCGCGCCCGCCCACAGCGCCCGGCCCCGCCCGAACTGGCCGCCGCCGCGCAGCGCCAGCTCGAAGGGCGGGGTGCGGTGGGCCGCCCGCTCCAGCCGGGCCGACAGGCCGGGTACGAGGTCGTCGTCGACCTCGCCGTAGAAGGCGAGGGTGAGGTGCCATCCCGGGCGGCCGGTCCAGCGCAGTCCGTCCGCGCCGGGCAGCCGGCGCAGCGCGGCCACCTCGTCGGCGAGCGCGGCGGTGACGTCCTCGGGCGGCAGCACGGCGGCGAACAGTCTCATGCCGCCAGCCTCGCAGAGCCCCGCCGCCCGGGCCGCGGGATTCCCGAGCCCCTAAGCCACCGGTGCCAGCGCCTCCTGCCGCTTGCGCGGCACGAACCGGACCTGCGGGTGGCCGCGGTGCCAGCCGACGGACAGGCGCAGGTTGCCGACCCGGGCCAGGACCAGGCCGATGACGAGTGCGGCGCTCGCCGCCACCGCGCCGCCCGCGGCGAAGCCCGCCCGGGCGCCGTAGGTGTCGGTGACCCAGCCGACGATCGGGGCGCCCACGGGGGAGCCGCCGAGGAAGACCATCATGTACAGCGCCATCACGCGGCCCCGCATGGCCGGGTCGGTGGACATCTGGATGCTGGTGTTGGCGGTGACGTTGACCGTCATGCTGAAGACACCGATCGGGACCATCAGCAGCGCGAAGAGCCACAGCTCGGGCGCGGCCGACGCCACGATCTCCAGGGCGCCGAAACCGAGCGCCGCCGCGATCAGCACGCGCAGCCGGGCCGTGCCGCGGCGGGCGGCGAGCAGGGCGCCGGCCAGCGAGCCGACGGCCATGAGGGTGTTGAAGAGGCTGTACGCCCCGGCGCCCGCGTCGAAGACGTCGTCGGCGAAGGCGGACAGGAAGACCGGGAAGTTGAAGCCGAAGGTGCCGATGAAACCGACCAGCACGATGGTCCAGATCAGCTCGGGGCGGCCGGCGACGTAGTGCAGGCCCTCGCGCAGCTGGCCCTTGCCGCGCGGGGTGCGCCGCACGACGTGCAGCTCGCGGGCGCGCATCAGCAGCAGGCAGCTGAGCGGCGCGACGAAGGACAGGCCGTTGGCGAGGAATGCCCAGCCGGTGCCCACGCCGGTGATCATCACACCGGCGACGGCGGGACCGACCAGGCGGGCGGACTGGAAGTTGGCCGAGTTCAGACTGACCGCGTTCTGCAGCTGGTCCCGGCCGACCAGCTCGGAGACGAAGGACTGACGGGCCGGATTGTCGAGCACGGTGGCCAGGCCCATCGCGAAGGCGGCGACGTAGACGTGCCAGACCTGGACCTGGCCGCTGAGGGTGAGGACGGCGAGGGCGAGCGCGGACAGGGCCATCGCGGACTGGGTGAACAGCAGCGTGGTCCGCTTGCGCCAGCGGTCGACGAGGACGCCGCCGTAGAGGCCGAAGAGCAGCATCGGCAGGAACTGCAGGGCGGTGGTGATGCCGACGGCGGCCGAGGAGCCGGTGAGGCTGAGCACCAGCCAGTCCTGGGCGATGCGCTGCATCCAGGTGCCGATGTTGGAGACGACCTGGCCCAGGAAGAACAGGCGGTAGTTCCTGACCCTCAGGGAGGAGAACATCGAGCCCTTGGTCGCGCGAGAGGCGTCGGGCGTGCGGGTGGTCGGGTCGTCCTGGCCGTCAGGTGCGGGGGCGGAAGCTGCTCCGGATCCCGTACTCAAAAAGGTTCGCCTCCTCGCGAGAACTGCCTACTTGTGTGCGAGCTTCTCCAGCACGGGGGCGGCGGCGCGCAGTTTCGCCCACTCGTCCTCGTCGAGGCCCTCGACCAGCGTGGCCAGGAAAGCGTTCCGCTTGCGGCGGCTCTCCTCGAGCATCACCACGGCCTGCTCGGTCTGCGTCACGACCTTCTGGCGCCGGTCCTCGGGGTGCGGCTCCAGCCGGACCAGACCCTTGGCCTCGAGCAGCGCCACGATGCGGGTCATCGAGGGCGGCTGGACGTGTTCCTTGCGGGCCAGCTCGCCCGGGGTCGCGCTGCCGCAGTTGGACAGGGTGCCCAGCACCGACATCTCGGTCGGGCTGAGCGACTCGTCGACCCGCTGGTGCTTGAGCCGACGGGACAACCGCATCACGGCGGAGCGCAGGGAGTTCACGGCGGCGGCGTCGTCGCCATGCTTGAGGTCCGGCATGTTCCTTAGCGTAACTCATTAGTCTCGCGAAATACCACCGCTCAACCGCCCGTTTGCCCGTGACGCCCGCCACTGAAACCCACAGTTCACCCGTACGAGTGAGTCGATTCCGGAAATCGGAGCATCACCCGGCGGACCGGGGCGACCCTCGTGCTCATGGGGACCAGCGTGCTCAGCCTGCGGATGGACAGGGAGCTGCTCGACCGGCTCCGGGACCATGCGGCGAAAAGAGGAATGAGCGTCCAGGACTATGTCGTCCGGACGCTCATTCGGGATGACTTCGACGAGCGGTTCCAGTCCGCCGTGGAGGAGACGGAACGGTTCTACGGGGTGCCCTGACCCCGCGGGATCAGGTCAGGCCGAGGGCCGGCATCAGGTAGTAGAAGGCGAAGACCACCGACACCACGTGCATCGCCACCGGCACCTCGCGGCCGCGTCCGGCCGCCAGGCGCAGCACCGAGAAGGTGATGAAGCCCATGCCGATGCCGTTGGTGATCGAGTAGGTGAACGGCATCATCAGCATCGTCACGAAGGCCGGGATGGCGACCGTGAAGTCCGACCAGTCGATCTCCCTGATCGACCCGGCCAGGATCAGGAAGCCGACCGCGATCAGCGCGGGGGTGGCCGCCTGGGACGGGACCATGGTGGCGACCGGCGTGAGGAACAGCGCCAGGGCGAACAGCGTGCCGGTGACGATGTTGGCGAAGCCGGTGCGGGCGCCCTCGCCGACGCCGGCCGTGGACTCCACGAAGCAGGTGGTGGCGGAGGCGGAGCTGGCACCGCCCGCGGCGACCGCGACGCCGTCGACGAACAGGACCCTGTTGATGCCGGGCATCTGGCCCTCGCCGTCGGTCAGCTTCGCCTCGTCGCTGACGCCCATGATCGTGCCCATCGCGTCGAAGAAGCACGACAGCAGCACGGTGAAGACGAACAGCACGCCGGTCAGCACGCCGACCTTGCCGAACCCGCCGAACAGGCTGACCTCGCCCACCAGCCCGAAGTCGGGCGTGGCGACCGGGTTGCCAGGCCACTCGGGGGTGGTCAGGCCCCAGGACGGGATGTCGGTGACGGCGTTGATGATCATCGCGACGCCGGTCATCACCACGATGGAGATGAGGATGGCGCCCGGGGTCTTGCGGACGATCAGCGCGAGGGTCAGCAGCACGCCGAGCACGAAGACCAGGACGGGCCAGCCGTGCAGGTGCCCGCCGGTGCCGAGCTGGATCGGGACCGTGGTCTGGGCGGCGTCCGGAATCCGGGTGATGAAGCCGGAGTCGACGAGCCCGATGATCATGATGAAGAGGCCGATACCGATCGCGATGGCCTTGCGCAGGCTGTAGGGCACGGCGTTCATCACGCGCTCCCGCAGACCGGTGGCGACCAGCAGCATGACGACGAAACCGGCCAGCACCACCATGCCCATGGCGTCCGGCCAGGACATCCGCGGGGCGAGCTGGAGGGCGACGACGGAGTTCACGCCGAGGCCGGCGGCGAGCGCGATCGGGACATTGCCGATGACGCCCATCAGCAGGGTGGTGAACGCGGCCGTCAGCGCGGTCGCGGTGACCAGCTGACCGTTGTCCAGCTGGTTGCCGTACATGTCCTTCGCGCTGCCCAGGATGATCGGGTTCAGCACGATGATGTAGGCCATCGCGAAGAAGGTGGCGAAGCCGCCGCGGATCTCACGGGGCAGGGTGCTGCCGCGCTCGGAGATCTTGAAGTAACGGTCGAGGCCGTTCTGCGGGGGCCGCCGGTCCTCCGGCGGCTCGGGGGACGGGGGGACCTTGGCGGTGGCCGAGGTGGACATGCGGGACCTCATGCACCAACAGGTTCCCCCACGGCCTTGTCGGTGTTCCTATTGGTGTTTTCTACGAATGAAAGCGGTCAGAGACAAACGGGTTCAGTATGAACGTATGAGCCACTGATCGCTATCTCCGCGCGTAGACCCGCGCAGCCGCAGTGTGGCGCCGCGCCGTCAACCCGTTCGCACGCTCCTCGTAAGCTGTACGCATGACGAAGTGGACACCCACGCACGAGGCGCCGGAGCCCCTGGAGGGCCCCGTGGTTCCGACCATCGTCGGCGGCACCATCCTCTGGTTCGTCCTCTTCCTGGTGCAGCTGCCCTTCTACGGCTGGTTCGACGACCACGGGCACACCTGGTGGGTGTGGACCTGCCTGGCCGGGGCCGGCCTCGGCCTGATCGGCATCTGGTACGTCCGGGGGCGCGACGCCGCGATCAAAAGGGACGCCACCGCACAGGGACCGCGGGACGCCGAGGGCGCGCAGGCGGACCGGCCCACCGCATAGCGCCTGGAGCCGGAAGTAGTACCAGGGCAGCACACCGCGCCGGTACGCCTCGTACCCAGGGTGGATCTTCTCCGCACTCGATGGGTGAAGCCGTAAAACCGCACGTACCGTCGAATGCATGACGCACCTCGACGCGGACAGACGCGACCCCGCGCACCCCGCGCACGCCGTTGACACGTCTTCGCCCGTGACCGGCCTCACGGCGGCCGGGGTCGCCGAACGGATCGCGCGCGGCCAGGTCAACGACGTGCCGGTGCGCAGCAGCCGCTCCCTGGCCGAGATCGTCCGCGCCAACGTCTTCACCCGGTTCAACGCGATCATCGGCGTGCTCTGGGTGATCATGCTGTTCGTCGCGCCGATCCAGGACAGCCTGTTCGGTTTCGTGATCCTCGCCAACACCGGCATCGGCATCGTCCAGGAGTGGCGGGCCAAGAAGACCCTCGACTCGCTGGCCCTGATCGGCGAGGTCCGGCCGACGGTGCGCCGGGACGGGAAGCCCGCCGAGGTCTCCACCTCCGAGATCGTGCTGGACGACGTCATCGAGATCGGGCCCGGCGACAAGGCCGTCGTCGACGGGGTGTGCGTCGAGGCGGACGGGCTGGAGATCGACGAGTCCCTGCTGACCGGCGAGGCGGACCCGGTGGTCAAGCAGCCCGGCGACCAGGTGATGTCCGGCAGCTTCGTGGTCGCGGGCGGCGGCGCCTTCCGGGCCACCAAGGTCGGCCGCGAGGCCTACGCCGCCCAGCTCGCCGAGGAGGCCTCCCGCTTCACACTGGTCCAGTCCGAGCTGCGCTCGGGCATCTCCACGATCCTCAAGTACGTCACGTGGATGATGGTCCCGACCGCGATCGGCCTGATACTCAGCCAGCTGCTCGCCAAGGACAACGAGCTGGACGACTCGGTCGCGCGCACCGTCGGCGGCATCGTGCCCATGGTCCCCGAGGGCCTGGTCCTGCTCACCTCCGTCGCCTTCGCGATCGGCGTCGTCCGCCTGGGCCGCAAGCAGTGCCTCGTCCAGGAGCTGCCCGCCATCGAGGGACTGGCCCGCGTCGACACCGTCTGCCTGGACAAGACCGGCACCCTCACCGAGGGCGGCATGGACGTCACCGGCCTGCGCCTGCTCGGCGGCGCCGACGAGGCGTACGTCCGCACCGTGCTGGGCGCCCTCGGCCAGTCCGACCCGCGGCCCAACGCCTCCCTCCAGGCGATCGTCGACGCCTATCCGGTGGCCGATTCCGCCGGTACCTGGCGGTGCACGGGCTCGCTGCCCTTCTCCTCCGCCCGCAAGTACAGCGGCGCCACGTTCGACGAGGGCGAGGGCACGTCCAGCACGTGGCTGCTGGGCGCCCCGGACGTGCTGCTGGCCGAGGACGACCCGGCGCTGGCCGAGACCGGACGGCTCAACGAGCAGGGCCTGCGCGTCCTGCTGCTGGCCCGCGCCGGACGCGCACTGGACGAGTCCGGGGCCGCCGAGGGGGCCGAGCCCACCGCCCTGGTCGTCCTGGAGCAGCGGCTGCGCCCGGACGCCGCCGACACCCTGCGCTACTTCGCCGACCAGGACGTGAGCGCCAAGGTCATCTCCGGCGACAACGCGGTGTCGGTCGGCGCGGTGGCCGCGAAGCTCGGGCTGTCCGGGTCCGCCGTCGACGCGCGCCGGCTGCCCGCCGAGCGGGAGGAGATGGCGGGCGCCCTGGACGAGGCCACGGTGTTCGGCCGGGTCACCCCGCAGCAGAAGCGGGACATGGTCGGCGCCCTCCAGTCACGGGGCCACACGGTCGCCATGACCGGCGACGGTGTCAACGACGTCCTCGCGCTCAAGGACGCCGACATCGGCGTGGCGATGGGATCCGGCTCGGAGGCGACCCGCGCGGTCGCGCAGATCGTGCTGCTCGACAACAGCTTCGCCACGCTGCCGTCGGTGGTGGCCGAGGGCCGCCGCGTCATCGGCAACATCACGCGCGTGGCGACCCTGTTCCTGGTGAAGACCGTGTACTCGGTGCTCCTCGCGATCCTGGTGGTCTGCTCGCAGGTCGAGTATCCGTTCCTGCCCCGCCACCTCACCCTGCTCTCGACGCTCACCATCGGCGTCCCCGCCTTCTTCCTGGCCCTCGCCCCGAACAAGGAGCGGGCCAGGCCCCACTTCGTACGGCGCGTGATGCGGTACGCGATCCCGGGCGGGGTGGTGGCCGGGGCGGCGACCTTCGTGACCTACCTCGTCGCCCGGCAGCACTACACCGGCCCGGACGCGCTGGACGCGGAGACCAGCGCGGCGACGCTGACCCTGTTCCTGATCTCGATGTGGGTCCTGGCGATCATCGCCCGCCCCTACACGTGGTGGCGCGTGGCCCTGGTCGCGGCGATGGGCCTGGCCTTCGTGGTGGTCCTGGCGGTGCCGTGGCTGCAGAACTTCTTCGCACTGAAGCTGGTGGGGGTGACGATGCCGTGGACTGCCGTCGGCATCGCGGTGGCCGGTGCGGGCGTGCTGGAGCTGGCGTGGCGGTGGGTGGACCGGAGGCTTCCGGTGTGACGCCGGAGCCGGCCGGTCATTCGTGGTTTCGTTCGGAATTCAAGGAGTATGGAGTCCGCCGACCCATGTGATCGGAGACATGCTCCTGATGAACCTTCGCGGAAAGAAGACCGCCGACTCGCAGTCACAGTCACGCAAAGGAGAGCTGGCGGCCCAGTTGTCGGCTCCGGTGCGGGCCTTCATGGCGACCGAGGCGGGCAGCGCCGGACTGCTCCTCGCCGCCGTGGCGGTTGCCCTGGTATGGGCGAACTCTCCCTGGTCGGAGGCGTACACCGCCCTCTGGGGAACGGACGCGTCCGTCACCGTCGGCGACGCCCGGCTGTCGATGGACCTGAGCCACTGGGTCAACGACGGACTGATGGCCCTGTTCTTCTTCGTCATCGGTCTGGAGGTGCGCTACGAGGTCTCCGTGGGCTCGCTGAACGACCGGCGCCGGATCGTGATCCCGGGCCTGGCGGGCATCGGCGGCATGCTCGTCCCCGTCGTGCTGTACCTGGCGATCGCACCCGGGGGCGAGGCCGCGCGGGCCTGGGGCGTCGTCATCGGCACCGACACGGCGTTCATGCTGGGCGCGCTCGCCGTGGTGGGCCCGCGGTTCGTCACCCAGTTGCGGGTCTTCCTGCTCGCCATCACCGTCATCGACGACATCGTGGCCGTCACGGTGATCGGCGTGGTCTACTCCGGCAGCATCAACGTGCCGGAGCTGATCGCCGCGCTCGTCCTCGGCGTCGTCCTGTCGGCGCTGACCCGCTTCGGCGTCTGGCGGGCGGCCCCGTACGTGCTGATCGTCCTCGTCATGTGGCTGGCCACCCTCCACGCCGGCCTGCACGCCTCCATCGCCGGCATGCTCGGCGGTCTCCTCATCCCCGCCCGCAAGCCCTCCCGGGAGGGGGTGGAGCAGGCGGCACGGCTCTTCCGCGCCTTCCGCCAGTCGCCCCTCGCCGACGTCGGCAAGACGGCACGCAGGGGACTCCAGCAGGCCGTCTCCGTCAACGAACGGCTCCAGACGGTCCTCCACCCCTGGTCCAGCTATCTCATCGTCCCCGTGTTCGCCCTGGCCAACGCCGGAGTCGACCTGCGCGACGGCGTCCTGACCGACGCGCTGGGCTCCTCCCTCACCTGGGCGGTGGTCGTCGGTCTCGTCGGCGGCAAGCTCCTCGGCATCTGGGGCGGCGCCGCCCTCGGCACCAGGTTCGGCATCGGCAGGCTTCCGACCGGGGTGGCGCCGGGTCACGTCCTGGGCGGTGGCGCGCTGTCCGGACTCGGGTTCACCGTGTCCCTGCTGATCGTCGGGCTCGCCTTCCAGGACCCGGACGCCCGCGCCCGGGCGACCGTCGGCGTACTGCTCGCGGCGGTGTTCGCGACCCTCGCCGGCTGGGTGGTGTTCCGTCTGGCCGCCAGGCTGAAGGGCCAGACCGACGCCGACCTGCCCCGGTACCTGGACCGCCCGGTGGATCCGAAGCGGGACCACATCCTCGGTCCCGCCGACGCACCCCTGACCCTGGTGGAGTACGGCGACTTCGAGTGCCCCTTCTGCGCGCACGCCACCGGCGTCACCAAGGAACTGCGGCAGCGCTTCGGCGACCGGTTCCGCTACGTGTTCCGCCACCTGCCGCTGACCGACGTCCACCCGCACGCCGAACTCGCCGCACGGGCCGCCGTCGCCGCCGAGGCCCAGGGGCGCTTCTGGGAGATGCACGACCTGCTCTACCAGCACCAGGACGAACTCGAGTACGAGGACACCGCCGGTTACGCCGCCGACCTCGGGCTCGACGTCGAGCGGTTCCTGCGCGACCTCGCCGCCGAGGAGACGGCCGTCCGGGTCCGCGAGGACGCCGCCGGCGCCGAGGCGAGCGGTGTCCGCGGCGCACCGACGTTCTTCGTCGGCGACCGCAGACACACCGGCCCCTACGACGCGCAGTCCCTCGCCCGCGAACTGGAGGCGCTCACCGACGCGCCCTCCGGGGCCACGCGGGAGTCCTCGGGCTGACCGGCCGCGGCCCGGGTCAGTCGAACCAGCGGTCCCGGGCCAGTTCGTCGGTGCGCGACTCGTCCTCCAGGAGCGCCGCCACCTCGAAGCGGCGCGGCCACTGCCCCGCCGCCCAGGCGAGACCCGCGGCCACGCCCTCCAGCGTGGCCGCGTGGAGCACACCGTCGTCGGTCAGCCGCCAGTCGATCTCCACGCCGTCGACGACCAGCTCCTCGTGCTCCACGTACGACGCGGGGGTCCGCGACCCGAGCAGCACCCGTACCGGCTCCGGTACGCCGTGCTCCGTGCCCTCGGAGTCGACGCGGCCGGTGACGGACTCGCTCAGCCGCCGCACCTGGAAGAGTTCCGCCAGTTCGGCGGCGCGGGCCGGGCGGACCGGCAGCAGCGGGACGCCGGAGGTGAAGGGCAGCAGGTCGGGCGAGTCGACCACCACGGCGTCGGCGGCGTCCACCACCGCCACCCGCCCGTCGACCACGGCCCGTACCTCGTCCGGCAGGGTGACCTGATCCGGGTCCAGGTCGGCCAGCGCGCCGTACAGGGCGTGCAGTTGGGCGGCGGTGACCGGGCGGTCGGGATCGGCGAGGCGGTCGAGGAGTTCGGCCGCGCCGCCGGGCTCGCCGAGGAGGGCGGCGACCGAGGTGCGCACGCCGAGGGCCCGCAGCACCTGTTCGTCCTCGAAGCCGGTCGCGTCGGCCTCCTCGTACAGGCCCCGCAGCAGCGGGTCGCCGCCCGCCGCGCGCAGACCGGCCGGGCGGCGTCCGCCGAGCACAGGGTGCCCGCGCAGCCACCACGCGGTGTACGGCCGTACGACCTCGTGGGTGCCGTCGTGCAGCAGGATCCGCACCGGCTGGACCAGCGCGTCGCGCAGGGGCGGCCGGGACAGCAGGGCGAGCGCCTCGGGCCAGCGGTCGTCGTCCACGAGGTCGAGGTCGCGCACGGCGACGATCTCGGTGGCGACCGGCGGGACGGGACTGTCCGGGAAGCGGTCGAGGACGTCCTCGCTCCACACGTCCACGGCGTCGAGGAGTCCCGCGTCATCGGGGTCGGCGAAGTCCCCCTCGCGGGGCTCCAGTTCGTCGGGGTCGAGGACGACGTCGGTGGCCCGGACGAGGGCGAAGGTGACGAGCACCCCGCAGGCGGCCAGCGGCTCGGACCCCCACTTCTCGGCGAGTTCGGTGTCCACGGCGGCGAGTTCGTCCTCGCGCATGACCTGGGCGAACGGCCCGCCGGGGAAGACCAGCTCGCCCGCCGGGGAGAGTTCGCCGTCCTCGTCGGGCAGGGCGAGGGCGCCCAGCCAGGGCTCGTCGCCGGGGTCGAGTCCGGCGTCGCGGACCAGGCCGAGGACGGTGTCGGCCAGTTCCTCGGCGTCGAGAGCGTCGTCCTCCCAGTTGGCGGCGCCCTCGTCGTCCAGTGAGGCGGCGACGGCGGCCCGGACCTGCGGGGTGGTGAGCACGGCGCGCGGGGTGGCCGGGAGGGCGCCCAGCTTCTCCAGGAGCGGATGCGCGGCGTCCGGGTGGGCGACCTTGAGGCCGAGGCGGGTCAGGACCTCCGGGTCGAGGGAGGCGGCCTCCGGGGAGGGCAGCAGCACCTGCCGGGGACCGATGGTCGTACGGCCGTCGGCCAGCGGCACCGGCAGTCCGGAGAGCCGGTCGGGGTCGACCCCGGCGAGGCTGTCGTAGAGACCGCGCCACCAGGCGGGGGCCTTCTCCAGGCCCGCCAGCCGGTCGATCGCGTCCGTCAGCGGCACCCGGGCCACGCCCAGCGTGCGCAGTTCGGCGCGGCGTTCGAGACCGGCGGGCAGCAGCGTCGGCAGCACCTCGGCCAGCACCCGCACGGTGTCGGCGCCCGCGCCCTCCACCACCTCGGCGTCACGGGGGCGCAGGGACTCCGGGAGGTCGTCCTCCTCGTCCCGGCCGCCGGAGGGAAGCGCGGGCGGCAGGAAGGAGGTGCGGGGCAGCCGGCCGAGGACCGCCTGCCGCAGCGCGCCGTCCAGTTCGCCCCGGCCCAGCGCGCCGGGCACCAGGTCGATGAGACCGGCGCCGACCGGCCGCCAGTCGGCGAGCAGCCCGGCGTAGGCGTCGGCGGCCCGTTCCGTCAGAAAGTCGGTCAGCGGTCCCGGCGCGGTGTGCCGGCGGGTGGCGTCCAGCGGGAAGGACGCGATGAGCAGCGCGGGCACGCCGAGCGGCTCGTCGCTGGGGGTGGGCGCGTGGACCACGGGGCTGGTGCGGGGGCGGACGGGAGCGCCGTCGGCGTCCACGGGCACCGCCCAGGTCACCGACCAGTGCGGGCGCAGCCGCTCCTCCACCGGCCGGTCGGCGAGAAGGTCGGGGGTGAGGGGGCCGTGCGCGGCGGCGGTGCGCCAGCGGGTGACGCCGTGCGCGGAGTCCTCCACCACGGTCAGGGCGTCCTCGGTACGGCGGGAGAGGGTGCGTGCCTCGTCCCCGGCCTCGATCACCACCTCCTCCAGGCCCGGCAGGGCGAGGAGCAGGGCGTCGTCCACCGCGTGCAGGAGCCGTTCAGCGAGGTCGGCGGCGGCCGTGTCGCGCAGCGGGAGGATGACGGCCGTGTCGTACGGGTCGGGGGCGCTGCCCTCGGCGGGGAACGGCAGCCGCAGCAGCGGGACGTGTCCGTCGCGCCGCCGGATCTCGTCACCCAGGCCGGGGCTGTGCCGGGCGGTGTCGGCGGCCAGGTCGCGGGCCTCGGCCAGCGACCAGCGCACCCCGCCGTGCCGGCCGACGACGGCGGGCTCGTCGGTGACGGCCAGGACGGCGGCGAAGCCGACCCCGAACCGGCCGACCGAGCCGTCCACCGCGTCCCGCTTGGCGGAGGCGCGCAGCGTGGACAGCGACTCGACGCCGGCCGCGTCCAGCGGCGCACCGGTGTTGGCCGCGACGAGGACACCGTCGCGCAGGGTCAGCCGGAGCCGGCCGGGCACACCGGCGCGCGCGGCGGCGTCGGCGGCGTTCTGCGCGAGCTCGACGACCAGCCGGTCGCGGTAGCCGCCGAGGACGAGGTCCTCCTCCGCGTTGGCGTCCTCACGGAACCGGGCCGGGCTCGTCGCCCAGGCGTCCAGCACCCCGCGCCGCAGACGTGCCGTACCGAACGGGTCCGCGTCCTCGGCGGCAGGCCGTACGAACATGCTCACGGTGACTCTCCTCATCGACGGACCACGAAGGTACCGCCCACTCAGCCCGTCCGATGCTGTGTGGCCCCGGCCGGCATCATCCGGCCCGTCCGGCGTTCGAGGACGAGGCCGTCAAGGCCGAAGGGGGGTCCGGGGGCACAGCCCCCGGGGAGGCGAGCCACCACGCACCCGCACCCTACGAATGCCCCAGCTCCGCCGACGCCTGGTCCTCCGCCACCGGAACCGACCCGGAGTCCGACGCCGGCCGCAGCGGAAACGGATCCACCCGCGTCTCGTCGATCACCGGCGGAGCCACCCGCGGCGGCTTCGGCATGACCGCCGCCTCGGAGTGCCCGCCGCACCCGTAGGCCAGCGACACCACGTGGCCGTCGGCCGGGGAGAACTCGTTGGCGCACACCCCGAAGGCCTGTCCGAGCGAGCCTCCGATGCGGGCGAGGAAGCCGCAGCTGACGCAGGAGGCGGGCGCCGCCTGGGCCATCGCGGTCTTCGGGCCGTAGCCCTCCTCCCAGCGGTCCGCGGCCACGTGCAGCCCGTACCGGGACAGCACCCGGGTACGGCGCAGGCCCAGCTCCTCGGCGACCGCCGAGATCGTGCCGCGCGCCGGGACGGTGGACAGCTCGGCGGGCGGCCCGGCGGTCACCTCCGCGTCCTCGGCCTCGACCAGGTCGGCCATCTCGTGGGAGACGGCCGAGTTCGGCGGCGGCTCGTCCTCGCCGGTCCAGCCGGGCTCCAGGCGCAGGTCCTCCGCGTCGGTGGGCAGCAGATCGCCCGGCCCCATGTCGCCGGGGCGCAGCCGCTCGCTCCACGGCACCCACTCGGGGGCCAGCAGCGCGTCGGGGCCGGGCAGCAGCACCGCCTCGTCCACCGTGACGATCTTCGCGCGGGAGGCACGGGCCACCGTCACGGCCCAGCGCCAGCCCCGATAGCCCATCTCCTTGGAGGCGAAGAAGTGCGTGACGACCCGGTCGCCCTCCGAGACCATGCCCTCGTGCTCGCCGACGACGCCGGGTGCGGCGGCCTCCTCGGCTGCGGCGCGGGCGAGGTCGACGGCCTCGGCGCACAGACGGTCAGGGGTGCGGCTTCGCGTTGTCGCTGCGCTCACAGGTATCGCTTCTCTCCATACGCCGTCTCACGAGTGCGCCGCTGCCTGCGAGGGGCGGACGGAGCGGACCTGTGGACCGCGTCGACGTCCGCGCCCGATCGCGCTCGGGCGCACCTACGTCATCCATTCTGCGGGATGGCCGTAAGGCGCGCGGCCGAGAACGTTCGCCACGGCGCGCTACGCACGCTACCTGTTCATGTGCGCTGGGCCTACACCGACGGGAGTTTCGGCGGGGTACGGTCCGGCGTTCCCGGGTGGTGCCGTGGCCGGTGTCACCCGACCCGATCACCGCCATACGTGCCGTATCGACGCTACAGCCGCCGTTCACGGGGCACTATGACGGGGTGGCAGCCGCACGGACGGAGTTCAAGCGCGGGAGCCGTGGGCGCGGCCCCGGCTCCCGGTTCCGTGCGGTCGGCCGGGTGCTGCGCCTGCCGGTGACCGGGGCCGCGCGCGGCATCCGCCGGGCGACGCACGCGCACGGCGCCGGCGAGTCGGGCCTCGGCAAGCTGATCGAGCTGCACGGGGTGAACGGCGCCGGCGACGTGATGATCACCGTCGCGCTCGCCTCCACCGTCTTCTTCTCCGTGCCCACCGACGAGGCGCGCGGGCGGGTCGCGCTGTACCTCGCCATCACCATGGCGCCGTTCACGCTCCTCGCACCGGTGATCGGCCCGCTCCTGGACCGGCTGCCGCACGGCCGCCGCGCGGCGATGGCGACCGCGATGGGCGCCCGCGCGGTGCTCGCGCTGGTGCTGTCCGGCGCGGTCGTCACCGGCGGCATCGAGCTGTACCCGGCCGCGCTGGGCGTCCTGGTCGCCTCCAAGGCGTACGGCGTGGTCAGAAGCGCCGTGGTGCCGCGGCTGCTGCCGCCCAAGGTCTCCCTGGTCAAGGCGAACTCGCGGGTCACGCTCTGCGGACTGCTGGCCACCGGTGTCGCGGCGCCGATCGGCGCGGGGCTCCAGCAGGTGGGGCCCCGCTGGCCGCTGTACGGCGCCTTCGTGATCTTCGTGGCGGGCACCGTGCTGTCCTTCACGCTGCCGCGCAAGGTGGACTCGGCGCGCGGCGAGGACCGGGCCCTGCTCGCCGCCGACGAGGGACACCTGCCGGGGCCGCTGCGCAAGCGGGGCAGGCGTCCCGGGCTGCGCACGGTGGGCCCGGCGGTGACCCACGCGCTCGCCGCCAACGCGGCCATCCGCTGCCTGACCGGCTTCCTGATCTTCTTCCTGGCGTTCCTGCTGCGGGTGCACCCGATGACCGGCCAGAGCGCGGCCGTCTCGCTCGGGACAGTGGGCGTCGCGGCCGGCGCGGGCAACGCGCTGGGCACGGCGGTCGGCGCCTGGCTGCGCTCCCGGGCACCGGAGATCATCATCGTGACGGTCGTCGTGATCGTGCTCGGCACGGCGGTGGTGGCCGCGGTGTTCTTCAGCGCCTTCCTGGTGGCGTGCCTGGCGGCGGTGGCCGGGTTCGCGCAGGCCCTGGCCAAGCTGTCGCTGGACGCGCTGATCCAGCGGGACGTGCCGGAGCCGGTGCGCACATCGGCGTTCGCGCGCTCGGAGACGCTGCTCCAGGTCTCCTGGGTGCTCGGCGGCGCCGTCGGCATCGTCCTGCCGCTCAACGGCACGCTGGGCCTTTCGGTGGCCGCCGCGATCATCGCCGCCGGGTGGCTGACGACCGTACGGGGACTGCTCGACTCGGCGCGGCACGGAGGCAGGACTCGGCCGAGAGTGGCGTGACCACGCCACGCCGTACCCAGGTGGGGGGCGGGACGGGAGCGCCGTATAGCCTTCCGCCATGACCACGTTGCCCCGCGGCACCGCCGCTCTCGGACACCGCGTTGTGCGACGCCGCCGCGCCGTCGCCGCCGCAGGCGCCGTGTCCGCCGGACTTCTCCTGCTGTCCGCCTGTGACGACCCGACCCCGATCTCGACGATCACGGTCGGCAGTGACTCGGTCAGCTCCGAGGCCACCTGCGGCGGAGAGGGCAAGACTCTTTCGCCCGACGAGATCACCAAGTGCCTGAAGGACAAGGACGCGAAGTCCATCACCGTCGACCAGGACGAGACCGTCCGGTTCGGCGTCGACCCGGACATCGCCGACAAGCACTGGACGATCCTGATGAACGGTCAGCAGCTGGTCGAGGACAGCGACAAGACCTACCGCACCGTGCCCGGCAGCGTGTTCTTCAACGCCCAGTACGGCGCCCAGGGCGACTCGACGAACGTCGCCGTCGCGGCCCGGGACGGCAAGGACGAGAGCCAGAACATCACCGGTGTGTGGGTCTTCGAACTGAAGAAGGACTGACCGCCCACGTCCTCCGTGCACCTCCTCGTGGCCACCGCGGTCCCCGCCGAACGGGACGCGGTGGCCCGGGCGTTCCCGGCGCCGGGAACCGAGGTGTCCCGTCCCGGGATCGCCCTGCACCGGCTGCCCGACGGCTGGGACCTGCTGGCCGCCGGCGTCGGTCCGGCCCGCGCCGCCGCCTCCGCGGCCGCCGCCCTGACCGCCGCGGCCCTCGACGCCGCACCCTACGACCTGGTCGTCTCGGCCGGCATCGGCGGCGGCTTCGCCCCGCACGCGCCCGTCGGCTCGCTCGTCGTCGCCGACACGATCACCGCGGCCGACCTGGGCGCCGAGACCGCCGACGGCTTCCTGCCGGTCACCGACCTCGGCTTCGGCACCGTCACCCACCACCCGCCCGCCGGCCTCGTCGCCGCCGTCGCCGGCGCGACCGGCGCCCGCCCCGGCACCGTCCTGACCGGGTCCACCGTCACCGGCACCGCGGAACGCGCCGCGCTGCTGCGCGAACGCCACCCGGGCGTGCTGGCCGAGGCGATGGAGGGCTTCGGCGTCGCCGAGGCCGCCGCCGCGCACGGCGTACCGGTGCTGGAACTGCGCGCGGTCTCCAACCCGGTCGGCCCGCGCGACCGCGCCGCCTGGCGCATCGGCGAGGCCCTCGCGGCACTGACGGACGCCTTCGGGAAGCTCGCCCCCGTCCTCACGAGTTGGAACCCACATGAGCGCTGACACTTTGCGGATCGCGTACTCCCCCTGCCCGAACGACACCTTCGTCTTCGACGCCCTGGCCCACGGCCGCGTCCCGGACGCCCCCGCCCTCGACGTGACGTTCGCGGACATCGACGTCACCAACGGCATGGCCGAGCGCGGCGAGTACGACGTACTGAAGGTGTCCTACGCCGTGCTGCCCTACGTCCTGGACGACTGGGCCCTGCTGCCCTGCGGCGGCGCGCTGGGCCGGGGCTGCGGCCCGCTGGTGCTGACCCGGGACGCCGACGCCGACCTGCGGGGCCGCACGGTCGCGGTGCCCAGCGAGACCTCCACCGCCTATCTGCTCTTTCGCCTGTGGGCGGCGGACACGGTGCCCGGGGGGGTCGGCGAGATCGTGGTCATGCCCTTCCACGAGATCATGCCGGCCGTGCGGGACGGCAAGGTCGACGCGGGCCTGGTGATCCACGAGGCGCGCTTCACGTACCAGAACTACGGGCTGCACAAGCTCGCCGACATGGGCGAGCACTGGGAGCACACCACCGGGCTGCCGATCCCGCTCGGCGCGATCGTCGCGAAGCGCTCGCTGGGCGCCGAGACGCTGACGCGCCTCGCCGACGCCGTCCGCGCCTCCGTCCGCGCGGCCTGGGACGACCCGGAGGCGTCCCGGCCGTACGTCATGGAGCACGCGCAGGAGATGGACCCGGCCGTCGCCGACCAGCACATCGGGCTGTACGTCAACGAGTTCACCGCCGACCTCGGCGAGGACGGCTACGCGGCGATCCGCGGCCTGCTGACCCGCGCGGCGGCCGAGGGACTCGTACCCGCCCTCGGCCCGGACGCGCTGGCGTTCCCCTAGGACGACCGGGGCGGAAGGATCAGACGTCGAGCTGGTCCGCGACCGCGCGGAGCAGCCCGGCGATCTTCTTGCCGGCCGTCTTCTCGGGGTAGCGGCCGCGCTCCAGCATCGGCGTGATGTTCTCCAGGAGGGTCGTCAGGTCCTGCACGATGGAGGCCAGCTCGTCCGGCTTCTTGCGCTGCGCGGCCGCGACCGAGGGGGCCGGGTCGAGCAGGGCGAGCGACAGCGCCTGGTCGCCACGCTGTCCGGCGACGACACCGAACTCGACGCGCTGCCCGGGCTTCAGGCTCTCGACTCCGGCGGGGAGGACCGAGGAATGGACGAAGACGTCACCGCCGTCGTCACGGGAGAGAAAGCCGAAGCCCTTCTCACTGTTGAACCACTTGACCTTGCCGGTAGGCACGTCTGTCCTCGTCCTCGTGCTCGTCGGGAAAACTGCTCGGAAACGGCTCTTGATAGCACTCGGGCGGGTCGTCCTGACCCGCCGGTACCCAGGCTAATGGTGATCGGGCGGGTGACAAGACGTCCCCCGGCTGTTCTCCAGACCTGGGAACTACCCTGGTCGGGTGCGTGAACAAACCCAAACGAATTCCGCCGCGCCCGGTGACCGGCTGATCCGCGCCGGTGCGATCGTCTTCTTCGCCGGCGCCGTGGCCACTCTGGTCACGGTGGCCCCGATGCTGCTGGGCACGACGCCCTTCCCCACCTACATGTTCGGGCTGAGCATGCTGATGGGGGTGGGCTTCCTGGTCGCCGGTGCCGGGGTGCTCCGGTCGGTCGCCGCCGGGCGGCGTCAGGCGCGGGCCGCGTCGAGTCCCCCAGCGTCGCCCTCGCCGTCCCGGTAGGCCGCGAGCCACCGCGGGAAGTCCGTGAGACCGGCGAGGACCACGTCCGCGCCGGCCGCGCGCAGCTCCGCCGCGTCGCACGGCCCGCTGGCCACGGCCACCGAGCGGGCGCCCGCGGCGCGGGCTCCGCGTACGTCGCCGACGTGGTCGCCGACGTAGACGTCCGCGTCGTGCTCGCGCAGCGCGACGGCCTTCTGCTCGGCCCACAGGCCGCCGACGACGGCGTCGGGCTCGATGCCGAGGTGCGCCAGGTGCAGCTTCGCGTTCGGCTCGTACTTGGCGGTGACGACGACCGCCCGCCCGCCGGCCTCGCGCACGGCGGCGACGGCCTCGCGGGCGCCGGGCAGCGCGAGCGTGGGCTCGATCGCGTACACCGGGTACATCTCCCGGTACAGGTCGGCGACGGCCTCGATCTCCCCGGCGGGGAACCAGTGGGCCAGCTCCTCGGCCAGTGGCGGCCCCAGCCGGGTGACGGCCAGGTCGGCGTCGACGTACGTCCCCGTGCGCGCGCTCAGCTCCAGGTAGCAGGCGCGGATGCCGGGCCGTGAGTCGATCAGCGTCATGTCGAGATCGAAACCGACGGTGGGCGCGGGGCGGGTCGAGGTGGACATGGCTCCCATTGTGCCGGGCCCTCGGCGGAGCGGGTCGTGCACGGGGCCGGTCGGGCGGACCCCGGTCAGGCACAGGGCCGGACAGGTGCAGGCACGGTCAGGTGCGGGGGCGGCGGGCTCGCCACAGGAGGTAGAGGGCCGTGGCCACGGCGGCGGTGCGCAGGACCCAGGGCCAGGTGTCGGCGACGGCCTCGTTCAGGTGGCCCTCGGTGACGGGGTCGCCCCAGCGGCCCTCGGTACGGCCCCACAGCCAGACGGCACCGGCCGCGGCGACCGTGCCGGGCAGGCCCAGGACCGCCCACTTCGACTGGGCCGGGGTCAGCCGGCGGGAGAGGTAGGCGATCAGCCAGCCAAGGCCGAGCGGGACGAGGCTGCCGAGCACGGCGCCGGCGATCAGCAGGGCCGCGGCGATCAGCAGCAGGGGGTTGTTCCAGCCGCCCTCGGGCCACAGGCGGGGCAGGCGGCGGTTCCCGGTCCCCGGCGCCGTCCCGGCTGCCGGGTCGTCGGCCTCCACCAGCGCCGCGGCCCCGGGGGGCTTCGCGGCGGGCGCGTCCTCCCTCCCCGCCCCGTCCTCCGCGAGCGGCGGCTTCCTGAGCAGTTCCGGGATCTCGACGCCGCCGACGAACCCGGGGACGCTGTCGCCGAGGCCCGTACCGGCGAAGGGGCCGTCGTCGACCCGCCACCAGTCCGGATGCCCGTCGCCGGCGGCGCCCGCTTCCCGTGCACCCGCCAGGTGGGGAGGAGCGGGAGCGGGAGGCCCGGCCGGGGGCTCGGCGGCGGGGCGCCGCCGGTCTTTGCGCCGCCCGGTGTCGCGGGGCTCGGGGTCCCGCTGCTCGGGCACCGCCGTCGGGGCCGGCGCCCGGGCCGGTACGCCGCCCGTGCCGCCCGCCGCGGTGACGACGTCGTCGGGGTCGCCGAGCCGGTCCAGGATGCGGCGGACGGCGGCGGGGCTGTCCACGGTGGTCTTCGCACGGTGCCGGTCGATCTCGTTGCGCAGCTCCGACACCAGCCGCATGCGGGTGGCCGACGGCAGCTGCCGCTGCTGGGCCACGTCGCCGACACGGCTCAGATACTCGAAGACGACCTGGTCGCTCTCGATCCCCACGTTCCCCTCCGGGGCGGTGCGTTGCGGTATCCGTCGTACCCCGTCGGACGAAGGTACCGAATCTTCCCCGTCCGGCCGACGGCACCGCGCCCGCGCACACACACCTCCGCCGTCGCACCCACCCGCTAACGTGAGCGGGATGAGCACCGAGGAGAAGTCCGCGGCCCCCCGGTCCCTCGCGGAGGCGCTCCGCGTGCGGGACGACGTCTCGCTGGCCGCCCTCCTGCGCAGCCGTCCCGACCTCATCACTCCCGTGCCGACCGACCTGACCCAGCTCGCCACCCGCGCCGGTACCCGCGCCTCGGTCGTACGGGCGCTGGAGCGGCTGGACCGGTTCGCGCTGCAGACGGCGGAGGCGCTGGCCGTGGCGCCGGACCCGGCGTCGTACGGCGAGCTGCTGGCCCTGATGGGCGGCGACGAGCAGGACCCGGCCGTCGCGGCGGCGCTGCCCAGGGCCGCGGCCCTGCTGCGCGAACAGGCGCTGGTGTGGGGCGCCGACGACCGGCTGCGGCTGGTGCGCACCGCCCGTGAGCTGCTGGCGCCCTCCGCGCAGCACCCGTCCCCGACGGGGCTGGGCCCGACGGTGCGGGAGGCGACGGCGGGGATGTCGCCGGGCCGGATCCAGGAGATCCTCGGCGCCGTCGGTCTGCCCTCGACCCACGACTCGGTCTCCGCTGTGTCCGCGCTCGGCGCCCTGTTCTCCGACCGGCGGCGGATGGCCGCGCTCCTCGCCGAGCTGTCCGAGGAGTCGCGGGAGGTGCTGGCCCGGCTGGTGTGGGGGCCGCCGTACGGCCAGGTCACCCACGATCCCGCGGCGCACCTGCGCGCCCTGCTCGACCGGGGCCTGCTGCTGCCGACGGCGCCCGGCACGGTCGTGCTGCCCCGCGAGGTCGCCCTGCACCTGCGCGCGGGCCGGGCGCACCGGGCGCCGGAGCCGGTGCCGCCGCCGGTGGAGACCGCCGCGTCGCACCGTCCACAGGTTGTGGACGCCACCGCGGCCGGGCAGGCCCTCGCGGCGCTGGCGACGGTCGACGAGCTGCTGAAGGAGTGGGACGAGGGCGGCCCGGCGGTGCTGCGGGCGGGCGGTCTGAGCGTGCGCGACCTGAAGCGGACCGCGGTCGCCCTGGACGTGCCCGAGCCGGTCGCCGCGTTCTGGGTCGAACTGGCCTACGGGGCCGGGCTGATCGCCTCGGACGGCGAGGCCGACGAGCGGTACGCGGCGACCCCGGCGTACGACGAGTGGCGCGAGCTGCCGCCGGCCGAGCGCTGGGCGCGGCTGGTGGGGGCGTGGCTGACGGCCACCCGGACGCCGGGTGTGGTCGGCGGGCGGGACGCGAAGGACCGCACGCTGTCGGCGCTGGGGCCGAACCTGGACCGTTCGGCGGCGCCGGAGGTGCGGCACCGGGTGCTTGCCCTGCTGGCGGGGCTGCCGGAGGGGGCGTCGCCCGTCGAGGAGTCGGTGCTGGCCCGGCTGCGCTGGGAGCGCCCCCTGCGGGGTCCGCAGGGCGGACGGACGCGGGAGACGGGACAGGCCCGCGACGACGACCTGCGCAGCCGGATCGCCCGGTGGACGCTGTCCGAGGCCGAGCTGCTGGGCGTCACCGGGCGCGGTGCGCTGGCGGCGCCGGGGCGGGCCCTGATCGGCGCCCCCGAAGCACCCCGTCCGGCGGCGGAGGCGGAACCCGAGGGTCCGGGCGACAAACTCCCCGTCCACCACCACCGCACGCCCCCGGTGGCCGCTCCCCCGACCGCCGCCGAACGGGCCGCCGCCACCGCGACCGCCGCCCGGCTGCTGGCACCGCTCTTCCCGGAGCCGCTGGACCACGTGCTGCTCCAGGCCGACCTGACGGCGGTGGCGCCGGGGCCGCTGGAGCGCGGGCTGGCCGACGTGCTGGGGGTGCTCGCGGACGTGGAGTCCAAGGGCGGGGCGACCGTCTACCGGTTCACGCCGGGGTCGGTGCGCCGCGCCCTGGACGCCGGGCAGAGCGCCGCCGACCTGCACGCGTTCCTCGCCCGGCACTCCCGTACGCCGGTGCCGCAGCCCCTGACGTACCTGATCGACGACGTGGCCCGGCGGCACGGGCGGCTGCGGGTGGGCGCCGCCTCGGCGTACGTGCGCTGCGACGACGACGCGACGCTGGACGAGATCCTCGCCGACAGGCGGGCCGCCGGCCTGGGCCTGCGCCGTCTGGCGCCCACCGTGCTGGCCGCGCAGGCCGACCCGGCGGCGCTGCTGGAGGGACTGCGCGCGATCGGGTTCGCGCCGGCCGCCGAGTCCGCCGCGGGTGATGTGCTGATCGCCCGCGCGGACTCCCACCGCACCCCGCCGCGGGCGGCGCCGGAGCCGGTCCCGGACGGTCCGCCGGCTCCCGACGACACACTGCTTGCGGCGGCGGTCCGGGCCGTGCGCGCCGGTGACCTGGCCTCGACGGCTCCGCGCAGACCGGGCCCCGGGGACGGCGGCGGCGAGGGCGGTGCGCCGGGCGGCGAACTGCCCCGTACGGGCGCCGCCGAGACGCTGGCCACGATGCAGGCGGCCGTCCTGACCGGCGAGGCGCTGTGGATCGGCTACGTGAACGCCGAGGGCGCCGCCAGCCAGCGCGTGATCGCGCCGATCCGGGTCGAGGGCGGCTTCGTCACGGCGTACGACCACACGGCGGACGAGGTGCGCACCTATCCGCTGCACCGGGTCACGGGTGTGGCGGAGCTGGCGGACGAGGCGGGCTGAACCGGCCGAGGACGCGTCACGCCGGGTGGTTCGCAGGCGGTGGGACAGCCACCGGGTGCCCCGCGTACCGACCGGAGGGGAGAACCCGACGCGTACCGCCGTTCGCCGTGCCGCCACCGTCCGGACGTCCACCGCGACGGCACCGTCCGGCGCTCTCGCCCCGGGGGCCACCGCGCTGGAGGGCCGCTCGTCGACGGCATCGGCGTCGGTTTCCGGCGGGCCCCGCCCCGCGATCAGGCACACTGGACGTTTGGCCGAGCCGCCGTCCGGCCGTACGCACGCGAAAGGGTGCCGCCCGTGAGTGGTCCGCTGATCGTCCAGTCCGACAAAACCCTGCTCCTCGAAGTCGACCACGAGCAGGCCGGCGCGTGCCGTCGGGCCATCGCGCCCTTCGCCGAACTGGAGCGGGCCCCGGAGCACATCCACACCTACCGGGTGACCCCGCTGGGCCTGTGGAACGCGCGGGCGGCGGGCCACGACGCCGAGCAGGTCGTGGACGCGCTCGTCGAGTACAGCCGCTACCCCGTGCCGCACGCGCTGCTGGTCGACATCGCCGAGACGATGGACCGCTACGGCCGCCTCACCCTCTCCAAGCACCCGGCGCACGGACTGGTCCTGACGACCACCGACCGGCCGGTGCTGGAGGAGGTGCTGAAGTCGAAGCGGATCGCGCCGCTGGTCGGTACCCGCATCGACCCCGACACGGTGGCGGTGCACCCCTCCGAGCGGGGGCAGATCAAGCAGACGCTGCTGAAGCTCGGCTGGCCGGCCGAGGACCTCGCCGGGTACGTCGACGGCGAGGCGCACCCGATCGAGCTGGCCGAGGACGGCTGGACGCTGCGCCCGTACCAGAAGCAGGCGGTGGAGAACTTCTGGCACGGCGGCAGCGGGGTCGTCGTACTCCCCTGCGGCGCGGGCAAGACACTGGTCGGCGCGGGCGCCATGGCGCAGGCCAGGTCGACGACGCTGATCCTGGTCACCAACACCGTCTCCGCCCGGCAGTGGAAGCACGAGCTGGTCAGGCGCACGTCGCTGACCGAGGACGAGATCGGCGAGTACAGCGGCACCCGCAAGGAGATCCGGCCGGTCACCATCGCCACGTACCAGGTGCTGACGACCCGGCGGAAGGGCGTCTACCCGCACCTGGAGCTGTTCGACTCCCGGGACTGGGGCCTGATCGTCTACGACGAGGTGCACCTGCTGCCCGCGCCGGTCTTCAAGTTCACCGCCGACCTCCAGGCGCGGCGGCGGCTCGGTCTGACCGCGACGCTGGTCCGGGAGGACGGCCGCGAGTCGGACGTGTTCTCGCTGATCGGGCCGAAGCGTTTCGACGCGCCGTGGAAGGAGATCGAGGCGCAGGGCTACATCGCGCCCGCCGACTGCGTCGAGGTCCGGGTCAATCTCACCGACTCCGAGCGGCTCGCGTACGCCACCGCCGAGACGGAGGAGAAGTACCGCTTCTGCGCGACGACCGACACCAAGCGCAAGGTGACGGAGGCGATCGTGCGGCGCTTCGCCGGGCAGCAGATCCTCGTCATCGGCCAGTACATCGACCAGCTCGACGAGTTGGGCGAGCACCTGGGCGCGCCGGTCATCAAGGGCGAGACGTCCAACGCCCAGCGGGAGAAGCTCTTCGAGTCCTTCCGGCAGGGCGAGATCAGTGTGCTGGTGGTGTCGAAGGTCGCGAACTTCTCGATCGACCTGCCGGAGGCGACGGTCGCGATCCAGGTGTCGGGCACCTTCGGCTCGCGGCAGGAGGAGGCCCAGCGCCTGGGCCGGGTGCTGCGTCCGAAGGCCGACGGCCACCAGGCGCACTTCTACTCGGTCGTCGCCCGCGACACCCTGGACCAGGACTTCGCCGCCCACCGCCAGCGCTTCCTGGCGGAACAGGGCTACGCCTACCGGATCATGGACGCGGACGAGGTCCTGGCGGAGGGAAGCTGAGCCGGGCGGACACCGGTCATCCCCCGGGGAGCGTGAACACCAGCAGCAGCACGCACAGCGGCGGCAGCACCGAGACGGCCGCCAGCAGGGCGCGCAGCACTGACCAGCGCCGGATCCTCGGGAGCAGCCAGGCGGTGCACCAGCTGACGAAGGCGACGAACCCGCCGGGGATCAGGAAGACCATGATCAGGGCGAGCGAGGTCGTCAGCGTCTTGGAGCAGTGGTCGGGCCCGCAAGCGTCGGTGGCCATCGGCGACAGCATGCCGAAGATGAGTGCCGGCGGTGCGAGGAGCACCAGGGCCGCCGTGGCGGCCGTCGGCGCCACCCAGGCGCGCCGGTCCCGGTCGGTCGGGGCGGGCCGGGGCCGCTTCGTGGCAGGGGGCTGCGGGGTCATGCGGCCAGTCAAGCCGCGCGGCCGGTGCTCGCACACCGGTGCGGGTACTCAACCGGTGCCGGCCGGCTACTCAGACCGGGCGCCGGGCGGGCGCGAGGGTCACCGGCGCCGGACGCCGGCCTCCTCGCCGTACTCGCCGAGGACGACCACGTCGAAGGCGGCGCCCGCGAACACCCTGACGGCGCGCAGGGTGTCACCGAGCCGGTGCCGGTGACTGCCGGCCACGGGCGTGGCGCCGGACGCGCGGCCCGGTGCCGGGGCGGGGGAGATGGTTGCTGCGCTCATGTCTCCATGGTGCGACCGCCGCCCCCCGCCCGGCATCGGTCTGCGGACCCAATCCGCGCCCGGCTCCGCTACGACCGTGGAGGGAGCGCATCCCCCAGAGCGGATGACGTGATCCCCTAGGGGTCGGGCTCGGGCCGGAGAAAAACGGTTGGCCCGCGCCGCCCGCGTTCCCCTAGAATCTCCGCTCTTGCCCGCCTCCCCACGGAGTGCTGCCGTCCGGACGGAAACCGGTCGGTCCACCGCGCGCGCGTGCCGCGCCCACCACACCGCAGGTCATCCGGAGGCACCCCCTTGTCCACGCCCGTCCACGACGACCCCCTCTCCAGGGAACGCTCCCACCTCGCCGCGTCCCGTTCCGCGCTGCGCGCCATGCGCGAGGACGTCGAGTCCCTGGACATCACCGACGTGACCGCGAACTGGGTCAACGCCGCCGTTCTGGAGAGCCAGATCGAGCAGCGCATCAAGGCGCTCGCGGACCTCAGCGAGACCCCACTGTTCTTCGGCCGGCTCGACTACCTGCACGCTCCGGGGGCCGAACAGGCCGAGGGCGGCGAGGGGGAGCGCCCGCGGCCGGAGGCCGCTTATCAGACGCTGCACGTCGGGCGGCGGCACGTGCACGACGCGGACGGCGACCCGATGGTGATCGACTGGCGGGCGCCGGTCTCCCAGCCGTTCTACCGGGCGTCGAAGAAGGACCCGCAGGACGTCTCGCTGCGCCGCCGCTTCGGCTACACCGGCGGCGAGCTGACCGCGTACGAGGACGAGCACCTGCTGGACCCGGCCGAGGCGGCGGCCACCAGCAAGCTGCTCCAGCAGGAGATCGAGCGGCCCCGCGTGGGACCGATGCGGGACATCGTGGCGACGATCCAGCCCGAGCAGGACGAGATCGTGCGCGCCGGGCTGGCCGGCTCGGTCTGCGTGCAGGGTGGTCCGGGCACCGGCAAGACCGCCGTCGGCCTGCACCGGGTCGCCTACCTGCTGTACGCGCACCGCGAGCGCCTGGCCCGCACCGGCACGCTGGTCATCGGCCCGAACCGGTCCTTCCTGCACTACATCGAGCAGGTCCTTCCGGCGCTCGGCGAGCTGACGGTCCGCCAGGCCACCGTCGACGACCTGGTCGCCCACGTCGAGGTGCGCGGCGCGGACGAGGCGGCGACGGCGGTGATCAAGGGCGACGCGCGGATGGCGCGGGTGCTGCGCAGGGCGCTGTACTCGCACGTCGCCCCGCCCGCCGAGGGCGTGGTGGTGGTGCGCGGCTCGCGCCGCTGGCGGGTTCCGGTGTACGAGCTGGAGGAGATCGTCCGCGAGCTGCTGGCCCGTGACATCCGCTACGGGGCTGCCCGCGAGGCGCTGCCGCAGCGGATCGCGCACGCCGTGCTGGTGCAGATGGAGCGGGCGGGCGAGGCTCCGGACGACCGGGTGCAGAACGCGGTGGCGCGCAACGCGGCCGTGAAGGCGCTGGTGAAGTCGGTCTGGCCGCAGGTCGAACCGGCCAGGCTGGTGCTGCGTCTCCTCGCCGACGCGGACTTCCTCGCCGAGCACGCCGAGGGGATCCTCACCGAGGACGAGCAGAAGGCGGTGCTGTGGGCGAAGCCGGCCCGCTCCGTGAAGTCGGCCAGGTGGTCGCCGGCCGACGCCGTGCTGATCGACGAGGCGACCGACCTGATCGAGCGGACCCATTCGCTGGGGCACGTGGTCCTGGACGAGGCGCAGGACCTGTCCCCGATGCAGTACCGCGCGGTGGGCCGGCGCTGCACCACCGGCTCGGCGACCGTCCTCGGCGACCTGGCGCAGGGCACCACGCCGTGGGCGACCCGGAGCTGGGCTCAGGCGCTGGGGCACCTGGGCAAGGGCGAGGCGGTGGTCGAGGAGCTGACGGCCGGTTTCCGCGTGCCGACGGACGTCATCGCGTACGCCTCCCGGCTGCTGCCGCACATCGCGCCGGGCCTGACGCCGGTGGCGTCGATCCGTGAGAACCCGGGCTTCTTCGACGTCCGTACGGCCGCCGGCGCGGGCACGGCGGACGTGGTGGCGGCGTGCCGCGAGCTGCTGGAGCGGGAGGGCTCGATCGGGCTGATCGCCGCCGACGCGAGGGTGCCGGAGCTGGCGGCGGCCCTGGCGGCGGCCGGGATCGGTCACATCGGGCCCGGCGAGGAGACCACGCACGCGACCCGGCTGACCCTGGTCCCGGCCTCGCTGGCCAAGGGCCTGGAGTACGACTACGTGGTCCTGGACGAGCCGCGGGCCGTGGTCGACGGCGAGCCGGACGAGCGGACCGGGCTGCGGCGGCTGTACGTGGCGCTGACGCGTGCGGTGTCGGGGCTCGTCGTGGTCCATGCGGCGGGGCTGCCGCCGCAGCTGGGGTGAACTGCGGGCAGTTGTGCGCTGAGGTACGGGGTGACGCCGACCGGCGCCGGGCGGGTGCCGCTGCGCCCACCCGTGCCGCCCCAGCGGCACGACTGCCCGCAGCTGCCAGGGGCTGCTATTCCCCCAGTACCCGCCGCCACTGGGAGACCGCGTCCGGCGACACCGGCCCGCCCCACCCGGCGGGCCGTGCCGCGCCGCCGATGTGGAAGCCGTCGATCCCCGCGTCCAGCAGTCCCGGTACGTGTTCGAGGCGCAGGCCGCCCCCCACCAGCAGCTGCTGCTCGTACCCCGGCTCCCCGTGCCGCCGCGCCTCCGCGAGCAGCACGTTCAGGCCCTGGTCCACGCCACCGGCCGCGCCGGCCGTCAGGTACGTGTCGAGGCCCGGGAAGTCCGCGAGCTGCTTGCGCAGCGCGTCCCGGTTCGCGGCCCGGTCGATCGCGCGGTGGAACGTCCACCGGCACCCGTCCAGCACCTCGGCGATGCGCTCCACCGCCTTGAGGTCCACGTCGCCCTCCGCGTCCAGGAATCCCAGCACGAACTGCGTGGCCCCGGCCTCCCGCAGCTCACCGGCGACGCGTGTCAGCCGCTCGACGTCACCGGCGGCGAACCCGTCGGCGAGCCGCAGCATCACCCGTACGTCGATGTCGACGGCGGCGCGGATCGCGGCGACGGTCGAGGCCGACGGGGTGAGTCCGTCGGCCGCCATGTCGGTGACCAGTTCGAGGCGATCCGCGCCTCCGGCCTGGGCGGCGACCGCGTCCTCGGCGTCGAGGGCGATCACCTCCAGGACTGCACGCTTGCTCATGGGACCCCATTCGTCGGCCTGCTACAGGTCTAGTCCAATCCAAGACTACGCCCCGACGGCAGGCCCGGGTGCCCGCGCCGCCGCTCAGTCGCCGAAGATGTTCAGCTCCGCCGCCTCCACCCCGGCCAGCTCGTACCCCGACGCCCCGTTCGCGCCGTCCGTCCCGTCCAGGGGGCGGCCCGCGTAGAGCCGGACGAGGGTGGCGCCGTCGCCGATGTAGCGGCCCGGCGGGCGCTCGCCGCTCGCCCCGCCCAGCTTCAGGGGCTCGTCGAGGTCGTCGAGGTCGGCGTGGAGCGGCACGTGACCGCGCGCACGGGTGACGGAGCCCAGCAGTGCGAGCGCCTCCGGCAGCCCGCGCCCGGCGTACGCCCCCGGCTCGCCGAAGGTCACCCGTACGTCACCGGCGTGCACCCACTCGCCCAGTGCCACGGCGTCCAGCCTGCCGTCCGACCGGGCGATCACCGGCCCGGCCTCGGTCATGCCGCGTTCCAGTTCGTCGACGACGCGGGCGTGGGTCCAGTCGGCGCGTTCGGCGATGTCGCGGTCGTTGCACTCGGGCGAGAAGACGCCCTTCTCGAAGCGCTGCTCCACCACCCGGATCAGCGCACTGGAGCAGTGCGCCAGCACGTCGCGCACGGTCCAGCCGGGACACGCGGCCACCGGCAGCGCGAAGTCCGCGTCCGGGCGGGAGCGCAGCAGGGGCACCAGTTCGTCGCGTTCGAGGGTCAGCAGCCGGCCGGGGAGTTCGGGGTCGCGTACGTCGTGCAGGTCTGCGGGAGTCGTCATGGACTCCACGTTAGGGGCCGAGCAGGTCCTTCAGTTCGGCGTCGAAGAGAAGAGCGGGGTCGAAGCCCATGCCGGTGAACTGGCCGGCGAGTTCCAGGGACAGGACGCCGTGCAGCCGGGACCAGAAGGACAGCGCGCGGTGGAGCGCCGGGGAGGGTGCCGGGTGGTCGCCCGCCCACTGCCGGTGCTCCTCGATGTGCGCGTCGAACGTCCCGGGGGTGCCGTCCGGCGACGGCAGCGCGGCACAGGCGTCGACGATGACGGTCATGGTCTCGGCGGCGATCTCGGTGATGTCGTCCGGCGCACGGTAGCCGGGGACGGGGGTGCCGTGGATGAGGAAGTAGCGCTGCGGGTCGTCCAGGGCCCAGGCGCGCAGGGCGTGCGCGAGACCGGCCAGGCCGGCGCCGGCCCCGGCGGCCGCCCGGAAGGCGTCGGCCTGGCTGCGGTAGGCGTCCCGGATGAGTTCCGTGATCAGCTCGTCGCGGCCGTCGAAGTACCGGTAGAGCGCGGGCCCGCTCATGCCCATCCGCTTGGCGATCGCGTTGAGGGAGAGCGCGGAGGCGCCCGCGGTGGCGATCTGCTCCCACGCGTGTTCCTTGATCTCCGCGCGCACCTGGGTGCGGTACCGCTCGCGCGGGGTGCTCGTGCGCGCCTCGGGCATGGTCCGTCCGCCACCTCTCGCCCGGCTCGCCCGGCCGGTAAGTCCACCAGTCGGTTAGAAGCTATCACGATCATTATCTGGAAGAATGCGCCGCATGTCCGCCCCCGCCGATCCCGCCGATCCCGCCGCCCTCGACGCCCTGCGCTCCCGCTTCGCCCGCGCCGTGGCGGGCGCCACCGCCCCCGGCGCCGCGCCCGATCCCGCGCCGTACGCCGACAACCTGCTCGCCCGCTGGCAGGAGCCCCGGCGGCGCTACCACACCCTGGCGCACCTGACCGCGGTCCTGGACCACGTCGACGTACTGGCGGAGCACGCCGACGACGTGGACGTCGTACGCCTCGCCGCCTGGTTCCACGACGCCGTCTACCTGCCCGACCGGTCCGAGAACGAGGAGCGCTCGGCCCGGCTCGCCGAACGCGCGCTGCCCGAGGCCGGGGTCCCGGCGGACAAGACCGCCGAGGTGGCCCGGCTGGTCCGGCTCACCGTCGGCCACGACCCGGCCGACGACGACCGCGACGGGCAGGTGCTGTGCGACGCGGACCTGGCGGTCCTCGCCTCGCCGCCGTCGGCGTACGCGGCGTACACGGCGGCCGTCCGCGAGGAGTACCGCTTCGTCCCGGACGAGGCCTTCCGCGAGGGCCGGGCCGCGATCCTGCGGCAACTCCTCGGTCTGCCCGCCCTGTTCCACACCCCGCACGGACGGCGCGAGTGGGAGGCGACCGCCCGCCACAACCTCACCGGGGAGCTGGAAATGCTGTCGCTCCCGGACGCCCCGGGCCTCTAGCCTGCCCCGCATGCGAACACTGGGCGGGGAACGGGTGGAGGAGGCCGTCACGGGCGCCGTCGCGCTGCTGCGGACGGCGACGGACCGGGACTGGAAGGGGACGCGCGCCGGACGGCTCGCATGGGACTGCCTGTACACGGCGGAGCACATCGCGAGCGACCTCATCGCCTACGCCGGTCAGCTGGCCGGACGCGCCACCGAGGCGTACGTCCCCTTCGAGCTCACCCTGGAAGAGGGCACCGGCAACGAGGGCGTGCTCCAGGTGATCGAGACGACCGGCGCGCTGCTCGCCGCCGCCGTCCGCACCACCCCGCGCGAGGTGAGGGCCTTCCACCCGTACCCCTTCCGCAGCGCGAACCGCGAGGGCTTCGCCGCGATGGGGATCGCCGAGGTGCTGCTGCACACCCACGACATCGCCGAGGGCCTGGGGCTGGCCCACGAACCGCCCGCCGAACTGTGCACGGACGTGCTGACCCGGATCTTCCCGCGCGTCCGGCCCGGCGCCGACCCCTGGCGCACCCTGCTGTGGGCCACCGGACGCGGCGACCTGTCCGGACGCCCGCCGGTCACCGAGTGGCGCTGGCACAACAACATGGTGATCCCGGCCGAGCGGCTCACCCTCCAGGGCGTCACGCCGGCCGCCGCCGCCGACCTCGCCGAGGGCGGCGACGGCGGCTTCGCATGGGTCGGCAGCGGGCCCTTCCAGGGCACCAGGGACGCCGCCGGGATGCTGCTGAAGGCGTACGAGGCGGGGACGCACCGGCCGGAGTGGGGCGTCTTCGTGCTCGTGCGGAAGGAGGACGGGCGCGCGGTCGGCGCCATGGGCTTCCACGGGCCGCCGGACGAGGACGGCCGGGCCGAGATCGGCTACGACCTCGCCGAGGACGGCCGCGGCCGGGGCTACGCCACCGAGGCGCTGCGCGCGCTGTCGGCGTGGCCGTCCGCGCGGCAGCACGGCACCACGCTCCTCGCGAAGATCGACCGGGCCAACGTCCGCTCGCAGGCCGTCGTCACCCGCGCCGGTTACCGCCTGGTCGCCGAGGACGAGAAGCTGCTCGCCTACGAGCTGCGCGACTGAGCACCGGAGCCGGGACCTCGGCCCGGGCCCGGACCGGAGGAACCCTTGCGGCGGCGCAGTCCCGCCCCGTGCAGCAGCCGCACCACCTCGCGGCTGCTGACCTCCAGCGCGCCGGCGGACACCGCGTCGGCGTACCGGTGGGCGGGCAGGTCGTAGTGGTCGCGTTCGAAGGCGCGGCGCGGCACGCCCAGGGCGTCGGCGAAGGCGTGCAGTTCGGCGTAGGAGACGTCGCTGACCAGGTGGGACCAGAGGCGGCCGTGGCCCGGCCAGGTCGGCGGGTCGATGTACAGGGTCACCGGGGGTTCCTCACGAGGGGTCGCCGCCGGTGGCCGCGCCCAGCGAGCCGACCGCCGCGACCTTCACGCCGGCCTTGCCGCACACCCAGTGCGGGTCGGGGCCCAGCTCGGGCTCGACGTCCAGCGCGTGCGGGTCGCCGGAGCCGCACACCGGGCACAGCGGCCAGCGGCCGTACCGCTCCAGCAGGGCGTCCTGCACGTCCTGTGCGACCAGTCCGGCCACGAACTCCGCCCCCTCGGGCCACTGCTCGACCCACCAGCGCCGCTGCACGACGGACTCCTCGACCAGCGAGACGACGTCCGGTTCGGCGACCTCGCCCGCCACCAGGTCGGCGAGCACGAGGGCGCGTGCGGCGTGCAGCGCCTGCTCCAGGGGGCTGATGGGGTTCATGCACCCATTGTGCGCACTCTTGACCCGCGGACCGAAACGAAAATATCTTTCATGAGTGACCGATGAAGTGAAGGAAACTTTCGCGCACGCTTCCGGGGGCCGCCGCGCCGCCGGCGGGAGCGCGCCGCCCGCGCCCGCCGCCCTCGCGGCCAAGGTCCGCACCCTGGCGCCGTCGATGACGCGGTCCATGCAGCGCGTCGCCGAGGCCGTCGCGGGCGACCCGGCCGGCTGCGCGGCCCTCACGGTCACCGGCCTGGCCGAGCTGACCGGCACCAGCGAGGCGACCGTCGTACGCACCGCCCGGCTGCTCGGCTACCCCGGCTACCGCGATCTGCGCCTGGCGCTCGCCGGGCTCGCCGCCCAGCAGCAGTCCGGCCGCGCGCCCGCCATCACCACCGACATCGCGGTCGACGACCCGATCGCCGACGTGGTCGCCAAGCTGGCCTACGACGAGCAGCAGACCCTCGCCGACACCGCCGCCGGTCTCGACACCGTCCAGCTCGGCGCGGCCGTCGCCGCACTGGCCGCCGCCCGGCGCACCGACGTGTACGGCATCGGCGCCTCCAACCTGGTCGCCCAGGACCTCACCCAGAAGATGCTGCGCATAGGGCTCATAGCGCACGCCCCGGGCGACCCGCACCTCGCCGTCACCAACGCGGTGCAGCTGCACGCCGGGGACGTGGCCATCGCGATCACCCACTCGGGCTCGACGGGGGACGTCATCGAACCGCTGCGGGTCGCCTTCGAGCGCGGCGCGACGACCATCGCCGTCACCGGCCGCCCCGACAGTCCCGTCACCCAGTACGCCGACCACGTGCTGACCACGTCCACCGCCCGGGAGAGCGAGCTGCGGCCGGCGGCGATGTCGTCGCGCACCAGCCAGCTGCTGGTCGTGGACTGCCTGTTCGTGGGGGTGGCGCAGCGGACCTACGAGGCGGCCGCGCCGGCTCTGGCGGCGTCCTACGAGGCGTTGGCACATCGGCACGGGGCGCTCCGCGCGGGGGCGGGGGACCGTAGGGCTTGAGCTTTCGCGGGTGGCTGCGGGCCGAGTGTGGCTGGTCGCGCAGTTCCCCGCGCCCCTGGGTTAGTACAGGCATCGCAAGTTGAAAAGGGCCGTATTCCTATGACCTCCACCCCCCATCACCCCGACCTGCGTTCCCAGTTGGAGACGCTGACCACCGAGGCGTTCCGGCCGGAGCTGGCCGAGATCGACCAGTTGCCCACGCTCGACATCGCGCGGCTGATGAACGGTGAGGACGCCGGCGTGCCCGGCGCCGTCGCCGAGCGGCTGCCCGAGATCGCCGCCGCGATCGACGCCGTGGCCGTCCGGATGGCGCGCGGCGGGCGGCTGATCTACGCGGGCGCCGGTACGGCCGGCCGGCTCGGCGTGCTGGACGCCTCGGAGTGCCCGCCCACCTTCAACACCGCCCCCGGCCAGGTCGTCGGCCTGATCGCGGGCGGCCCGGACGCCATGGTCACCTCCATCGAGGGCGCCGAGGACTCCCCGGAGCTGGCCCGCGCCGACCTGGACGCCCTCGCGCTGAGCGCCGACGACACGGTGGTCGGTGTCTCGGCCTCCGGCCGCACCCCGTACGCCGTCGGCGCCGTCGAGTACGCCCGCTCGCTCGGCGCCCTGACCGTCGGCCTCGCCTGCAACCGGGACAGCGCGCTGGCCGCCGCCGCCGAGCACGGCATCGAGGTGGTCTCCGGACCCGAGCTGCTCACCGGCTCCACCCGGCTGAAGGCGGGCACGGCGCAGAAGCTGGTCCTGAACATGCTGTCGACGATCACCATGATCCGGCTCGGCAAGACCTACGGGAACCTGATGGTCGACGTCCGCGCCTCCAACGAGAAGCTGCGGGCCCGCTCGCGCCGCATCGTCGCGCTCGCCACCGGCGCCGCCGACGACGACGTCGAGCGCGCCCTGACGGCGACCGACGGCGAGGTCAAGGACGCGATCCTGGTCCTGCTGGCCGACGTGGACGGCCCGACGGCCGCCCGCCTCCTGGCGGAGTCCGGCGGACACCTGCGGGCGGCGCTGACGGCGGCGCACGGCTGACCGTCCGCCGCCACCCTCGCTCCGGCCGCGCGCCCGGGGCGGTCGGCGCCGTGTGCGATTCTGAGAGACATGAACCACGCCCAGCTGACCGCCCTGGGCCGCGCCCTGCGTCTCCTCGGCGAGCACGGCGAGGCCCTGACCGCCGACACGCCGGAGGCCAAGCTGCACGAGGTCCGCGCGGACCTCAGGCGTGCGCTGGACCAGCTGGAGGAGAGCGTCACGACGACGGCCCCCAGCACCCGCTGCCCCGAGCACCCGAACGGCCCGGTCGACCAGGCCGCTCCCGACCTGTGCCTCCTGTGCGAGACCCGCCGCCGCACGGCCCGCCGCGCCGAGTACGGCGGCGGCCCGGTGCCGCCCCGGCACACCGAGCCGGTCCAGTCCCGCTACGGCGTCCGGGGCGACCGCCCGCAGCCCCAGCAGCGCTGGCTGCCCGAGCTGTGGAACGGCCGGACGTGGCAGCTGTGCGGCACCCCGCGCCGCGACCGCCGCGAGGCCGAGCTGTACATCGCGGCCCAGCAGCGCGGCCCGCACGCGGCGACGGCCTACCGGCTCGTCCACGAGTTCACGGACTACGAGGTGCTGCGGGTGTGGGGCACTCCGGTACGGGTGGACACCGAACCGATGGGTGGCTTCTGACGTGGTGAGACGCAACGACCAGCGGCGCGCCGCCCTCGTCGACGCCGCGATCGAGGTGCTGGCCGCACAGGGCGCCCGGGGCCTGACCTTCCGCGCGGTGGACACGGAGGCCGCCGTCCCGGCCGGCACCGCGTCCAACTACTTCGCCAACCGCGACGACCTGCTCACCCAGGCGGGCGCCCGCGTCTACGAGCGCCTGCACCCCGACGAGGCCACCATCACCCGTCAGCGCACGGCCGGCCGCGACCGGGACACGTACGTGCTGCTGATGCGCGAACTGGTCGACCGCGTCGCGTCCTTCCGCACCGGCTACCTCGCCCTGCTGGAACTGCGCCTGGAGGCCACCCGGCGCCCCGAGCTGCGCGCGGTGCTGACCGAACGCGTCCGCGAGGACGTCGCCGCCAACGTCGCCTATCACGAGGCGTCGGGCCTCCCCGGCGACGCCATGGCCGTCAAGCTGCTCATCCTCACCCTGAACTGGCTGATCGTCGAACAGCTCACCCTGCCGGACGTGTTCACCGAGGAGGAGCGGGACCGGCTGGTGACGGCGGCGGTCGAACGCATCGTGGCACCGGACGGACCGGACCGGGTCTGATCCACCGCCCCCTGGCGTCGTAAGCCACCGGCACCACCGTCATGCCGGTCCGGGACTCGAAACCCCCGTAGGGCCCACGCCGCGCCTTCAGGCCGAGGCAGCCTGGTCGGTCTTCGTCGACGGGGTCAGGAGCGGCAGCGGGGCGAACTCGTAGCCCTCCCACAGGCGCCGGGACGTCTCCTCCGGGTACGGCGCCACGGCCGACTCGGCGTCGAGGACCCGCACGAGGCGCTGCCGGGTGTCGTACGCGGGCCAGCCCGGGTCTCCGGTGCGGGCGAAGGCCGTCCAGGAGGCACGGAAGCGGGACGACAGGGCCAGCGCCTCCTCCGACGGCTCCGCGTCGCCGAACTGGAGCAGGGCCAGGTCCGCCCGGAAGGCACCGAAGAGGAGGGGGACGTCCAGGGCGTGGCAGGCGCCCAGGGCGCCGTCGAAAGCCGGGGCGGGCCACGTCAGTTCGTAGACGTGGGCACGGCCGCCGCCCGCGAGGTGGGCCTCGGCCAGGTGCAGGGAGGGCATCGCGAACAGCCAGTCGGTCTGGACGTGTTCGTAGAGGTCGTTGGCCGACGCGTCCGGGAACGCCGCGCGGTAGGCCGCCTCGCCGCCCGGGGCGTACAGGCGCAGGGCGGCGCTCGCGCGGTCCTCGCCGATCGCGCCGAGCTTGCCCGCCATCGCGGTGAAGAGGCGGTTCTCGTCCCGGTTGTGACCCGCCATCAGGTCGATGCCGCGGGCCGCGCCGGACCTGAGCGCCTCCCACGGGGTGACCGGCAGGATCTCGCCGTCCACGACGGGCGCGTACGGGGTGATCGTGGGCGCCGCCTGGCCCCAGCGGGCGACGTTGCCCGGCATTTTCGGGGCGAGGCTCTGCCCGGCCTCGACGAGCCGGTCCGGGGCGAGAGCGGCGAGGTCGGCGACGGTCGGGCGCAGGCCCAGCTCGGCGGCCAGCGCCGTGCCGAGGTCCCGGGCGAGTTCCGGGGAGAAGAACGTACCGGGCACGCTCTGTGCGACGGCCCGCCGGAAGAGTCCGGCGGCGCGGGGCATCGCGAGCAGGGACGCCACGGAGCCGGCGCCGGCCGACTCGCCGAAGACGGTGACCTGGCCGGGGTCGCCGCCGAACGCGGTGATGTTGTCCTGCACCCAGACCAGCGCGGCCACCTGGTCGAGCAGGCCCCGGTTGGCGGGGGCGCCCTCGATGTGGGCGAAACCCTCCATGCCGAGGCGGTAGTTGAGGGTGACGACGACGAGGTCGCCGTCGGCGGCGATGCGGCGGGCGTCGTAGGCGGGGTTGCCGGAGTGGCCGAGTTTGTAGGCGCCGCCGTGGATCCAGACCATGACCGGGCGGTGGGCGGCCGGGTCGGGGGCGGGCGTCCAGACGTTGACGGTCAGCCAGTCGTCGCCCCGGGGGACGTCCGGGCCGACGCCGCCCGCGACGCCGGCGTCCTGCGGGGGCGGCGGGCCGAAGGAGTGGGCGTCGCGCACGCCGTCCCAGGGGCGGGGGCGACGCGGGGCGGCGAACCGGGCCTCCCCCACCGGGGGCCGGGCGAACGGGATGCCGCGGAAGACGGCCAGTCCGTTCTCCGTCCGGCCGCGCACCGCGCCGCAGACGGTGCGCACCACGGGTTCCACTGACTCGACGGGTCCAGGGATCGTCATCCTCCGGACCCTACGCCGTGGTGCGCACGGCGCTCAGCTCAGGGTCTTCAGCGACGCCGCGTCGTACGGGGCGAGTTCGCCGAAGCGGCCGGCGAGGACCTTCTCGGCCCACCGCGGGTCCTGGAGCAGCGCGCGGCCGACGGCGACGAGGTCGAACTCGTCGCGCTCCAGGCGGTCGAGGAGGTTGTCGAGGCTGCCGACGGAGGCGCCCTCGCCCTGGAATGCCTTGTCGAAGTCGCCGTCGAGGCCGACCGAGCCGACGGTGATGACGCTCTTGCCGGTGAGCTTCTTGGTCCAGCCGGCGAGGTTCAGGTCCGAGCCGTCGAACTCGGGGAGCCAGTAGCGGCGGGTGGAGGCGTGGAAGGCGTCGACACCGGCCGAGGCGAGCGGGGCCAGGATGGCCTCCAGCTCCTCGGGGGTCCCGGCGAGGCGGGCGTCGTAGGCCTGCTGCTTCCACTGGGAGTAGCGGAAGATCACTGGGAAGTCCGCGGACACCTTCTCCCGTACGGCGGCCACGATCTCGGCGGCGAACCTCGCCCGGGACACGGGGTCGCCGCCGTAGGCGTCGGTGCGGCGGTTGGTGCGGGACCACAGGAACTGGTCGACGAGGTAGCCGTGGGCGCCGTGGATCTCCACGCCGTCGAATCCGATGCGTTCGGCGGCCGCGGCGGCCTCGGCGAAGGCGCCGACGACGTCGTCCACGTCGCGCCGGGTCATCGCCTTTCCGGTGACCTCGTCCTCACCCTCGCGCAGGCCGGACGGGCCGACGGCGGGGGCGTCCGGGTAGGGCTGGTCCCCGGCCTTGCGGACCATGCCGATGTGCCACAGCTGCGGCACGATCGTGCCGCCTCCCGCGTGCACCGCCTCGGCGACCTTCGCCCACCCGGCGAGCTGCTCCTCGCCGTGGAAGCGCGGCACGCGGTCGCTCTGCCCGGCCGAGTCGTGGCCGACGTAGGTGCCCTCGGTGACGATCAGTCCGACTCCGGCGGCGGCGCGGCGCGCGTAGTACGACACCACGTCCTCGCCGGGGACGCCGCCCGGGGAGAACATCCGGGTCATCGGCGCCATCGCGATGCGGTTCGGCACGGTCAGGCCGTTGATGGTGGCCGGGCGGGCGAGCAACCGGGCGGCGCGGGTGGCGGCCTCGGCGGGGGTGACGGTCACGTGGGGCTCCAGAGGGGGGTACCGGTTGGTATGTGCGCGTGCATTCATCGCACTCCACGGTGAACGGCCCCGCCCCGCCAGGGCATTCCACCCCTGCCCTCCGACCGGACGTGACCCGGGCCACATCCGCCCGGAGGGCGGGCGGAAACGCCCGAGGGCGGCACCCCCCTCTCGGGGAGTGCCGCCCTCGGTCCGTGCAGGACGGTCGATCAACCGGAACCGGTCGATCAGAAGTCCATGTCACCGCCCGGCATGCCGCCCGGGGCGCCCGCCGCGGCGGCCTTCTCCGGCTTGTCGGCGATGACGGCCTCGGTGGTGAGGAACAGCGCGGCGATGGAGGCGGCGTTCTGCAGGGCAGAGCGGGTCACCTTCGCCGGGTCGATGATGCCTTCGGCGATCATGTCGACGTACTCACCGGAGGCGGCGTTCAGGCCGTGGCCGACGGTCAGGTTGCGCACCTTCTCGACGACGACACCGCCCTCCAGGCCACCGTTGACGGCGATCTGCTTGAGCGGGGCCTCCAGGGCGAGCTTCACGGCGTTGGCGCCGGTCGCCTCGTCACCCGACAGCTCCAGCTTCTCGAAGACCTGGGAGGCCTGGAGCAGGGCCACGCCACCACCGGCGACGATGCCCTCCTCGACGGCCGCCTTCGCGTTGCGGACGGCGTCCTCGATGCGGTGCTTGCGCTCCTTGAGCTCGACCTCGGTGGCGGCACCGGCCTTGATGACGGCCACGCCGCCGGCCAGCTTCGCCAGACGCTCCTGGAGCTTCTCGCGGTCGTAGTCCGAGTCGCTGTTCTCGATCTCGGCGCGGATCTGGTTGACCCGGCCCTGGACCTGGTCGGCCGAGCCGGCGCCGTCCACGATCGTGGTCTCGTCCTTGGTGATGACGACCTTGCGCGCGCTGCCCAGCAGGTCCAGCGTGGCGTTCTCGAGCTTGAGGCCGACCTCCTCGGAGATGACCTCGCCGCCCGTGAGGATGGCGATGTCGCCGAGCATGGCCTTGCGGCGGTCGCCGAAGCCCGGGGCCTTGACGGCGACGGACTTGAAGGTGCCGCGGATCTTGTTGACGACCAGGGTCGACAGGGCCTCGCCCTCGACGTCCTCGGCGATGATCAGCAGCGGCTTGCCCGACTGCATGACCTTCTCCAGGAGCGGCAGCAGGTCCTTGACGTTGCCGATCTTGGAGTTGGCGATCAGGATGTACGGGTCGTCGAGCGACGCCTCCATACGCTCCATGTCGGTGGCGAAGTACGCCGAGATGTAGCCCTTGTCGAAGCGCATACCCTCGGTGAGCTCCAGCTCCAGACCGAAGGTCTGGGACTCCTCGACGGTGATGACGCCTTCCTTGCCGACCTTGTCCATGGCCTCGGCGATGAGCTCGCCGATCTGGGTGTCGGCGGCGGAGATGGAGGCCGTGGAAGCGATCTGCTCCTTGGTCTCGACATCCTTGGCCTGCTCCAGCAGGGCGGCGGAGACGGCCTCGACGGCCTTCTCGATACCGCGCTTGAGGGCCATCGGGTTGGCGCCGGCCGCGACGTTGCGCAGGCCTTCCTTGACCAGGGCCTGGGCGAGAACGGTCGCGGTGGTCGTACCGTCACCGGCGACGTCGTCCGTCTTCTTGGCGACTTCCTTGACCAGCTCGGCGCCGATCTTCTCGTACGGGTCCTCGAGCTCGATCTCCTTGGCGATGGAGACACCATCGTTGGTGATCGTGGGGGCGCCCCACTTCTTCTCGAGGACGACGTTGCGGCCCTTGGGGCCGAGCGTCACCTTGACGGCGTCCGCGAGCTGGTTCATGCCGCGCTCGAGGCCGCGCCGCGCCTCCTCGTCGAACGCGATGATCTTGGCCATGTGAAGTGGTCCCTCCAGGACTGGGGGTGATTCCTTCGGACCGCGCCCGCGCCCGCGACGGACGGCTCGCCGGCCTTGTGGTTCCTTCCCCACCCGGCCCGCGGGCCTCACCGACCCGGTCCTTCGTTGTCACTCTCACCTTCAGAGTGCTAACGCCAATGATTAGCACTCGCCCCTGTCGAGTGCAAGCGCCTCTCGCTGATCCGGCCCGCCGGTCAGCCACCCGCGAACAAGGGGACGGCTGGCGTCCGGGCAGGCCGAAGGGCCCGTACCCAGCGGGTACGGGCCCTTCGGATGAAGACCGGGTGCTGTGGCGGCCGCGCGTCTCAGGCGCTGAGGCGAACCATGTCGGCCTGCGGGCCCTTCTGACCCTGCGAGATCTCGAACTCGACCCGCTGGCCTTCTTCGAGGGTGCGGTAGCCGTCCATCTGAATCGCGCTGTAGTGGACGAAAACATCCGCACCACCGTCGACCGCGATGAAGCCGTACCCCTTCTCCGCGTTGAACCACTTGACGGTGCCCTGAGCCATGCCTAACTCCCCTATTACTGGCCCTTGCACAGATCCGCACTTCGCGGACCCGGGTCAGACCTCACCCCCCACGACTGGGGGCGTGCGCCGGAACGCGTCGACCGCGGCTGAATGTATCTGTCCAACTGCCGTCTGCAACAGGTCAATCGGACGAGAAATCTGGACGCGACCGGTCCGGAATGTAGCGAGAATTCGCCTGAATTCGGGTCAAGGCGGGGCACACAAAGGGAACAAAAGCCTCAGAACACGCCCGCACTTTGGCTGCTTCTTGTCGGACGGACGGCAGGAATTAACGGTTCCCGTTGTGCCGATCGGGAGCGCGTTCCCCAACTCTACCGCGCTCAATCACATGGAATTGCCCCCTCCGTTTCTCTCACGGAGAGGGCAATTCACACTACAAGGTGTATCTGCGGTGGATCTACGACGACCGCGTCAGCCGCCGGCGACCGCCGGGATGATCGAGACGCCCGCGCCGTCCGGCGTCGCGGTCTCGAGGCCCTGCTCGAAGCGCACGTCGTCGTCGTTGACGTAGACGTTGACGAAGCGGCGCAGCTTGCCCTGGTCGTCCAGGACGCGGGCGGCGATGCCGGTGTGGTTCTTCTCCAGGTCGGAGATGACCTCGCCGAGGTTGGCACCGTCGGCGCTGACCTCGGCCTTGCCGCCGGTGTAGGTGCGCAGGATGGTCGGGATGCGAACGGTCACGCTCATGCGAGGCCAGCCTCTCGGAAGGAGTCCAGGTTGGGACGGATCGTGGCGGTGAGGCCGGTGCCGGCCACCGCGTCGAGGGTCTTGAGGCCGTCGCCGGTGTTGAGGACGACGGTGGTGAGCGACGGGTCGAGCAGGCCGTCCTCGATCAGCTTCTTCGTGACGCCGACCGTCACGCCGCCCGCCGTCTCGGCGAAGATGCCCTCCGTGCGGGCGAGCAGCCTGATCGCGTCCACGACCTGCTCGTCGGTCACGTCCTCCACGGCGCCGCCGGTGCGGCGGGCGATGTCGAGGACGTAGGGGCCGTCGGCCGGGTTGCCGATGGCCAGCGACTTGGCGATGGTGTCCGGCTTCTGCGGGCGGACCACGTCGTGGCCGGCCTTGTAGGCCGTGGAGACCGGCGAGCAGCCCTCGGCCTGCGCGCCGAAGATCTTGTACGGCCTGTCCTCGACCAGGCCGAGCGCGATCAGCTCCTTGAGCCCCTTGTCGATCTTCGTCAGCTGGGAGCCGGAGGCGATCGGGACGACGAGCTGGTCGGGCAGCCGCCAGCCGAGCTGCTCGCAGATCTCGTAGGCGAGGGTCTTGGAGCCCTCGGCGTAGTACGGCCGCAGGTTGACGTTGACGAAGCCCCAGCCCTCGCCGGCCGGGTCGCCGATCAGCTCGGAGCAGAAGCGGTTCACGTCGTCGTAGTTGCCCTCGATGCCGACCAGCTCACCGCCGTAGACGGCGGCCATGACGACCTTGCCCTGCTCCAGGTCGTGCGGGATGAACACGCAGGAACGGAAGCCGGCCCGCGCGGCGGCGGCGCCGACGGCACCGGCGAGGTTGCCGGTGGAGGAGCAGGACAGGGTGGTGAAGCCGAAGGCGCGGGCGGCCTCGATGGCCTGGGCGACGACGCGGTCCTTGAAGGAGTGCGTGGGGTTGCCGGAGTCGTCCTTGACGTAGAGCCCGCCGGTGACGCCCAGTTCGCGGGCGAGGTTGTCGGCCTTGACGAGCTTGGTCCAGCCGGGGTTGATGTTCGGCTTGGTGGCCACGTCGGCGGGGACGGGCAGCAGGGGGGCGTAGCGCCAGATGTTCGCTGGGCCCGCTTCGATCCGCCCCCGCAGTTCCTCGGTGTCGTAGGCCGAGAAGTCGTAGGCGATCTCGAGGGGGCCGAAACACTCCTCGCAGGCGAAGACCGGTCCGAGCGGGACCTTGTGGCCGCACTCGCGGCAGCTCAGGGCGGCGGCGGGGCCGAGGTCGACGGCGGAACCCGAGGCGTTCCGGGTGGTCGCGGCGTTCGTGGTGCTTTCGGCAGTCTGCACAGCCATGGAGGCGAGGCCCTTTCTCCTCATCTTCCTCACGACGCATCTCGCCGTGAGACGGATTTGGCACCTTCCCTAGCCGGGAGCCTCGCCACGTCTGTGTGACAAGAGCCGGCTGGAGGGTTGCCGGGGCTTCATCGGGCCGTATCCCTCTGCCCCTCTGGATGAGCGGTATGTGGTTGTTTTTCCGTTGTGCGCGCGACGACCCCGGCATGCGGTGGTCCCACGCGTTGTTCAAGACTGTAACCGAAGGCCAGGACGGTTGAGATAGTCGTCCGTACCGCGAGACGGATCACAAAGGAGCCACCGGACGTGCTGGAAGAAGTCGAGCGCTGGCTGAACGCACGCTCCTGGTCCGCCGGGGACCGCACCGTCCAGCGGCTCCTGTCCGCCAAGCACGCCACCGGGCAGTCGGTCAGCGTGGTGCTCCCCGCCCTGGACGAGGAGGCCACGGTCGGCGACATCGTCAGGGTGATCCGGCGGGAGCTGATGCTCCGGGTCCCGCTCGTCGACGAGGTGGTGGTCGTGGACTCCGGGTCGAGCGACCGTACGTCACAGGTGGCCGCGGCGGCCGGCGCCCGCGTCGTGCACCGCGACGCGATCCTCCCCCGCATACCCGCCGTGCCGGGCAAGGGCGAGGTGCTGTGGCGCTCGCTGCTGGTCACCGGCGGGGACATCGTCTGCTTCGTCGACGCCGACCTGCGCGAGTTCTCCGCCGACTTCGTCTCCGGGATCGTGGGCCCGCTGCTCACCGACCCGGACGTGCACCTCGTCAAGGCCATGTACGACCGGCCGCTCGGTGCCGCACCCGGGCAGGGCGGCCGGGTCACCGAGCTGATGGCCCGCCCGCTGCTCAACATGCACTGGCCGCAGCTGGCCGGTTTCGTCCAGCCGCTGGGCGGCGAGTACGCCGCCCGCCGCTCCCTGCTGGAACGGCTCCCCTTCCCGGTCGGCTACGGCGTCGAACTGGGCATGCTGGTCGACGCCCTGCACCTGGTGGGCCTGGACGCGCTCGCGCAGGTCGACGTCGGGGTCCGCGTCCACCGCCACCAGGACGGGCGGGCGCTGGGCCGGATGGCCGCCGCGATCTACCGCACCGCCCAGCTGCGGCTGGCCCGCGGCCACCTGGTCCGGCCGGCACTCACCCAGTTCGAGCGGGGTGTCGACGGGTTCGAGCCGCGCACCTACGCCGTGGACACCGAGGAACGGCCCCCGATGACGGAGATCGCGGAGTACGCGGCCCGGAAGGTGGCCTGACCCCGGCCTCAGCCGGGGACGCCGTCCGACCAGCGCCACCGGCCGCCGGAGTCCAGCTCGCAGGTCAGGTACTCGCCGCCGCGGCCGTGGGTGTGCAGGCCGTGGTGCTTGTTGGCGCAGAACTGGCCGTCGGCGTAGCAGTTGCCGGCCGGGCTCATCAGCTCGCAGACGCCCGAGCCGCCACCCGAGCCGCCACCCGAGCCGCCGGTGGTGCCGCCGCCCCCGCTCGTGCCGCCGGTCCCGCTGTCCCGGGTCTTCGTCGGCTTCGGGGCCGGCTTCGGCGTGTGCAGCAGACGCCCGTCGCAGTCGCGGCCGTCGCGGGGGACGGTGAAGGTCACGGCGCCGGATCCGCCGCTCTGCTCGCAGACCTTCTCGCCGCTGCCCCAGGAGGAGGCCCGCTGTCCGGTGCCCTGGAGGCGCACGGTGTAGCCGACGTGCGCCTTCTTGGCGGCGCTGACGGCCGCACCGATGCCGCCGCCGGTGAGATCCGGCAGGGTGACGGCGGTCGGGGTCCCGGTCGGCGTCGGGGGCTCGGTGCTGGGGGACGCCTCGGGGGTGGGGCTGCTGCTCGGCGTGGCGGTGGCGGTCGGAGTGGCCGTCGTGGGTGCCGCGTCCGCCTTCGTGCTCGTGTCGCCGTCACCGTCGCCGCAGCCCGCCAGAGCCAGGGCGCAGGCCGCGATCAGTGCCGCCGTGCCGGTGAGCCGGCCGGTGCGCGGCCGTCTCGTACGTATGCGTATGGGCATGGTTCGCCCGCCCCCCAAGAAGTTGAAATATGCACCGCATATCCTCGACCCGTTCACAGTTTCTGCACAAGACGCGTGACCGAATCGCCGCCGAGGTGACACCGGGAAACGTTTGAGGTTCGGGGGGCCGGGCTAGGTTGAGGCGTATGGCTTCAAGCTTCGGTGCTGCTCAGGTGCTGGTCGCCTCCAACCGGGGGCCGGTCTCGTACGAGGTGCGGGAGGACGGGTCGCTGCACGCCAAACGCGGCGGTGGCGGGCTGGTTTCGGGGCTGTCGGCCATCGGGCCCGACGCGGGCGCGCTGTGGGTGTGCTCGGCGCTCGGCGACGGCGACCGCGAGGCGGTGCGGCGCGGGGTCGGCGAGGACGGTGTACGGATGCTGGACGTACCGGCCGACGTGCACGCGGACGCGTACAACGGGATCGCCAACTCGGTGCTGTGGTTCGTGCACCACATGCTGTACCAGACGCCCCTGGAGCCGGTCTTCGACGCGGAGTTCCGGCGGCAGTGGGCCTCCTACGAGGAGTACAACCGGGCCTTCGCCGAGGCGCTGGCCGAGGAGGCGGCCGAGGGCGCGGTCGCGATCGTGCAGGACTACCACCTGACGCTGGTGCCGGGGATGCTGCGCGAGCTGCGCCCGGACCTCAGGATCGGCCACTTCTCGCACACGCCGTGGGCCCCGGTCGACTACTTCCGGCTGCTGCCGGACGACATCGCCGAGCAGGTGCTGCGCGGGATGCTGGGCGCCGACCGGCTCGGGTTCCTCACCCGGCGCTGGGCCGACGCGTTCACCGCCTGCTGCGACGCCGTGGTGGGCGGCACGGGCGGCACGGAGATCGGCGTGCACGGGCTCGGCGCCGACGGGGACTTCCTGCGCAAGCGGTCGCACGAGGCGGACGTCGAGGAGCGGATGGCGGCGCTGCGGGAGGAGATCGGCACCGCTCCGGAGGGCGGCCCGCGCCGCACCGTCGTGCGGGTGGACCGGACCGAGCTGTCCAAGAACATCGTGCGGGGGCTGCTGGCCTACCGGGAGCTGCTGGCGGGACGGCCGGAGTGGCGCGAACGGGTCGTGCACGTCGCGTTCGCCTACCCCTCGCGGCAGGACCTCGCCGTGTACCGGGAGTACACGGCCGAGGTGGAGCGGGTCGCGAACGCGGTCAACGAGGAGTTCGGCACGCCGGGGTGGACGCCGGTCGTGCTGAATCTGAAGGACGACTTCGCACGGTCGCTGGCGGCGTACCGGCTGGCGGACGTGGCGCTCGTCAACCCCGTCCGCGACGGGATGAACCTGGTCGCGAAGGAGGTGCCGCTGGTCTCCGACGCGGGGTGCGCGCTGGTGCTGTCGCGGGAGGCGGGGGCGTACGAGGAGCTGGGCGCCGACTCGGTGCTGGTGAACCCGTACGACGTGGTGGGCACGGCGGACGCGTTGCACGAGGCGCTCGGCCTGCCGGCGGGGGAACGGGCCGAGCGGTCGAAGCGGCTGGCGGACGCCGGCACCGCGCTGCCCCCGGCGCGGTGGTTCCTGGAGCAGCTGGAGGCGCTGCGGCGCTGACGGGCCGGGGCGCGGCCGGGACTACTCGGCCTGGACCGGCGGGCAGGTGCCGCTCTCCTCGCCGATCGAGTTGATCTCGGCGTTCGGCCTCGGGTCACCGGCGTAGTCCAGCTGGTCCGTGCACTTCTTCTCCCCCGCACCCTGGTCCGGCTTCGCCTGCTCCGGGCTGTCCGAGGACGTGCCGCCGGCGGCGGTCCCCTCGTCGGCGGTGGGGGTCTGTGCGGTGCTCGTCGCGGTGGCGGTGGTGGAAGGGGCGGGGACGCCGGTGCTGCCGCCGTCCGCGTCGTTGCCGCAGGCGGTCAGCGCCAGCCCGAGGGCCACGGCGGCGAGGGCGAGCATCGGGGTCTTCCTGACGGTCATGACGGTTCCTCCACGGCTTGTGGCCTCATCGAGCAGGCTTTACGGCGGGCAAGACCGCGGGGCGGCAGACCGGGTTGCCGGGCCCGCCGGGTCCGGACACGCCTGTGACGGGCGGGGGAACCGTCCGTGACGTTGTCTCAGGCCAGCCGGTGCGCGAGGGCCGCCAGGAGGGCCACCACCCCGGCCGGGCCGGGCACCTCGACGTCCGCGCGCCTGCGCAGTTCCGTCACCTCGTCGCTGGCGCTGCAGACCAGGAGCCCGGGGGTGCCCTCGGCGCGGAGGGTGTCGACGGCCGCGTAGGCCGGGAGGTCGCCGAGGTCGTCGCCGGCGAAGAGGACGGAGCCGGCGTCGAGGGAGTGGACGTACGACCTGAGGGCGGCGCCCTTGTCCATGCCGGGTGGGCGCAGTTCCAGGACCATGCGGCCGGGTTCGACGATCAGGCCGTGGCGGGAGGCCAGGCCGGCGAGGGGGGCGCGCAGGGCTTCGAAGGCGGCCTGCGGGTCGGGGGCGCGGCGGGTGTGGACGGCGACCGCGTGCCCCTTGTCCTCCGTCCAGGTGCCCTGCGCCGCGGACCCGGACCGCTCCAGCAGTCCCGGCAGCTCGGCGCGGACGGCGGCGACGCCGGGGTGCGGTTCGGGCGTGGTGAGGGCACCGGTGGCGGCGTCCCAGCGCTCGGCGCCGTAGTGGCCGAGGACGACGAGGCGGTCGAGGCCGGGGACGTCCGCGAAGCCGCCGTGGTGGACGGCGACCTCGGCGGGGCGCCCGGTGATCACGGCGACCGAGGCGACCTTCGGGGCGAGGGCCGCGAGCGCCGGTACGGCCTCGGGGTGGGCGCGGGCCCGGTCGGGGTCGGGCACGATCGGGGCGAGCGTGCCGTCGAAGTCGAGCGCGACCACCGCACGGCCGGGATCGGCGAGCAGGGCGTCGAGCCCTTCGCGTCCGGCGGCCGTCGCGGGCGTCGGCAGGGAGTCGTCTCGCGTGGAGTCCTGGTGGCTGCCCATACCGCGAACCTATCCCGCCGGCCCCGGCCCCACGCGCCACCCACGACGGCCACCGCCCGACACACCCCGGCGGCGCTTCACGCGGCCCCGGCGCGTACCCGCCCGGCACGGCGGTCCGGGCCCGCACAACCGGCACGGACGGGCCGACTCGCCGCCCCGCGCCGGCCCGAGCGGGGCGGGGCCTCAGCGCTCCGAGCGGCGTGAGTCACGGACGGCGGTCCGGGCCGGTACAAGGGCCAGCCGGTACGCGCGGCCCCAGCGCCCCAAGCCCCCAGCACGGGCGCTCCACCCCGCGCACGCCCTCGGCGCGCCGCGCGGGCCGACGCGAGGCCCCGCCCGGCGCGGGCCCTCAACGCTCCGAGCGGCGTGACTCACGGACCCGGCGCAGGCGGTTGACCGTCACCGGGTCGGCGGCCAGGGCTCGGGGAACGCCCGTCACCACGCTCGCACACCGTCCCCGGCGGCGCTTCACGCGGCCCCGGCGCGTACCCGCCCGGCACGGCGGTCCGGGCCCGCACGACCGGCACGGACGGGCCGACTCGCCGCCCCGCGCCGGCCCGGGCGGGGCAGGCCCTCAACGCTCCGAGCGGCGTGAGTCACGGACCCGGCGCAGGCGGTTGACCGTCACCGGGCCGGCGGCCAGGGCTCGGGGAACGCCCGTCGCCACGCTCGCACACCGTCCCCGGCACGGCGGTCCGGGCCGGTACAAGGGCCGGCCGGTACGCGCGGCCCCAGCGCCCCAAGCCCCCCTGCGCGGCCTGGCCGGCTCGTCGCCCCAGCACAGGCGCTCCACCCCGCGCACGCCCTCGGCGCGCCGCGCGCGCCGACGCGATGCCCCGCCCGGCGCGGTCCCTCAGCGCTCCGAGCGGCGTGAGTCACGGACCCGGCGCAGGCGGTTGACCGTCACCGGGTCGGCGGCCAGGGCTCGGGGGTCGTCCAGGAGGGCGTTGAGGAGCTGGTAGTAGCGGACGGGGGCCAGGCCCAGTTCCTCGCGGATGGCGCGCTCCTTGGCGCCGGGGCCGGAGAAGCCCCGGCGTTCCAGTGCGAGGATGCTCCGCTCCCGCTCGGCCAGTTCTCCCGGGTCCATGTACGGCACCGTACCGCCCGGCTACTCCGCGCTGCCCGCCCGCATGGCCGTCGCCTGGATCTTGCCGAGGACCTCCGTGGGGCTGCCGCCGGAGGCGACCGCCTCGCCGATGTGCTTCTTGACGTCCGTGCTGACCGAGGCCCAGGAGGTCTTGCCGACCGGGTACAGCTGGGAGAGCAGCAGCTCGTCCAGGAACGGCTTAAGGTTCTTGTCCTCCGCGGCGGTGCTCATGGTCTGGGAGGCCGAGGTGGTCACCGGCAGCAGACCGTACTCGCGGGAGAAGTCGAGGACGTTCTCCTCGCTGTAGACGAAGTCGAGGAAGTCACCGATCTCGTCCTGGTGGCCGTTCTTCTTGAAGGCCGTCATCCAGTCGGAGACACCGAGGGTGTTCCTGCTCTCGCCGTCGACGCCCGGCGTGGTCACCATGCCGTACTCGACGCCCTTGTCGGAGGCCGTCTTCATCAGCGAGGGGTGCCCGTTCAGCATGCCCACGTCGCCGGCCGCGAAGGCGTCGAAGGCGTCGGCGCGGTTGAGCTTGCCGGGCGCGACGGGCCCGGTGAGGCCCTTGCCGACCAGCTCGTCGCGCAGCCAGGTGAAGGTGGTGACGTTCTGCGAGGAGTCGACGGAGTAGGTGCCGACGTCGTCGGTGTAGCCGCCCCCGCCGCTGAGCATCCACTGCATCGTCTCGGCCGGTGCCTCCTCGGGGCCCAGCGGCAGGGCGTACGGGTACTTCACGCCCTTCTCCTTGAGCGCCTCGGCGGCCTCGGCGAGGTCGTCCCAGGACTTGGGCGGGGTGACGCCGGCCTCGCTGAAGAGGGTCTTGTTGTAGAAGAGCACGCGGGTGGAGGCCGCGAAGGGCAGGCCGTACTGCACGCCGTTGACCTGGCCGGCGCCGGCCAGCTGGGAGACGAAGTCGGCCTGGACCGGGATGGAGAGCACGTCGTCGGCCCGGTAGAGCAGGCCCTTGTCCGCGTAGTCGGAGTAGGCGCCGATCTGCGCCATGTCGGGCGCCTTGCCCGCCCCGACCATCTCGCGGACCTTGCGGTCGACGTCGTTCCACGAGTACACGGTGACGTCCACGTGCACGTCGGGGTTCTTGGCCTCGTAGGAATCGACCAGGTCGTCCCAGTACTTCTGGGAGCTGTTCTCCTTGCCGTCGCCGTAGTCGGCGGCGACGAGCCTCAGGGTCACCCCGTCGGAGTCGCCGGTCAGCCCGCAGCCGCCGAGGACCGCCGTCATGCCCAGCGCGGACACCACCGCGATCATTCCTGTCCTACGCCGCTGCACCCTGTTCCCCAACCCTGCCGACGACTCGGCGTTCACTGCCAGTTGTTCACTGCTCGTTCGCGCGTTCGCTTACCGGATTAAGGTCTACACCACGTGAGTGGACTAGACCTCTCGCGGGTAGACGGGCCACACTGTCCCCGTGAGACATGTCATCGCCCTCGATGTGGGCGGCACCGGGATGAAGGCCGCCCTGGCGGGGCCTGGGGGCGAGCTGCTGCACCAGGCGCGCCGGGCCACCGGCCGTGAACGGGGCCCCGAGGCGGTCGTCGCGGGCATCCTCGACTTCGCCGCCGAGCTGCGGGCCTACGGCGCGGACCGCTTCGGCGAGCCGGCCGGCGCCGCCGGCGTCGCCGTTCCCGGCATCGTCGACGCCGAGCAGGGCGTCGCCGTGTACGCGGCCAACCTCGGCTGGCGCGACGTGCCGCTGCGGAGGCTGCTCGGCGAACGGCTCGGCTCCATACCGGTCGCCCTCGGCCACGACGTGCGCACCGGCGGGCTCGCCGAGGGCAGGATCGGCGCCGGCCGGGGCGCCGACCGGTTCCTGTTCGTGCCGCTGGGCACCGGCATCGCGGGTGCCATCGGCATCGACGGCCGGGTCGAGGCGGGTGCGCACGGCTTCGCGGGCGAGATCGGCCACGTCGTCGTACGCCCCGGCGGCCTCCCGTGCCCGTGCGGGCAGCGCGGCTGTCTGGAGCGGTTCGCGTCCGCGTCGGCGGTCAGCCAGGCCTGGGCCGAGGCCTGCGGCGACCCGGAGGCGGACGCCGCCGACTGCGCCAAGGCCGTCGATTCGGGCGACGCCCGCGCGCTCGCCGTGTGGCGGGACGCGGTGGACGCGCTCGCCGACGGGCTGGTCACCGCGCTCACCCTGCTGGACCCCCGCGTCCTGATCATCGGTGGCGGCCTCGCCGAGGCGGGGGAAACCTTGTTCACACCGCTGCGGGACGCGGTCCGGCGGCGGGTCACCTTCCAGAAACTGCCGGAGATCGTCCCCGCCGCACTCGGGGACACCGCCGGCTGCCTGGGTGCCGGGCTGATGGCCTGGGACCTGCTCGACACCGCTTCTCCGACTCACACGGCTTCCACGGCTGCCACGGCCGCGACTCCCCCGGAGGTAACCACCTGATGGCCCCAAGCAAGGTTCTCGCCGGTGCCCGGGTGGTACTGCCCACCGGGACCGTGGACGACGGACGCGTGATCGTCGACGGCACGCGGATCGCGGACACGGCTCCCCCGCAGGCCGAGGTCGTCGACGTGTCCGGCCACTGGGTGGTCCCCGGCTTCGTCGACATCCACAACCACGGCGGCGGTGGGGCCTCCTTCACCGGCGGTACGCCCGAGGAGATCCTCAAGGGCGTCGAGACCCACCGCCGGCACGGCACCACCACGGTGGTCGCCTCCGTCGTCACCGGTGACCTGGACTACCTCGCCCGGCGGGCCGGGTTGCTCGCCGAACTCGCGCAGCAGGGCGACATCGTTGGCATTCACTTCGAGGGGCCGTTCATCTCCCCCTGCCGCAAGGGCGCGCACGACGAACAGCTGCTGCGCGACCCCGACCCGGCCGAGGTGCGCAAGCTGGTCGACGCGGCACACGGCCACGCCATGATGATGACGCTGGCGACGGAGCTGCCGGGCGGCCTGGACTCCGTACGGCTGCTCGTCGAGCACGGCGTGATCGCGGCCGTCGGGCACACCGACGCGACGTACGAGCAGACCGTGCAGGCCATCGACGCGGGCGCCACCGTCGCCACACACCTCTTCAACGCGATGCCCCCGGTCGGCCACCGCGCCCCCGGCCCCATCACCGCGCTGCTGGAGGACGAGCGGATCACCGTCGAGCTGATCAACGACGGCACCCACCTGCACCCGGCCGCGCTGCAGCTGGCCTTCCACCACGCGGGTGCCGGCCGGGTCGCCTTCATCACCGACGCGATGGACGCGGCCGGCTTCGGCGACGGCCGCTATCTGCTCGGCCCGCTGGAGGTCGAGGTCACGGACGGTGTGGCCCGGCTGGTGGAGGGCGGCTCGATCGCGGGCTCCACGCTCACCCTGGACCGCGCCTTCAAGCGGGCGGTGACGGTGGACGGGCTGCCGGTCGGGGACGTCGTCGCGGCGATCTCCGCCAACCCGGCGCGGCTGCTCGGCCTGGAGGACCGCATCGGCTCCCTGGAGCCCGGCAAGGACGCCGACCTGGTGGTCCTGGACGACGCCTTCGACCTGGTGGGCGTCATGCGCCGGGGCGAATGGGTGGTCGATCCCCAACTGGGCTGATCCGTCCCCGAGTCCGCTCCGGGTCCGGCCGGTGACGGCCGACCCGGGGGCTGGGCCGACCGCCTCCCTTTTGGCATGATCGTGTCGTGGAGCACGGCTCCGCGGGCACACCCAGCCGCAGACGATCGGGGGAGGCCGGCACGGTGATCCTCACCGTCACTCTCAACACCGCGCTCGACATCACCTACCGCGTCCAGGGTCTGAGGCCGCACGCCTCCCACCGGGTGACCGAGGTGACCGAGCGGCCCGGCGGCAAGGGGCTGAACGTGGCCCGCGTGCTGGCGGCCCTCGGCCACGAGGTGACGGTCACCGGCTTCGCGGGCGGCACCACCGGGGGCGTCGTGCGCGAGCAGCTGACCGGCGTGCCCGGGGTGACCGACGCGCTGGTCCCGGTCGCGGGGGCGACGCGGCGCACCGTCGCCGTGGTCGACGAGCGCACCGGCGACACCACCCAGCTCAACGAGCCCGGCCCGGCCGTGGCGCCCGCCGAGTGGAACGCCTTCCAGGAGGCGTACGGGGACCTGCTGACCGGCGCCGCCGCGGTGGCCCTGTGCGGCAGCCTGCCGCCGGGCGTCCCGGTGGGCGCGTACGCCGGGCTGGTGCGGTCCGCGCGCGCCGCGGGCGTGCCGGTGCTGCTGGACACCAGCGGGGAGCCGCTGCGGCGGGGGCTGGCCGCCCGCCCGGACCTGATCAAGCCGAACGCCGACGAGCTGGCCGAGCTGACCGGCTCGCACGAGCCGCAGCGGGCCGCGCAGGCCGCCCGGCGCCGAGGTGCCCGCGCGGTGGTCGCCTCGCTGGGCGCCGAGGGACTGCTCGCGGTGACCCCGGAGGGCCGCTGGCGGGCCGCCCCGCCGGCCCATGTGCACGGCAACCCGACCGGCGCGGGCGACTCCGCGGTGGCGGGCCTGCTCTCCGGCCTGGTGGAGCACCTGCCCTGGCCCGACCGGCTGGCCCGCGCGGTCGCCCTGTCGGCGGCGACGGTGCTGGCGCCGGTGGCGGGTGAGTTCGACCGGGCGGCGTACGAGGAACTGCTCGGACGCGGGGTCGCGGTGACGGCGGAGGCGGGCGCGGCCTAGTTCTTGACCTGGCCCTTCTTCAGGGAGAACTGGTCCAGCAGGACGTTGCACTTGTCGCCGTCGGCGCAGGACAGCGTGATGGTGTTGGTGCCCTTGTTGAGGGTCGGCCAGGCGTAGGTCTTGGTCCAGCCCTTGGCGAAGTCGCCGTCCTCGGCGTGCGCGAAGTTGCCCAGGTTCAGCTTGCTGCCGAACTCCTTGCCGTTGACCGTCAGGGTCATCGACTGGTCCTCGCCGGCCGCGCTGTACGTGGTGAAGAGGGTGTAGAGGCCGTCCTCGGGGATGCCGTTCACGGACCAGGTGACCGAGGCGCCCGGCTGGTCGAGGTTGGCCACGTAGACGCCGCCGGCCGACTGGGCGCCCTCCACGTCCGACGCCAGGGAGGCGGGGCCGCCCAGCCGCATCGCCTTCGCTTCGACGGAGGGCAGCTCGACCTCCTCCTCGGCACCGCCGTCGCTCGCCGACGGGCTCGGCTCGGTGCTCTGGGACTGGGTGGGGGCGGAGTCGCCGCCCGCCTCGTCGCCGCCCTTGTCGTCGTCGGCGCCGTTGCTCGTCATGGCCACGATGATGCCGATGACCACGGCGGCGACGACCGCCACCGCGCCGATCAGCAGACCCTTGGTGTTGGGGCCGCGGCGCCCGCCGCCCCCGCCGTGGCCGGACGGCTGCTGCGGGGCCCCGGGGCCGCCACCGCCGGGGAAGGTCTCCGGCGCCGCGTAGTGCGCGTTCGGCTGGCCGTACGTCCCCTGCGGCTGGCCGTAGGCGCCCTGCTGGGGCGGGGCGGCCTGGCCGTAGGCGGCGGTCTGCGCGCCCTGGCCCTGCGGTGCCCCGTACTGCCGTGTGCCGACGGGACGCACCCGGTTGACGGAGTTCGGGTAGCCGTAGCCACCGGACGGCGGCTGGGCCCCGTTGGCCTGCCCGTCGGCGTAGAGGTAGCCGAAGGGGTCGTCGTCCTCGGGCGTGCTCGCGCCGTTGTTGCCGGGCGTCATCCCTAGGTCTCCTAACCAGATGCGGTGCGTGGTGCGGTACGGGTCGTGAGAGAGCGAGCCTACCCGCTCCCACACACCCAAAAGGGTGACTCAGACCGCATCAGGGCGCCGACCTGGTGATCATCCGGCTCGGCGGTGCTGTTTGGGACGAGATCGTTTCTCGACGTACATCCGTTCGTCGGCGGACTTCAACACCTCGTCCGCCGTCATGCCGCAGTGGGCCCATCCGATGCCGAAGCTGGCGCCCACGCGGACGGCCCGGCCCTCGGCCCGGATCGGCTGGATGATCTCGTTGCGCAGCCGTACGGCGAGGTCCTGGGCGTCGGCCCGGCCGAGCCCGTTGGCGAGGATCACGAACTCGTCGCCGCCGAGCCGGGCCACGGTGTCGCCGTCGCGGACCCCGCCGCTGAGCCGCCGGGCCACCTCGATGAGCACGGCGTCCCCCGCGTTGTGCCCGAACCGGTCGTTGATCGACTTGAAGCCGTCGAGGTCGCAGAAGAGCACCGCGAGCCCCTTGGTGCCGTCGTCGCGGCCGTCCTCGGGGGCCACGGCGTGCACATGGTGGTCGAAGGCGCCGTACGGCTCGGTCACCGCGCCGAAGTCGAAGGTGTGCCCGCCGGAGTCGAACACGGCGGGATGCCCGTAGGCGGCGTCCATGGCGTCGGCCACGGCCGCGTGCGAGGACTGGGGGCGCTGGCACAGCCGGGCGGCGAGGCGGGAGCGCAGCTCGGCGCTGTTGGGCAGGCCGGTGAGCGAGTCGTGGGAGGCGCGGTGGGCGAGCTGCAGCTCGCGGCGCTTGCGCTCCTCTATGTCCTCGACGTGGGTGAGCAGGAAGCGCGGCCCGTCGGCGGCGTCGGCGACGACGCTGTTGCGCAGCGAGACCCAGACGTAGGTGCCGTCGCGGCGGCCCAGGCGCAGCTCGGCCCGGCCGCCCTCGGCGGAGGTCCGCAGCAGGGTGCCGATGTCCTCGGGGTGCACCAGGTCGGAGAAGGCGTAGCGGCGCATCGAGGAGGCGCGGCGGCCCAGCAGCCGGCACAGCGCGTCGTTGGTACGCAGGATGCGGCCGTGCTGGTCGCCGCCCATCTCGGCGATGGCCATGCCGGAGGGGGCGTACTCGAAGGCCTGCCGGAAGCTCTCCTCGCTGGCCCTGAGCGCCTGCTGGTCGCGCTCCAGCCGGACCAGGGCGCGCTGCATGTTGGAGCGGAGCCGGGCGTTGCTGATCGCGATGGCGGCCTGGAACGCGTACATCTGCAAAGCCTCGCGGCCCCAGGCGCCGGGACGGCGGCCGTTGCGCGGCCGGTCCACGGACAGGACGCCGATCAGTTCGCCGCTGTTGCCGCCGCCCTGCGGGCCCGGCGCGTACATCGGGGCGAAGAGCCGGTCCGAGGGGTGCCACTCGTCCTCGAAGCGGGGCGCGGGCCCGTCCGTGTACCACTGCGGGACGTCGTCGTCGTCGAGGACCCAGCCCTCGGTGTGGGGTATGAAGATCAGGTCGCCCCACTGCTCGCCCATGTTCAGGCGCCGGTCCCAGGACTCGCGGGAGCCGGAGCGTCCGGTGATGAGCGCCTCGGCGGCCTGGTTGCCGGCGAAGGCGGCGACGACGAGGTCGCCGTCGGGGCCGACCAGGTTGACGCACGCCAGCTCGTAGCCGAGGGCCTGGACGACGCCGTCGGCGACGGCCTGCAGGGTGTCGGCCAGGCTGCGGGCCTTGTTCATGTCGGCCATGGCCTGGTGCAGCTGCCGCAGGGACGCAAGGCGGACATAGGGCTCCGAGTCGGTCTCCATGCTCGCCCTCCCCCCGAGACCTCGCAGTGAATCAAGGGTTCTCTTCGGCGCCTTTACTGATGGTGCCCCGGATCGTGCTCTTGCAGGTTCCCCGCCACTGAATCACAGCGCGCTCCCCACTCGGTACACAGGGTCAACAATTACCGCCCCTTGTGACTCAAGTCACAGCGAAACCTGAACAATTGAGTGGGGATCCCGCGTTTTCCCTGTGCGTTTACCGAACGCAAAGTTTGTAGGTATGCGCACGTCTCCTCCCATGGTCCTAGGTCCCGGTTCGGACCGGGGTCCGATGCCGGGCGCACGCACCGGAGATTAGCGTGACGGGGTGCCGAACACTCCCCCTCTCACGTCCCCCGGGGCCCTCACGTCCCCCGCGTCCCCGTTCCCGTCGCCCGCCTCCGGGCATTCTGAGGGGGTGAGCAACGAGGAGTTCCGTGCCGCCATGTCCCGGCTGGCCTCGGGCGTGGTCCTGGTGACCGCGCAGGAGCCGCCGCTGGACCCCGACGACCCGCTGGCGCCGCGCGGCGAGGACGTCGGCATGACGGCCACCGCCTTCTTGTCGGTGTCCCTGGACCCGCCGCTGGTCCTGGTCAGCCTGCGCGAGGGCTCCCGCATGGACGACCTGCTGGACGAGCAGCCCCTGTGGGCGGTGTCCGTCCTGTCCGAGAGCCAGCGGCACATCGCGGGCCGCTTCGCGATGAAGGGCCGCGTCAGCGACCGCCTCCTGTTCGCCGACATCCCGTACGTGCGGGGCGAGGCGACCGGGGCGCCCCTGGCGGGCGGCGCCCTGGCGACCCTGGAGTGCCGCACCGAACAGCGGGTGCCGGCCGGCGACCACACCCTGGTGATCGGCCGCGTCCTGACCGCCGCCCTGCCGAGCGCGGACGGAGGGCCGCTGACGTACTTCCGGGGCCGGTACCGGCAGCTGGGCTGAGCGGTGATTCGCTCGTCCGGCACGCGGGCGCCCGCCTAGGGTGCGCGCATGACGACCGGCACCACGCTCCGCCTGGAGAAGATCACCCCCGCGAACATCGAGGCGGCGCTCGCCGTACGGGTGCGCCCCGAGCAGGAGTTCGCCGTCTCACCGGTGGTGAAGTCCCTCGCCGAGGCCTACGTCCACCACGGCGTCGCCTGGCCCCGGCTCATCGTCGACGGCGACCGTCCGGTCGGCTTCCTGATGGCCTTCTTCGGCATCGACTGGCACGGGGACGGCAGCGTCCTGCGTTCCGGGCTGTGGCGGCTGAACGTCGCGGCAGGCGAACAGCGCCACGGTTACGGCCGGTTCGCCGTCGAGTCGGTGGCGGCGGAGGTACGGCGCCGTGGCGGCAAGGAGTGCTACGTCACCTGGCACCCGGGCCCGGACGGCCCCGAGAACTTCTACCTGGGCCTCGGCTTCCGTCCCAACGGCGAGAAGTCCGAGGGGGAGACGGTCGGCGTGCTGGAGCTGGACTGACCGGTCTCAGTCCCAGTTCTTCGGGGAGCGCCCCCGCTTGGTCTGGGAGCGCTCCTTCTTCTCCCGCAGCCGCCGCTCGTTGATGCCGCGCGGGACGCGGGTCGGCCTGCGCGGCCTGGGCGGCGGCGCGGTGGCCTCGGCGAGGAGGGCGGCCAGCCGCACGGCGGCCGTCTCGCGGTTGCGCCACTGGGAGCGGTGCTCGGAGGCGCGGACGGTGACGACCCCGCCGGACAGGCGCCCGGCCAGCCGCTCCAGCGCCCGCTGCTTCCACACCTCGGGCAGGGCCTCGGTCCGCGCCAGGTCGAAGCGCAGCTCCACCGCCGTGTCCGTGGTGTTGACGTGCTGTCCGCCGGGCCCCGAGGAACGCGAGAAACGCCAGACGAGCTCGGCCTCGGGCAGGGAGACGGAGCCGCGGATGACATGGGGACCGGACATGTCCTCCATGTTCCCGCCCCCGGGCGGCCCACGTCACCCGAATATCCGCGGTCCGTTCTGCCGGTCCGCTCTCCCGGCCGGTTCTCCCCGTCCGGGTAAAGAAAGTAAAGAGAGACGGAACCTTGTGGACCCCTCTCGACGTTCATGGTGGTAGCTGTAGCTTTCTTGCCGTACGTAAACGAGGGAAGGGACTCCCAACAATGGCTGTAAGCCTGTCCAAGGGTGGCAACGTCTCGCTCACCAAGGAGGCTCCGGGCCTGACCGAAGTCACCGTGGGGCTCGGCTGGGACGTCCGCACCACCACCGGCACCGACTTCGACCTCGACGCCTCCGCGATCGCGGTCAACACCGAGGGCAAGGTCTACTCCGACGCCCACTTCGTCTTCTTCAACAACAAGCAGACGCCGGACAACACGATCGTCCACACCGGTGACAACCGCACCGGCGAGGGCGCCGGCGACGACGAGGCGATCAACGTCAACCTGGCCGGCCTGCCGGCCGACGTCGACAAGATCGTCTTCCCGGTCTCGATCTACGACGCCGAGAACCGCTCGCAGAACTTCGGCCAGGTGCGCAACGCCTACATCCGCATCCTCAACCAGGCCGGCGGCGCCGAGATCGCCCGCTACGACCTGTCCGAGGACGCGGCCACCGAGACCGCGATGGTCTTCGGCGAGCTGTACCGCAACGGCGCCGAGTGGAAGTTCCGCGCCGTCGGCCAGGGCTACGCCTCGGGCCTGGTGGGCATCGCCCAGGACTTCGGCGTGAACGTCTGAGGTTCACCCGCTCGTTCGCTCCGTACGAAGGTCCCCCGGACGTCCGGCCGGGGGACCTTCGGCGTTCCGTCGGCGGGGCGGTGCGGGGCGTCGGCGTGACGGCACTGGCCCAAGCGGACGCAAGAGTCCCAAGAGGCGGTCCAACAGGCGGTCTCAACAGGCGTTTCACGTGAAACGCCCCATAGGATCACGAGGTGCGCACTCCCCGTCTGCTCGTGACCGCCGCCACCGCCCTCGCCCTCGCGGCGTGCAGTGGAGGCGGCGCGGTCGAGGGCGCCCCCGGCGCTTCGGGGGTGCGCGATCCGTACTTCCCCAAGGCGGGCAACGGCGGCTACGACGTCGGCCACTACGACCTGACCCTGGACTACGACCCCGATACGGACGCCGACGCCGGGCACCTCACCGGCACCGCGGTGATCACCGCCCGCGCGACGGAGGTCCTGTCCGCCTTCAACCTGGACCTCAAGGGCCTGGACGTCGAGCACGTCGAGGTCGAGGGCCGGGACGCCCGCTTCAACCGGGCCGGGCAGGAACTGACGGTGCGCCCCGCCGACGAGTTGGAGGAAGGCGAGACGTTCCGCGTGACGGTCCGCTACTCCGGTGAGCCGCAGACCGTCACCGACCCCGACGGCTCGGAGGAGGGCTGGCTGCCCACGGCCGACGGCGCGGTGGGGCTGGGTGAGCCGACGGGCTCGATGGCCTGGTTCCCCGGCAGCCACCACCCCTCCGACAAGGCGACGTACGACCTCGCGGTGACCGTGCCCAAGGGCCTTGGCGTGGTCTCCAACGGTGAGTTGCGGGACGAGCGGACCCGGGGCGGGCGTACGACGTTCACCTGGCACACCGCCGAGCCGGTGGCGAGCCATGTCGTCACGGTCGCCGTGGGCGAGTGGGAGACCGCCCGCTCCACCACGGACGACGGTCTGACCGTGTACACGGCGGTCGACCCGACACAGGCCGACGCGAGCCGCAAGGTCCTGAAGCGGATCCCCGAGATCATGGAATGGGGACGGGAGAACTTCGGCCCCTACCCCTTCTCCTCCACCGGCGCGATCGTCGACCGGGACGAGGACGCCGGGTACGCCCTGGAGACCCAGAACCGGCCCTACTTCCCCGGCGCCCCCGACACGGTCCTGCTCGTCCACGAACTCGCCCACCAGTGGTACGGGAACTCCGTCAGCCCGAAGACCTGGCGGGACATGTGGCTCAACGAGGGCTTCGCCACCTACGCGGAGTGGCTGTGGGAGGAGGACCACGGTGGCGACACGGCCCAGGAGTCCTTCGAGGCGCTGTACGACGGCACGTACTACGACGACGCGGACGCGAACGCCTCGATCTGGGCGTTCCCGCCCGCGGACCCGCCCGACGCGGCGCACATCTCCGACAGTCCCGTCTACCAGCGGGGCGCCATGGTCCTTCACAAGATCCGCGAGACGGTCGGCGACGACGCCTTCCGGGACCTGCTGAGCGGCTGGGCGGCCGCCCACCGCCACGGCAACGCGGACACCGGGGACTTCACGGCGTACGTGGAGAAGTCGGCGCCGGACGAGGACTTCTCGGAGATCTGGGCGGACTGGCTGCGCGGGGACGGCCGGCCGGACAGCCCCTGAGGCTCACCCTGCGAAGCCCGCGGCTCCCCCGGCTCCTCCGGCTCCCTCGAAGGCGTCGAGCAGCAGGGCCAGGTCCGGCGGCCAGAGCGGCTCGGGCGCCTCGGCGAGTTCGGCCGGGGTCCACCAGCGCCAGGTGAGGATGCCGTCCGCGGCGTGGGCGGCGGCGAGGTCGGCGCCGGTGGGCTCGCGGCGGGGCCCCCGGGCCACGTAGATGTGCTCGTACTGGCGGACGGGGCCGACGCCCAGGTGGGTGAAGTCGTGTTCCCAGGTGCAGAGCAGGGGACCCGGCTCCAGGTCGGTCCAGCCGGTCTCCTCGCGCACCTCGCGCAGGGCGCCCTCGCGGGGGCTCTCGTCCGCTTCGAGGCCGCCGCCGGGCATCGCCCAGTGCACGCCCACCTCGACGTTGTCGTAGCGCAGGAGGAAGACCGCGCCCTGGGGGTCGAGCACGGCGACGCGGGCGGCGTGGCGCGGCACGCGCGGCCTGTCGCTCTCCAGTTCCCTGCGCAGCACCGTGCACGGGCGGCCGGCCCCGGGATCGCGGCGATGGCCGACGGCCGTGTAGCCGAGGGCGGTCCAGAAGGCGAGCGCGTCGGTGTCGCCGTCGAGGACGGCGAGCCGGACGGCAGTGCGGCCCGCGGCGCGGAAGCGGTCCTCGACGAGGGACGCGAGCCGTCTGCCGTGTCCCTGCCGCGCCAGGCCCGCGTCGACCATCAGCAGCCCGATCCACGGGTCCGGGTCGGAGGGATCGGGGTGCCGGGCGAGCGTGATGGCGACTCCCACCAGCCGCCCGGCGTCCCGGGCCAGCAGCACCTCGGCACCCGGCCGCGCCAGTTCGCCGGCGAGCGCGGCCGCCACCTGCTCCGGACGGATGTCCTCCGGGTCGGGGAAGTCGCCGCTCAGCGCGTGGAAGGCGCGGTGGGAGGCGTAGAGGGCGGTGAGTTCGGTGAGGACGGGCCCCGGGATGTCGTGGTCGGGGGCGAGCGTGAGGGGAGTGAGGATCACGGGGGCAACCTATCCGGCCGCCGGGCCGGCCGCCCTGGCCCGCCGCCCGGGTCAGTCCAGGTCGGACAGGTCGAGGACGAAGCGGTGGCGGACGTCGCCCCGGGCCAGGCGGTCGAGGGCCTCGTTCACACGGGCGGAGGGGAGGAGTTCGATGTCGGCGGTGATGCCGTGCGCGGCGCAGAAGGCCAGCATCTCGGCGGTGCCCCTGCGGCCTCCGCTGCCCGCGGAGCTGAGCTTCTTGCGGCCGACGAGCAGGTCGAGGGTGTCCACGGTGACGGGTCCGAGGTGCCCGAGGTGGCTGAGCGTGCCGTCCAGGGCGACCAGGCGCAGGTAGGCGCTCAGGTCGTGCGGTGCGGAGACGGTGTCGATGACGATGTCGAACCGCTCGCGGGCGGCCGCCGTCTGCCCGGGGTCGGTCGAGACGAGGAACCCGCGGGCGCCCAGACGGCGGGCGTCCTCGGCCTTGTCCGGCGACCGGCTGACGACCGTGGTGTCGGCGCCGAGCGCGACGGCGAACTTCACGGCGAGGTGGCCGAGACCACCGAGACCGGCCACGGCGACGCGGGTGCCGGGCCCGGCGCCCAGGGCGCGCAGGGGCTCCCAGACGGTGACCCCGGCGCACAGCAGTGGTGCCGCGGCCGCCGGGTCGAGTCCGGCGGGCAGGGCGTACGCGAACCGTTCGCCGAGCACGTACTCGCGGGAGTAGCCGCCGAGGGTGGGCGATCCGTCGACGCGGTCGGTACCGCCGTAGGTCAGGGTCGGGAAGGCGTGGCAGAAGTTCTCCTGGCCGATCTCGCACATGGCGCAGGCGCCGCAGGAGTCGACGATGTTGCCGACGGCGACCGGGTCGCCCGGCCGGAAACGGGTGACTTCGGCGCCGGCCCCGGTCACCACGCCCGTGAACTCGTGCCCCGGGACCAGGGGCTCCCCGCTCCCGTCGGCGGCGCGGGTCCGCACGGCGTGCAGGTCGGTGTGGCAGACGCCGCAGTAGTCGACCCGGACGGCGAGGTCGTCGGGGCGCAGGTCGCGCCGGTGCAGCGGGGTGCGCCGCAGCGCCCGCGTGGGCGCGGCGCCGTCCGGGTCCTGCGCCTGCGCCTGCGCCTGCCAGCCCGTCGTGGTCCTCATGGCACTCATCAACTCCTCAGACAGACTGTTCGGTCTGTTCGAGCGTAGACGCGCTTGCCGCAGCAGGCAAACCAACTGTTCTGTCTGAGCGTGCGATACCCTGCGGACATGCCCGACCGCACCTCCGACCGCACCCCCGGCCGGCCCCTGACCCCGCGCGGGGCGGCCACCCACCGGCGCATCCTGGACGTCGCGACCCGGGAGTTCGCCGAGCACGGGATCGCCGGGGCGCGCGTCGAGCGGATCGTGGCCGCCGCGCGCACCAACAAGGCGCAGCTCTACGCTTACTTCGGCAGCAAGGACGGCCTGTTCGACGCGATCTTCTTCGGCTCGCTGGACCGCATCGTGAACGTCGTGCCGATCGACGCCGACGACCTCGCGGACTGGGCCGTGCGCCTCTACGACGAGTATCTGCGCCGCCCCGACCTCATCCGGCTGGCCACCTGGGCGCGACTGGAGCGGCGTCCGGCGGGCCACCTGGTCGACGACGCCGACCGCCGTGACGACGCCAAGCTCCGCGCCATCGCCGAGGCCCAGGCGGCGGGGCGGGTGCGGCCCGGGGAGCCGTTCGACGTGCTGGCCCTCGTCATCGCCATGTCCATGGCCTGGTCACCGGTCAGCAACGTCTACGCGGCGACCGCCGACGAGCCCGAGGACGTGCACGAACGGCGGCGCGCCGTGCTCCGCGACACGGTCCGCCGCGCCACGTCACCGCACTGACCGCGCCCGCCGGAGCCGACCGCTGCCGCCCGGCCGGAGCCGGCCGCTGCCGTCCCGCCGGGAGCGACCGGGGTCGCGGCGCGTGGGCGGTTCCGCGTCCGTGACACCATCACCTGCGTGCTCGACATCGGCTACGCCCTCTCCACCCGCTTCCCGGACCCGCCGCAGACGGACTACCGGAGCGCGGACGTCCACGCCCTGCGGCACGACCTGTTCTGCGGGGACGTGTATCTCGCCGACACCAAGGCGGACCGGGAGCTGTCCACAGCCTGGGGATGGGTGCCGGTGCTCGACTTCGCGTGGGCGCTGTGCGACATCGTGGAGCAGGTCGACCGGGACCCGGCGGGCTCCCGGGCCGCCCGGCCGCAGCGGGCGGAGCTGGACTTCACGGAATCCACCGACCGCCTGCTCTTCGAGCGCCGCTTCGGCTGGGTCGACATCGAGGCGGAGTGGCTTCCGGCGACCGAACCCCCGATCTCCTTCTCCCACGGCGAACTGCGCCGGGAGGCCCGGGACTTCCTGCACGACCTGCTCGCCGACCTCACCGACCTGCACGAGGACCTGGCGGACAACCCGGCGATCTGGTCCCTCCAGGCCCGCTTCCCCCGGCTGCCCTGAGCACCGGACGGCCGCCCGCTACCCCTCCGCCAGCACCCGCACCCCCAGCTCCGCCGCCAGCACCGGTGCCAGGTCGAGGAGCTGGGCGGGGCTGATCACCGCGCCCGAGAGGCGGTCCACGCCGCGGGACAGCTCCAGCGGGGCGGCGCCGCGCAGGTCGATGTCGGTGAGGGTGGCCGCGCTGAGGTCCGCCTGCTTCAGGGCGCAGTCCACGAACTCGACCCGCTCCAGGCGGGCGCCCCCGAAGTCCGGCTCGACCAGGACGCAGCTCTCGAAGACGACGTCCTTGAGGCGGGCCCGGCGCAGGTTGAGACAGTCGATCTTGCCGCCCCGGACCAGGACCCGTTCCAGTACGGCGCCGTGCAGCTGGGTGCCGCCGAGACGGGCGTCGAGCAGCTCGACGTCGCGCAGGGTCGCCTCCGCGAGGTTCGTGCCCACGCCCCGGACCCCGGTGAGGACCGTGTCCAGCAGCCGGGCCCGGGGCAGCGACGCCTCGTCCAGGGCGCAGCCGGTCAGCGCGCAGTCCATGAAGCGCGCGCCCGCGCCGTCCTGCCCGGTGAGGTCCGTGTCCCGGAAGTCCAGCGCGTCGTAGTCCCCGTCCGGCTCCAGTCCGCCCCCGCCCTCGTACGGCTCCAGCGGCGGCAGCCGCAGCTGGGGGCGCCTCGCCCCACGCACCGCTGTCGTACCGCGCCCGCCCGCCGTTCCCACCGTTCTCCTCGCCATGGCCCCATGCTGCACCCGGCCACTGACAGCCCGCTGTGACCTGCGGAAACATCCGCGCCCCGGCCGCATGTCACATCCGGCACCCCCTCGACCGTCGTACGGGAAGAGGGGCGCCGCACCGGGCGGCCCGACCGTGACCCCGATCCGAGGGAGAACCCGAGCCATGCATCGCATCACCGTCGTCGGCGGCGGCTTCGCCGGTCTGACCGCGGCCATCACCGCCGCCGAGGCGGGCGCCGAGGTCACCGTGCACGAGGCCCACCACACGCTGGGCGGGCGGGCCCGGACGGCCGACGGGCCCTACCGGACCAACGACGGCCCGCACGCCCTCTACAACAGCGGCCCGCACTGGGCCTGGCTGCGCCGGCGCGACCTGATCGGCCCGCTCGCGCCGATCCCGCCGCTGGAGGCGGCCCGGCTGCGGCTGCGGCACAAGGGAGCGCTGCGCCGCACTCCGCCGTTGGCCATGCTGAAGCTGCTGCGCCGGGGGGTCGGACCGGCGCCGGTCGAGACCGACTTCCTGACCTGGGCGACCGGGATCGCGGGCGAGGAGGGGGCGCGGGCCGCCGCCCACTACTGCGCCGTCGCGCTGTTCCACCACGATCCGGGCTCGCTGTCCGCCGCCTTCGTGCAGGAGCGGCTGCGGCGGGCCGCCAAGCTGCCGCCCGAGGCGCACTACCCGCGCGGCGGCTGGGCCGGACTCGTCGACCGGATGGCCGCCCTGGCCTGGAACCTCGGGGTCCGGATCGAGACGCTCTCCCGCGTCGACACGCTGCCCACCGGAAACCCCGTCATCGTCGCCACCTCCCTCGACGCGGCCCGCCGCCTGCTGGACGACCCGGCTCCGACCTGGCCCAGCGGCCGCACCACCCTGGTCGACCTGGCCGTACGGACCCGGCGCGGCGACGCCTTCGCCGTCTCCGACCTGGACGCGCCGGGGTGGATCGAGCGGTTCACCGCCCAGGACCGCACGCTCGCACCGGCGGGCGAGCAGCTGATCCAGGGGCAGATCCCCATTGCCCCGCACGAGTCGAAGGCCGACGGCACCGCACGGGCCGAGCAGCTGCTCGACCTCGGCTTTCCCGGCTGGCGCGAGCGGCTGACCTGGCGGCGCGAGGCGGTCGCGAACGGCCGCACGGGCGCCGTCGACCCGCCCGGCACCACCTGGCGCGACCGGCCGGCCGTCGACCGGGGCGACGGCGTCTACCTCGCCGGTGACCAGGTCGCCTCGCCCGGCCTGCTCTCCGAGGTCTCCTTCAACAGCGCCCTGACGGCGGTCTCCCTCGCCCTGGGCCGGCGGGAGCTTGACCTCAAGCATGCTTGAGGTCGTTGAGTGGGGGCCGTACCGACCCGGAGCAGCCGCACTCCTCGGCTGCGCGCTTCCCCTGGGGGACCGTCATACACGCCATCCGTCTGCACGCCTTCGGCCCGGCCGGGAACCTCGTCCTGGACGAGGTCGAGGACCCGGCGCCGGGTCCGGGCCAGGTCCGGATCGCCGTCCGCGCGGCGGGCGTCCACCTCCTGGACACCGCCCTGCGCCAGGGCATCCGGGGCCCGGCGCCCGCGCTCCCCGAGCTGCCCACGATCCCCGGCCGCGAGGCCGCCGGCGTCGTCGACGCCGTCGGGGCGGGCACGCCGGAGAGCCGGCTGGGCAGGCGCGTCGTCGCCCACCTCGGCTTCGCCCCCGGCGGCTACGCCGAACTCGCCGTCACCGACCTCGCCCGCGTCCACGAGATCCCCGAGAACCTGGACTTCGCCCAGGCCGTCGCCATGATCGGCACGGGGCGTACGACGATGGGGATCCTGCAGTTCGCCGAGCTCGGCCCCGGCTCCGTGGCCGTCGTGACGGCCGCCGCGGGCGGCATAGGCACGCTGCTGGTGCAGTACGCGAAGAACGCCGGTGCCACGGTGGTCGGCCTCGCCGGCGGGCCGGAGAAGACCGCCCGGGTCGCCGCGAACGGCGCCGATCTCGCCGTCGACTACAAGGATCCCCGGTGGCCGGAGAAGGTCCGCGCCCACCTGGGCGGCGACGGGGTTCCCGCCGCGCGTTCGGAGCCCGGCGCGGGGAAGGCCACCGTCGTCTTCGACGGCGTCGGCGGGGACATCGCCCGCGAGGCCGTCGCCCTGCTCGGGCCCGGCGGCCGGCACCTGGTCTTCGGCTGGTCGGGCAAGGGCCCGCACGACGGCACCCCCTACCTCGTCGACGGCGTCTCCCAGCAGGTGCTCGGCCCGGTGATGATGGAGCGGGCCGGCGGCGCAAACCCCGTACGCACCCTGGAACTGCGGGCACTCGCCGAGGCCGCCGAGGGCCGGCTGGTCCCGGCCGTACGGCGCTTCCCGCTCGCCGAAGCCGCCGCCGCGCACCGTGCCCTGGAGAGCCGCGGGACGACCGGGAAGGTGGTCCTGGAGCCATGACCGGCGGCCCGCGGCGCGGATGCCGTCGGGGGCGCACGCAACGGGATGCGATACCTCCTGAATCGTGGTCTTCTGGCCAGATGAGTGGCTCCCGGACAGGCCGGACAGGCGGGCCCGCCGCGCCCGCGGAGGCCGACCCCCACCGCTGGTGGGGGCTGGTGGTGATCGCCCTGGCCCAGCTGATGGTCGTCCTCGACGCGACGATCGTGAACATCGCGCTGCCCTCGGCCCAGCGCGACCTGGACATGTCCGACGCCAACCGGCAGTGGGTGATCACCGCGTACACCCTCGCGTTCGGCGGTCTGCTGCTGCTCGGCGGGCGGGTCGCGGACCTGGTGGGGCGCAAACGCACCTTCGTCATCGGCCTGATCGGCTTCGCCGCCGCCTCCGCGATCGGCGGCGCCGCCACCACGTCGGTGATGCTCTTCGGCGCCCGCGCCCTCCAGGGCGTCTTCGCCGCCGTGCTCGCGCCGTCGGCGCTGTCCCTGCTGACGACCACGTTCACCGACCCCCGGGAACGCGGCAAGGCCTTCGGCATCTACGGCGCGCTGGCCGGCAGCGGCTCCGCGATCGGCTTCATCGTCGGCGGCGTGCTCACCGAGTACCTGAACTGGCGCTGGTGCCTGTACGTCAACATCCCCATCGCCGTCATCGCGGTGATCGGCGCGTTCGCCCTGCTGCACGACCGGCCCGGCCACGCCGACGCCCGTCTCGACGTGCCCGGCGTCGTCCTCGGCTGCGGCGGACTCGTCGCCCTCGTCTACGGCTTCAGCGAGGCCCAGCCCCGGGGCTGGACCGACGCGCTCGTGCTGGCCCTGTTCGCCCTGGCCGTGGTGCTGCTGGCCGCGTTCGTGTGGTGGCAGACCCGGGCGCGGACGCCCCTGCTGCCGCTGCACGTCATCCGGGAGCGCAACCGCGCGGGCTGCTTCCTGACGATGATGCTGGCGGTCATCGGCATGTTCGGGCTGTTCCTGTTCATGACCTACTACCTCCAGGTCATCCTCGGCTACTCCCCCGTGCGGACCGGCCTGGCGTTCCTGCCGCTGACCGTCGCGATCGTCGTGGGCTCCACCCAGATCTCGGCCCGGCTGCTGCCGCACGTGAGTCCGCGCATGCTGATGGTGCCCGGCATGCTGCTCGCCTCCGGCGGCATGGTGATCCTCACGCGGATCACCGTGCGCTCGGAGTACGTCTCCGAGATCCTTCCCGCGCTGCTCCTGATGGGCCTCGGCATGGGCCTGACCTTCATGCCGGTGTTCTCCACGGCCACCGCAGGCGTCGCCCCGAAGGACTCCGGCGTGACCTCCGCGACGGTCAACACCTCGCAGCAGGTGGGCGGCTCGATCGGCACGGCGCTGCTCAACACCATCGCGACCGGCACCAGCGCGTCCTGGATCGCCTCGCACCTGACCGACCCCTCGCAGCGGGAGCTGATCGTCCGGGAGGGCATCGTGCACGGGTACACGGTCGCCATCTGGGTGGCCGCCGGGGTCATGCTGCTGGCGGGGCTGGTCGCGGGCCTGATGGTGACGGCCAAGGCGCCGAAGCACGGGACTCCGGCGGAGCGGCCGGTGCCGGAGCCGGTGGCCTGAGGGGGAGGGCCCCCGGGGAGCAACTGGCCGAAACACCCCTTGTTCGCCCTGTTTGGCATGGCGAGAGTCTTATGCCGTGTGAGCGACAACGGGGGAAACATGTTGCGTATCCACTTCACCGGCGCCGATCTGGAGAACGTGCGCCTGGCCCGACGCCCGGACCTCCTGTGGGAGGTCGTGTGCAGCGTGTGCCGGCTGCAGACCCGTGAGGAGCCTCTCGCCTTCGACGCGTGGCGGCGCACGGCCGGAACGCTGCTGCGCCGGGGCGGGGCCGCCGGGAGGTCGGCCCTGGCGTTGCGCAGTCTCGTGCCGAACGCCGCCTACTTCCCGGACTTCCTCACCCCGCCGTCGCAGGACGCCGCCGACGACCTCCAGGTGTCCGTCGACCGCGTGCTCACGACGCCGCGCCGTCGTCTGCGTCAGGAGATGACCCTGCTGGCGGCGGACGGCGCCCGGCCCTGGGCGGGCGCGGCACTGGCACGCGGGGACGCCCGTGCGCTGACCGAGCTGGGCGGGCATCTGCGCACCTACTACGAGCAGTTCGTGGCTCCCCTGTGGGACCGCGTCCACGCGGCCACGACGGCGGACCTGACGCTGCGCACCCGCGCCCTGCTGGACGGCGGGAACCACGCGCTGCTCAACAGCCTGCGGCCGATGGCGGTGTGGGAGTCGCCGGTGCTGACGGTCGACTACCCGGTCGACCGCGATCTGCACCTGGGCGGCCGCGGCCTGCTGCTGGTCCCGTCGTACTTCTGCGCGCGGCGGCCGGTGGCACTGGCCGACGACGGGTTGCGGCCGGTGCTGGTCTGCCCGGTCGAGAGGACCTTCTCGTGGTCCACCGCCTCCCCGAGAACGCTGGCCCGGCTGCTGGGTGCCACGCGTGCCGCGCTGCTGTACGAGACCGCCGCACGCGAGGCCACCACCTCGGAGCTCGCCAGGGCGGTCGGGGCGTCCCTGCCGAGCGCCAGTCAGCAACTGGCCGCGCTGCGGGACGGCGGACTCGTGGTCAGCCGACGCGACGGCAAGTGTGTCCGGCACACCGCGACCCCGCTCGGCCATCAGCTCCTGACCGGCCGTTGAGCGCGCCCCCCGTCCGGCCCGGGCCGGACGGGGGGCGGTGCGCCGGTGACCCCGGGATCAGGTCAGGAACTTGCTGCAGGCGGACGGCGGCAGCCAACGGTGCGAGCTGATCGCGTCGTTGACGTTGTACCCGCTGGTGAAGTAGTTGTCCCCCAGGTAGTCGGCGTACAGCTCGCCCCGCTTGAGGCAGATGTAGCCGCCGCCCCAGTCCGTTCCGGTCCCGTTGAGGAACTGCACGGCCGTGTACGTGGTGCCCGACGTCGTCCCCTTGTTCAGGACGGAGCTGGCCCTGTTGGTGTCGCTGCCCTGGAAGGCACCCTGGCCGTTGCCCCAGTTGGAGTCGTTGCCGGCCGACTGGCCCAGCATGTCGCCTCCGCAGTAGGCGTTCTGATAGGCCCGCATGTAGCCCGTCGGCATGCCGTTCCACGCGTTGTCGCACGCGGTCGCGGCCTGTGCGGTGCCGGCGGGCAGGGACACCCCGAGCAGCGCGATGCCGACGGCCGCCGTCGCGGCGAACCATTTGCGCATGACTTCCTCCTGTCGGTTGGAAGGGTGGAGCACCCGCAGCGCGCGTCGGCTGCGGGAGTCTGGAAAGGGGAGGGGTCTCAGGCCGTCGCGTCGTGGACGATCTCGTGCGCACGCGCCAGGGCGGACAGCCGCAGGCGCTGGTAGGTGCGGACGTCCTCGCGGTAGCGGACGGTCTTCTCGGCGCGGTACTCGCGCTCCAGCGCACGTCCGGTGGCGGCGAGCCGCGTCGTGGTCGCGCAGGTCGCCTCGTCGACGGCGAGGCGCACTTCGACCGCGTGCGCTTCCGCGTCGTCCAACCCCTCGGTCAGTGCGGGCAGTTCCGCCCGCACCGCGGGTGGGTCGGGGTAGTCGTGCCCCTTGGTGCGCATACACGCCGACCAGGCCCCGACCGCCTCGCGGAAGCGTTTGTCCCTGACGAGGTCCGGGACGAAGAGCGGGGTCAGGTTCGTGGCGATCGCCTGTACCCGGAACCAGGTCGCGAAGTCGCCGTAGAGCTCGCCCTGGGCCGCCGCCCGGCAGCCGTCGCGGGGCGTCCTGACCGTGCCGCCCTGGGGCAGCTCGACCGTGAGCGCGTCCTCGGCGAGCCGGCCGCCCAGCGTCGCGTCGTACCGCATCCGGCGGTTGCGCGGCAGGGAGTTCAGGTACGAGACGTTCGGGCCGCTGCGCCGGGCCTTCTCGGCCTTCTTCGCGAACTGCCCGCCGTAGCCGTACTTCCGTGCCCAGCCGACGTCGTCGAGGACGTACCCGAAGCCCTCCCGCTCCGCGGTGCCGTCCTCGGCCGCCGGCCAGAACGAGAATCCCGCCTCCGCCATGCACTGCCGGACGAGCAGGCCCTCGGCCCGGTCGAGCACGGCCTCCTCGGCCGTGGTGAGGTCCCGCACCGGCCCGCTGCCGTCCGTGGGCCGCGCGGGTCCGGTGGCCCCCGGCCCGCCGCACCCGACGGCCGCCATCAGGACGACCGCCGTCGCCGCCGTGCCGGCCGCCGCCCGCACTCTCGTGCCGCCCGGAGCAACTCCGTGAACACGCATGTCCCGTCCCCCGCTCCCCCGTGCCCGTCCTCGGGCCCGACCGACGGTGGCAGGCGCCGGGAGAGGCGGTCCATCCCTTTGGGCATGGCCAAAGGGACGGGCCGGTAGCGTTGCCCGACATGATCGGGGTTCCGGACGCACTCGCCCGCTCGCAGGCGAAGCACAACGGGGAGGCGGGGCGCGCCTTCGTGGCCGGGCTGCCCGCGCTGGCGGCCGGGTTCCTGGAGCGGTGGGAGCTGCGGCTGGACGGACCGTCGATGCACGGGTGGGCGGCGCTGGTGCTGCCGGTCGTGCGGCGCGACGGCACCGGGGCCGTGCTGAAGCTCCAGATCCTCGACGCGGAGACCGAGGGCGAGCCCGTCGCGCTGCGGGTGTGGGACGGGGACGGCGCGGTGCGGCTGCTCGACCACGACGCGGCCACCGGGACCATGCTCCTGGAGCGCCTGGACTCCGGCCGCACGCTCACTCACGTCGAGGACTCCCGCGAGGCCGTCCTGGTCGTCGCCCGGCTGCTCGCGCACCTCACCGCGACGCCCGCGCCGCCCGGTGTGCGCCGGCTCGGGGACATCGCACGGGGCATGCTGGAGCGGACGCCCGGCGCGCTGGAGCGCATCCCGGACCCGGCGGACCGGCGGCTGGTCGCCGACTGCGCCGCCGCCCTGCGCGAGGTGGCCGACGAGCCGGGCGACCGGCTGCTGCACTGGGACCTGCACTACGACAACGTGCTCGCCGCGGACCGCGCCCCCTGGCTCGCCATCGACCCCAAGCCGCTGGCCGGCGACCCCGGGTTCGACCTGCTGCCCGCCCTGGACAACCGCTACGAACCGGCCGGGACCCGGTGGCGTTTCGACGCCATGACCGACGTACTCGGCCTCGACCGGCAGCGGGCCCGTGCCTGGTCCCTCGGCCGCGTGCTGCAGAACAGCCTGTGGAACGTCGAGGACGGCGACCCGCTGGAGACCGAGCAGCTGGAGATCGGGCGGCTGCTGCGCGGCCTGTGAGGGGACGCCCTCAGCACCGGGTGTCGGGGCGCGGCTCCCGTTCCCGGTGTCCGCCGCGCTCCAGGGCGCCCGGCAGTTCCGTCCGGCGCCGTATCCGCAGCTTGCGGTAGGTGCTGGTCAGATGGGTCTCCACGGTGCGCCGGGCGAGGTGGAGGAGTGCGGCGATCTCGGTGTTGGTGCGGCCGTCGGCGGCCAGTTCGGCGATCCGGCGCTCGCTGCCGGTCAGTGCCCCGGCGCCGGTGCGGGACGCCACGGAGCCCCGGGCGCCGCCCTCGCGCAGGGCCTGTCCCGCCTGGGTGAGCCAGCGCAGCGCGCCCTTGCGTTCGGCGAGGTCCGCCGCCTCGCGCAGCCGGGCCCGGGCGCGCCCGCGTTCGCCCGCGTCGAGGAGCTGGCGGCCCTGGGCGAGCAGTGCGGGGATCAGCTCCATGCCGGTGTCGGCGGGTGCGTCGCGCAGGGTCCGTACGGCTTCCTCGGCCAGCTCGAGACCGCGGCGCCCGCCGGTCGCGGTGCCCAGCACGCGCAGGGCGCGGCCCACGGTGCGCGGGGTGTTCCACACCCTGGCCAGCCGCAGTTCCTCCGTCGCCAGGGCCAGCGCCTCGGGGCCGCTGCCGAACGCCAGCCGGATCTCCGCGACGGCGGTCCGCCACGGGGTGACGACCGGGCTGACCACCTCGCGGGCCGACTGGCGCCGCCCGCACTCCAGGAAGTCGTGGAGCGCTCCCGTCGGGTCGCCGGCGGCGGCGCGCAGCACGCCCCGCGCGTACAGGTAGCGGTTCAGCTCCCAGTTCTCCGGCGCCTCGCGCAGGTCGAAGCGGTCCGCGAGGCGCAGAGCCTCGTCGGTGCGGCCGGTGTGGACCAGCGCCATCAGGGCGTGGGCGTCGCGGTTGGTGGGACCGGGACCCGGCCCGGGGTCGGCGGCGAGGGCGAGCAGCCGGGCGTGGTCGCCGCGGGAGGCAACGATGTCGGCGCGGGTGTTGAGCAGCGCGTGCTGCATCGGGTGCAGCAGGGCGGGGTGCTGCCCGGCGAGGCCGCGTTCCACGAGCCGCTCGGCCTCCTCGAGTTCGTCGGCCCACTGGGCGACCGCGGCGGCCGTGCCGAGGAGGAAGGGCTCGGCGAGCGGGTCGGTGGGCTGGGCGAGCAGGTCCCGTACCCGTGTCATCGCCTCGTCGGCGGAGATCAGCCCGGCCGTCGCCGCGTGCCGCACCAGCAGGGCCTGTCCGGCGGTGCCGACCAGTTCCGGGGAGTGCCGGCCGGTCTCGGACAGCCACCGGTAGACCTGCTGCCGGGTCGCCAGGTCCTCGTCGGACAGCAGGGCGCCGGCCGTCTGCACGGTGCGTGCGAGCCCCGGGTGGGCGGACAGCCGGCCCTCGGTGCGGCGCAGCACCTCCATCGCCGTGCGGATCTCGCCGCGGCCGGCCAGGGCAGTGCCGAGGGCGACGGCGGTGCGCACCTGGTTGCGGGGCTCGGCCGGCAGGTGCTGGGCCTCGGCGAGCCGCGCGATGGCGGCCGGGGTGTCGGCCGACGCGTACTCCAGGGAGCCCAGTTCGGTCAGCAGCCGCTGCCGCAGGTCGTCGGGCAGCGGTTCGTCCAGCGCCCGGCGCAGGTAGGCGACGGCGTCGGCGGGCCGGGCGTCGTGCACGGCGACCGTCACGGCGTCGCGCAGGACGCGCAGCGCCCAGGACAGGCCGACGGCAGGGGTGCGCAGCAGGTGCCGGGCGACCGCCTCGACCCGGTCGCCGCGGCGCAGCGTCGCCTCCGCCGCCGCCCGGTGCACGGCCTCGCGGCGCGGCCGGGGCCAGCCGCTGAGCACGGCGTCGCGCAGCAGCGGGTGCGCGTAGCGGGGGCGGCCGCCCGTGTCGGGGCGCAGCAGGCCGAGCCGGGTCATGGCGGCGAGCCACCCCTCGATCCGCACGGGGTCGGCCCCGGCCGCATCGGCGAGCACGTCGACCGGGTCCCCGGCCGGGCCTCGCGCCGCGGACGGGCCGGTGGTGCGCCACGGCGCCGCCCGGGGGACGTGCGCGGGCGGATCGGTGCGGCCGTGGCCCGCGGCGCCGATTGCGGGCCGCGGGCGGCCGTCGTACGGGGCGTGGACCGCGTACGGGTACGGCGGGTACGGCATCTCGGCGGCGGGCTCGGTGGGGTGCGGGTAGGGGCCGTGCTCCCCCGGGTCCGCGAGGAGGTCCGCCGCCCCGGGCGCCGGCAGGAGCGTCCCGCGCGCGTACGGCGACGGCGGTGCCTGCGGGTCCCGGCCGCCGTCCCCCGCGTCCGCGCTCCACACGTCCCGGCAGCCCGGGGCGGTGTCGCCGGACCGCCGGGTCCGCACCGCCGGTGTGTCGCGCGGGTGCCGGTGCACGGGCTCGAACGGCGGCGTCTGCGGGTGCGGCAGGGCATGCCGAAGCGCGCCCCGGCGCGGCTCCCGGCCCGCGGGCCAGGCCTGTTCCAGGGCGGCGAGGCAGCGCGCCACGTCGGCCGTCGCGGGACCCGCGCTGTTCAGCCACCAGGAGACGGCGGCCGGGTAGGACCCGGGGTACAGCGCGGCGCAGGTGTCCGGCACGGGCGGGACGCCGTCGGGGTGCGGGGTGCCGCCGAGGTCGTCCAGCAGGGCGTGCAGGAGCAGCGGGCTGCCCGCGCCGGCCAGGACGACCTCCCGCGTCCAGGCCGCGGACGCGTCCGGGAAGGCGTCGCGGACCAGCCCGGCCGCCGCCGCGTCGCCGAGCGGGGCGAGGGTGTGGGTGCGCACCAGGGACGGCGGCAGCGCCTGGGTGAGTCCGGGCGGCCGGGGGTCGACGTCGTACTGGCTGCGCTCGGTGGCGACCAGCAGTACCGGTAATCGGTCGACGTGCCGGGCCGCCTCCGCCAGCCAGCGGCGCGAGGAGTCGTCGGCGAGGTGGACGTCGTCGACGGCCACCATGACCGGGCCCTCGGCCGCGTACGAGCGCAGCAGCCGCCACAGCCGGGCCGCGCTGCCCCGGTCGTCGCCGGCGGGCGCCATGTCGGTGAACTCCGGTACGGGCCCGAGGAGATGGAGGACCATGGCGAAGGGCACCGGGGTGTCCTCGGGCGAGCAGCGCACGCGCAGCACCCTGACGCCCCGGTCCTCGGCGTGCCGGGCGGCGGTCTCCAGGACGGCGGTGCGTCCGGTGCCGCTGGCGCCGCGCAGCAGGACGAGGCGGCCGGTGCCGGCCCGGGCACGCTCGGTCTCCGCGGCCAACAGCGCGTGGGCGTCGTCGCGTTCACGGAGCGGTCCGGTCATCGGTGCCTCCTGTGGTGGATGGTGCTCCCCCGGTGTGTGAGACGAACGGCTGCGGCGAACGGTGGTGCGAAGTGGCGCGGGTCACGGTGGCACGCGGCACTCCACACGGTCCCGCACGTCCTTGTGCGAGCCCTGTGACCTGCCGGGACACCCGCCAGAGGGCCGTTCGTGGCGGCCGGCGCACTGGTCTCGTGGTGTACCTCGTGGTGGTCCACGATTGCGAAGTCCCAGCAGTCCCATAAGTGTGGAACACGCACATCCGCTACCGGCCTGTGCCGTATTGCGGGCACGTGAACAGGGGGGAAACGGTTGCTCAACTCACCCCGGAACACCACCACATCCGTCACGACCACCACCTCGGCCCGCGGCTCCGGCGCCGCCGCCGGCGTCGTCGACCGGCGGGTCCCGGTGGCGGTGTCCGCTCCGGACCCGATCAGCCGCGAGGGCGCGGTCAGCCAGTTGCGCCGGCACCCGGAGATCGACCTGCGCGAGGAGTCGGGGCCCGGCACGGTGGCCCTGCTCATCGAGGACGCGCTCGACGACACGGCGCTCACCCGGCTGCGCCGCATCGTGCGCAGCGAGGGCGCCCGCGCCGTGCTCGTGGTCGGCGCGATCCGCGAGAGCGAGCTGCTCGACGTCGTCGAGTGCGGCGTCGGCGCGATCGTCTGGCGGCACGAGGCCACCGCCCACCGGCTGGTGCAGGCCGTACTGGCCGCCTCGCGCGGCGACGGCGACCTGCCCGCGGACCTGCTGGGCCGGCTCATCAGCCAGGTGGGCACCCTGCACCGGGGCGCGGCGGGCCGCCCCGGCGCCCCCTCGCTGGGCCTCGCACCCCGAGAGGTGGACGTCCTGCGGCTGGTCGCCGAGGGTCTCGACACCGGAGAGATCGCCGGCAAGTTGTCCTACTCCGAACGCACCGTCAAGAACGTCATGCACGGACTCACCACGCGGCTCCATCTGCGCAACCGCGCCCACGCCGTGGCCTATGCCCTCCGGGAAGGTTACATCTGACCGAACGGGCAATCGAACGCGGACCCTTCGGTCCGCACGGGCAGCGTGTCCTGCCCGGCCGCCGTCCCCGTGGCACGTGCGGGCGGGTGGGCACCGGGGCACGATCGACGGTGGATGTCCATGACGGGCGAGGCGGGAGCACGAGCGTGATCCACGAGGTGGACGAGGTCCTCAAGACCCTCCTCAAGGGCGGGGCGTTGACGGACTCGGGCATCGACGTGGCCTTCGAGGCACCCACCCGCGACTGGGCGGCCCGGCGCAACGCGCCCGTCGTCAACACCTACCTGTACGACATCCGCGAGGACGTGGGCCGCCGGCACCGCGGCCAGGTGGCGGTGCGCGACCAGGACGACATCGTCGTCAAGCGCCGGCAGCCGCCGCGCTGGTTCCGGCTGTCGTACCTGGTGACGGCCTGGACGAAGACCCCGCAGGACGAACACCGGCTGCTGTCCGCCGTACTGGCGACGCTGCTTCCGCGCGAGCAGCTGCCCCCCTCCGAACTCCCGGGGGCGCTCGGGGCGATGGGGCTGCCGGTGCCGATCACGGTGGCGGGCGCCCAGACCGAGTCCCGTTCCCTCGCCGAGATCTGGTCCGCCCTGGGCGGCGAGCTGAAGCCGTCCCTCGACCTGGTCGTGACCGCACCCTTCCCGGCCTTCCCGGAGTACGACGCCGGGCCTCCGGTCACCGAGGGCGCGACGGTCCGGGTCGGCGGCGTCGAGGGCGACCCGCCCATGTCCGAGGGCCGCTCGCACCGGCCGCACCAGGTGGTGGCGGCCCGTGCTGCCCGCAAGGCCCTGCCGGGCGGTCCCACGAAGCGACAGTGACAACCGTGACGACTGTGAACACCCCCGGCACCGATCCTTGGTCGGCCGCCCCGGGCGCCGCGTCCGACGACCCCGCCCGGACGCTCCTCGCCCGCCTCGGCGTCCTGCGGGAACGGGTGACCGCGCTGGTCGAGCACCGCAGCGCCGCCGACCCCACGGCCGACGACCCGCTGCGCGGCCTGTACCTGCCCGACGAGGCCGTCCACCACCTGCTGCGCACCTGGCCGTCCGGCGACCCCGGGCCCGCGCCCGTGGAACCGGTCTCCGACGGCACACCGGCCGGCCCCGGGGACCGGCTGGCGCGGCTGGCCGGGCGGGCGGGACTGACCGAGCTGGACACCGCCGCCCTGCTGGTCGCCCTCGCTCCCGACGTCGACCGCACCTTCGAGCCGCTCTACGGCTACCTCAACAACGACGTGAGCCGTCGCCGCGCGACCGTGGGCCTCGCCCTCGACCTGTGCGGAGTGCCCGCGCACGCGGCCGCCGCCCGGGCCCGGTTCCACGTCTCCGCGCCGCTGCGCTCCCTCGGCCTGCTGGAGGTGGAGGAGCCCGAGCGGCCCTTCCTCACCCGTTCGCTGCGGGCCCCGGACCGGCTGATCGGCCATCTGCTCGGCGACGACGCCCCCGACGCCCAACTCCTCGGCATGCTGACCGCGATGCCGGAACCGCTGCCCGCCGCGGGCGCCGACGCCGACGCCTTCGTACGCCGGCTGGCCGCCCGGCTGCGCGAGGGTCCGCTCACGGCCTACCTGCGCGAGCCGCGCGAGGGCGACGGCCTGGCCGCGCTCGCCCGTGCCCTGGACGCCGCGGGCATCGACGCGCTGCGCTGCACCGACCCCGAGGACCACGTACCCGAGTTGCTGCGCGAGGCCCGGCTCGGCGGCCGGGCGATCGTGGTGTCGGGCCTGCCCGAGAAGCCGGGCCCGTTGGTGCGGGCGCTGACCGCCGCCACCGGCGTGACCGTACTCATGACGGACCCGCGCCCCTACGACCCGCACTGGGCCCCGGCCGACCCGCTGGTCCTGGACGCACCGGGCCGCCGGGCCGGGGGCGCCGCCGCCTGGCGGGCCGCGCTGGGAGCCGACGCCGACGGGTTCGACCTGGCCTCGGCCGTCGCCCCGTACCGGCTCGGCGGGGACCGCATCCAGCGGGCCGCGCACACCGCCCGCGCCCTCGCCGCCTTCGACGGCACCCCCGTCACCGCCGACCACGTCCGGCTCGCCGCCCGCCGCCAGTCCGCCTCCGGTCTGGAGAGCCACGCCCGGCGCATCCGGCCCGCCGTGGACTGGGGGGACCTGGTACTGCCCGACAAGCCCCTGGTCCAGCTCCGCGAGCTCGCCCTGCGCGCCCGCCACCGCGACCGCGTCCTCGGCGACTGGCGCCTCAGCGCGGGCGGCGGACGCGGACGCGGTGTCCTCGGGCTGTTCGCGGGCGAGTCCGGCACCGGCAAGACCCTGTCGGCGGAGGTGGTCGCCGCCGACCTGGGCCTCGACCTGTACGTGGTCCAGCTGTCGTCGGTGGTCGACAAGTACGTCGGCGAGACCGAGAAGAACCTGGAGCGGATCTTCACGGAGGCCGACCGCACGGACGCCGTGCTCCTCTTCGACGAGGCCGACGCCGTCTTCGGCAAGCGCTCCGAGGTCAAGGACGCCCACGACAAGTACGCCAACATGGAGAGCGCCTACCTGCTCCAGCGCCTCGAGTCCTTCGACGGCATCGCCCTGCTCACCACCAACCTGCGCGCCAACATCGACGAGGCCTTCACCCGGCGCCTGGACCTGGTGGTCGACTTCCCGTTCCCGGACGTCGACCAGCGCCTGGCGCTGTGGCGGCACAGCCTGTCGCGGGTCCCGTCCGCCGACGGCATCGACCCGGGCGGGCTGGCCCGGGAGTTCGAGCTGGCCGGCGGTTCGATCCGCAGCGCGGTCGTCACGGCCGCGTACCTCGCCGCCGGACGCGACGACGTGGTGACGGCGGACGACCTCCTGGAGGGCGCCCGCCGCGAGTACCGCAAGGCCGGCCGGCTGGTCCCGGGCGAAGGCGGCTGGTGACCGCCGGGGCCCGGACCGCCCGGGCCGTCAGCCCTTCTTCGGGTGGATGATCTCCCACTCCTGGTCGTCGACGTTGCCGCAGTTGTCGAGCACCATCTTGGAGAAGAGGGCGCCGCCGTTCGCGCCCTCCACGCCGAGGCACTTCTGGTTGCTGGAGAAGTTGCGGATCCAGTAGGCCCCGCTCTCCTGCTTGTCGACCCACCAGAGCTGGTTGTCGTTCGGAGTGGTGCTGTCGCAGTGGAACTCGGTGACGGGCGTCCCCACGGCGGCGGCACCGTGGTAGGGCAGGTCCATGCAGTACTTGTCCTTGATGTTCCGGATCTGGAAGAGCGGCGCCCCGCCGGGGCCGGCCTTCGGGTACTTGACCTCAAGGTCCCAGATCTGGTTGTCCCCGTCGGTGTCGTCGCAGACGGCCTGCTGGACGGGTCCGTCGAGCTCGCCCTTCTCCCGCCCGGGGAGTTCGGCGCACATGTGGCTGGTGGTGTTCCGCAGCAGGATGTTCCGCGCGGGGACCACCGGTTTCACGGCCGGCTTGTCGGGCTTCTTGGACTCGCCGCCGCCCTTGTCCCCGTCGCCCTTGTCCGCACCGCCGCCGTCGTCCTTCGACTCCTGCGTGGCCGGCTGCTGCACCTGCGGCTGCTCGGCGGGCGCGGATTCGGCGGTGCTGGGCAGGGTCTCCGGGGTGGCACTGGGACTGGGCGCGAGCGCCACACCTGCCTGCTGGGTCTGCTCGGTGGCGCTGGTGCGGACCTGCGGCTTGTAGGCGATCCAAATCATCACGAACGCGATCGCCAACGCCAGGAAGACCCCGAAGAACGTCGCCAGCCACCGAGGCAGGAACCCCCGCTGCACATACGTGCCCTCGACCTCGGTCGGATCCACCCCCGACCGCCGCACCGCCAGCGTGTAGGGCCGCTCCTCCTTCGAACCGAACCAGATGATCCGCTTCGGCTTCAGCGTCGTCTCCACGAACGCCGCACGCCCCGGCTCGATCTGCACGTTCCCCGGACGCAACTCGTA
>NZ_JBIVPJ010000016.1:198573-214838 GCF_044754585.1 Streptomyces sp. NPDC093065 | reverse complement strand
GCCCAGCATGTGCAGGCCGGCCAGTGCGGCCAGGGCCGCGAACAGCAGCGTCAGCACCGCCTCCGGGACCCGCGCCGACAGGGCTCCGGCCGCGGGGGGGGGGGGGGCCCCCCCCCCCCCCCCCCCCCCCCCCCCCCCCCCCCCCCTCTCCACGTGTATCCCCGTCCCCGTCCCCGTCCCCGTCTCCGTCTCCGGGTCAGTCGCGTACGGTCCCGAAGCGGATGTCGTACGCCGCTTCGGCGTGCATCGTCGCGAGCATCCGCGCGCCCTCGGCCACGATCTCGTCCCGCTGCTTCCGCGGGAGCCGGCCGAAGGGCTCGACGACGAGGGCGTCGTCCGCGAGCTTCCACAGTCCGGCCACGAAGCCGTCGACGAGGAGGACGCGGTAGGCCTGGTTCTTCCGCCAGGTGCGGCCCTTGTGTTCGGGCGGGACGAGGCGGGTGCGGTCGGCGTGGGAGAGGAGCAGGTTGTCGAACTCCGGCAGGAAGCGCGGCGGGGCCGGGGTGTCCGGGTCGGGGCGCGGCGCGTCGGGGAGGTCGAAGAGTTCGGTGCCGTTCGGGTCCCGGAAGACCACGAGGCGGGGGCGGAGGCGTTCGAAGGCGTCCCGGAGCCGGGTCAGGCCCGCCCAGGTCTGCATGTCCTTCACCGAAGCGGGCCCGAACGCGGCGAGGTAGCGCAGTACGGCGTCCTCCGGTGCCGGGGCCGGCCGCGCGGGGCGCCCGAGCCAGTGCTCGGCGGTGGTGAGCGTGACCTGACCGCTCCTGCCCCACAGTCCGCGCGGCGTCACCTGGACGAGGGGGAGCCGGCAGCGGGCGGCGACGGACAGGGCCTGCGGGTCGGCTTCGGGCCACTCGGCGAGGAGCGCCTCGCGCAACTGCCCCATGGTGCGCGGCTCGGCCTCGACCAGCTCACGGGCGAGGGCCGCGAGCCGGTCCAGGTCGACGCCGGTCAGCCCCTTGCGGAAGGCGCGCAACTCCCGTTCCCTGGCGGCCTGGACCAGGGGCCGCAGGGTGAGGCAGTCGTCGGCGGTGTGGGTGTGGATCGTGGAGCGCATGGTGACGAGCCGGGCGACGCGACGGTCGGCCATCGGCGCGGACAGGTCCTCGGGCGTGAAGCCGTCGAGGCGGGCGGCGAGCGCGTAGTACGGGGGCTTCACGTTCTGGGCCTGGAGTCCGACGAGATGCGCGACGGCGGCCTCGGCGGACATCGCGGCGCGGCGCAGCAGCAACTGCCTGGCCAGGGTGGCGCGGTTGAGGGCCCGGACGCCGAGGAGAGGGAGGGTCGTCGCTGCCTTGGTGGTCATGCGGGGCACGGTAGCGGGGATCGAGGACGGCTTCTGTCCGTCATCGTGCCCGTCGTTCGCGGGTGGTCCGTACGCTCATGCGGACCCGGACCGCCAGGGGGTGCGGGGCCAGGGAGGCGCGGGCCTCGTCGAGGGCGCCGTGGGTGAGCCGTCGCAGGACGGGTCCCGGTTCGGCTCCGGGTTCGAGCAGCACCCGTACCCGGGCCCGGGACCGCTTCTTCCCGGCGGGCAGGCTCACGTGGGCCTGGCGGACCCCGTCGGCCGCCTCCGCACGCCGGGCCACCACGTCGGCCAGGGCGCGGGAACGCAGGGTGAGGGGCGGCCCCGCCAGCGGGAGCCGGCGCCCGCCGCCGCGCCGGAACTGGGCCTGGAACCAGGCGAGGGACAGCAGCAGCGCGCACACCGTGCCCGCGACGACGACCGGCGTCCACCAGCCGTGCCCGCGCAGGTCGGCGAGTCCGGCGCGGTCGAGCAGCACCGTCCCCGAGTCCGGGGCGGGCCACCACCCGGGCAGCCGCCCGCCGACCCCGTCCGAGGTGAGCGCCGGCCAACCGCCGCCGGCCAGCAGGGCCGCCCCGGTCAGCCCGAGCAGAGCGCGGTTCACCGCGTTGCGCGACGGCGCCCCGGTCGTGGACGACACCCCGTCCTCGTGCTCCGCGCCGGGCGCCTCGGTACCGGGCGGCGCTGACGCACCAGGCCCGTTCACCCCCGGCGGACGGCCCGGGGACGCGGCCCCGCTCGGACGCCTCGGACCCGGCGCCGCCTCCTCACCGGGCGAGCCGGAGCCCGCCTCCCGCACGGGCCCGCCCTCCGCCGCGGACGACCCCCGACGCGCGACTCCCGACACGGACGGCTCCCCGTCCGGGGGCTCCGGATTCGGTGGGCGCCAGTGGGGGTCCGGGCGCAGGGTGATGCGTGGGGTGAGGCTCCGGGGCAGGCCCAGGGTGGCGAGGGTGGTGTCGGTCGCGGCGCGGAGGGTGGTGCGGGCCGTGGGGCGGTCGCCGAAGGCCAGGCGGGCCCGTACGCGTACGCGGCGCCGGCCGCAGCGCACGCGGACGTGGGCCACGCCGGGGACGGCCGACGCGGCGTCCCGCACGAGTTCCGCCACGGCGGTGCGGTCCAGGACCGCCCGTTGGTCGTGCCGGCCGGGCACCGGTGTCATGGGGAGCACGCCGCGCAGGCCGGGGGTGAGGGCGAGGCAGAGCAGCCAGACGCCCAGGGCGGCGGCGACGGCGCCGCCCGCGACGACGGCGGTGTCCCCGGGGCCGTGTGCCGCCAGCCAGTCGACCGCCGCGGTGCGCACGCCCGCCGGACGCCGGCCGGCGAGGTGCACCGCCAGGACGTCGTACAGGAGGAACGCGCACGCTGCCGCCGCCGTCAGGGCCACGAGCGCGGCCGGGATCCGGCGTGCCGACCGGGGACGCCTGGCCGAACGGCCGCCGGACGGGACGTCCTCGCAGGCCGGGGGTGGCTGCGGGGCCGTACGGGCCCCGGCCAGGGACCGGACGTGGACGGTCGCCGCCCGCACCGTGAGGCCGCTCAGCTCGGCCACCCGGTCCGCCATCCGGCCGCGGACCCGCTCCCCGGCCTCGCCGAGCACCGCCGGGTACGGGAGCCGCACGTCGACCGAGACGTCCGCACGGCGTCCGTGGACCGTCGCCGTGCCGTGGGTCACCCGGGCGCGCCGCCCGGCGAGGTCGGTCTCGGCGGCGGCCCGTTCCGCGATCCGGCGCACCGCGCGGTCGGCGACGACGGTCCGGCCACGGTCGGCCGGCGCCGTACGGGCGGCTCCCTTGGCGGCCGGCGCCGTACGGGCGGGTTCCCCGGCGGCCGGCGTTCCCGTCACCGGGTCCTCCGGTCGCCGGGGGCCAGGAACTCGCGCCAGTCCGTGCCGTTGTCCACCAGGCGCCCCAGTACACCGCCGACCGCGCCCAGCGCGGCCACCAGCAGGAACGCGCCGAAGCCGCCGAACCACCCGGCGAAGGCCAGCGCCATGCCCACCAGCATGCCGATCACCGCTCTGCTCATCACTCACCTCCGCCTGGGAGCCTGCTCCGGAACCGTCGTCGCGCCGCGCGCCGTCATTCCACGCGCGCCTCCACCGGGCGCTCCGGGTCCTCCTCGTCCGGCAGGTGGACGTCGTTGACCGTGATGTTGACCTCGACGACCTCCAGGCCGGAGATCCGCTCGACCGCGTCGATCACGTTCTCCCGCACGTCCCGGGCGAGATCGGCGATGGGCACGCCGTACTCGACGACGAGGTCCAGGTCGATCGCGGTCTGCCGCTCGCCGACCTCGACCTTGACGCCCCGGCCGACGTTCGGCCGGCCGCCGGGCACCCGGTCACGGACCGCGCCGATGGTGCGGGACAGGCCGCCGCCCATGTCGTGCACGCCGGGGATCTCGCGCGCCGCCATGCCCGCGATCTTGACGACCACGACGTCGGCGATGGACGTGCGGCCCCGCGTCGCGGCCGGTTCGGCGGCACCGGCGGCGCCGCCGCTCAGGGTCGTCGCGCCGCCCTGCGCGCCGCGGCCGGTGCCGCCGGCCTTGCCCGTGGTCCCGTTCTGCTGCTCGGACTTCGTCCCGATCGTGGCGGTCTGCGCTGCCGTCGTCATGGTGTCCTCCGTCAACCGTGGTCGTTCGGTTCTCTGGACGTTGGACACGGACGGCCGTGCGGCGTTACGCCACTGCGGGAATTTCTTTTCCCGATTTCCTTTCTCCGTGTGCTCGCGTAACGCCGGGGGCAGTCGGTGTGTCCCACGATGGGAACGGCGTGGAGTGGAGTGGAGAGGAGCACGCGTGCCGGGAGACGACGGACTGCTCGCGGTGCGGGCCGCCGAGGGCGACGAGGACGCCTTCGAGGTGCTCGTGCGGCGGCACGCGCCGGGGCTGCTGCGGCTCGCGGCGAGCATGCTGGGCAGCCCGTCGGAGGCGGAGGACGCGGTGCAGGACGCGTTCGTCAGCGCGTGGCGCAGGCTCCCCGAGTTCCGCGGGCAGTCGGCCTTCACCACCTGGATGCACCGCATCGTCGTCAACCGGTGCCTGAACATGCTGCGTTCCCGGCGTCCGGTGGCCGATCTCGACAGCGTGCCCGAACCCGAGGCGCCGGACCACGCCGTCTCCCCCGCACGGGCCGCAGAGTCGCACGCCGCCGCGGTGGCGCTGGGCCGGTCGCTGTCCGAGCTCTCCCCCGAGCAACGGGTGTGCTGGGTGCTCAGAGAGCTGGAGGGCCAGTCGTACGAGACGATCGCGGAGACGGTCGGGATCAGCCCGGAGGCTGCCCGCGGCCGGGTGTTCCGTGCACGACGCTGCCTGACGGAGGCGATGACCGCATGGCGATGAAGAGCGGCGCGGAGCTGCCCGGGCCCGGCACAGGACCCGGCTCCGGCGGTGCGGACGGGGCCGCCGACGACGAACGGCTGGCCTGCGGGCGGCTGTTGTCCGAGGTGTGGGAGGCGTGGGAGGACGGTCCGGACCGGGATCCGCACCTGCGCGCCTGCCCGCACTGCTCGGCGGCCGTACGGCAGCTGGACCTGCTCGGTGTCGCGGTGCGCGAGGCGGGCGGCGGCCGGGAGGCGGAGTGGGACGCCGGGGCGCTGACCGAACGGGTCATGGACGTCGTACGGCTCGAGCTGCGGCCCGGCCGGCCGCTGCCGCTCGGGGAACCCGAGGAGGACCTGTGGGTGCGCGAGGCGATGGCCGCCAAGGCGTTGCGGGCCGTCGCCGAGACCGTGCCGGGGGTGCGGGCGGGCTCGTGCCGGATCCGGCCCGCCGAGTCCGGCGGCTCCCCGTCGAGGGGTCCCGTCCGGGTGCGGCTGGAGGTCGTCGTACCGCTCACGCCTCGGCTTCGCGACCTCGCGGAGGAGGTCCGGCGGCGGGTGCGCGGGGCTGCGGACGACGTCCTGGGGCTGCCGGTGGACCACGTGGACGTGCACATCACCGACGTGACGGAACCGGCCGGGACGGAACCGGACCGACCGGCCGGCGCGGAAGAAGGGAACCAGCCGTGACCGCAGCCGCCACCGGCCGGGACGCCGTCGCCGGCACCGTCGCGCGGGTCGCCGCCGACGTCCCCGGCGTCGCCTTCCTGCGGCCGGGCCTCGCGGACCTGTTCCGATCCTCCGCCCGCACCGCACCGCGGTCCCCGGCGGGGCGCACGCCCGCCGGTGTGCGGGTGAGCCGGGCCACCGGGTCGGGGCCGTGGGAGGTGGACGTGCAGATCGTCCTCCGCCGCGGCCACCGCGCCCTGACCGTCGCCCGCGCGGTGCGCGACGCGGTGACCGCCGCGCTGTCCGAGGCGGCGCCCGGCGCGCAGGTGACGGTGACCGTGACCAACACGGTGTGAGGCGCGGGCGGCGCGGTCGGCGGCTGGGCCGGCGGGGCAGCCGGGGCAGGTGCGGTTCCGAGACCGGCTCGTCGCCGCCCCGGTGGTTGTGCGGGTGCCGGCGGGGCACCCGGGGGCACTGTGTACGGACGGGAACGCGACAGGATCCTGGTGACCGGCTGGTTCAGCTTCCTGCACGGGGAGGCGACGGCCGGGGACGTGCTGGCGCTGGCGCGGGTGGAGCAGGTGCTGCGGGACGCGGGGCTGGCGTACGACGCCGTGTGGAGCCCTGGCTTCCGCGTCGGCGGTACGCATTTCGCGGACGTGGACCCGGCGGCGTACTCCCGGCTGGTGTTCGTGTGCGGGCCGGTGCACGGTCCGCAGGTCGAGGAGTTGCACCGGCGGTTCGCGCACTGTGTGCGGATCGCCGTCGGCGTCTCCGTGGTCGACCCCGGTTCCCCGGCAGTCACCGGCTTCCACCGGGTGCTGGCCCGGGACGCCGCAGGCAGCGGTCCGGGGCTGGATCTCGCGGCCCGCGCTCCGGCGCTCCCCGCGGTGCCCGTCGTCGGGGTGGTGCTCACCCACGGGCAGCACGAGTACGGGGGCCTGCGGCGGCACGAGGAGGTCGCCGCGGTGCTGACGCGCTGGCTGGCCGGCCGGGACTGTGCCCGGCTGGAGATGGAGACCCGGCTCGACGCGCACGACTGGCGGCTGTGCGGCACGCCGGCCCAGCTGGAGGCCGTGCTGTCCCGGCTCGATCTGGTCGTCACCGACCGGCTGCACGGGCTGGTCCTCGCGCTGCGTGCCGGTGTCCCGGTGCTGGCGGTGGACCCGGTCGCGGGCGGCGCGAAGGTGACGGCGCAGGCCCGCGCCTGCGGCTGGCCCGCTCTGGTGCCCGCGGAACGCCTCACGGAGGCACCGGCCGAGGCGCCGCTGGAGCACTGGTGGGACTGGTGCCTGGCCGAGGGGCGGGAGGTAGCGGCACGGGTCGGCGCGGGGGTTCCGCGCGGCGCACTCGGTGCCGGACGCGGCGGACGGCCTGGTGGCGGCGTTGCGGGCGGCGCCGGCGGCCGGGGCGGGGCGATGACGGTCCGGGCGGGCGGTTAGCCGCGGGGCGGTGCGGGCACTCGACGGTGGTCGGTCCGACCCCAGGAGGAGACATCGTGTCCATCGGCCGGCTCCCCGATCACGAGCAGCGCATACTCGACGAGGTCGAACGGGCGCTGCGCCGCGACCGCCGCCTCGACCGGCGCCTGCGCACGCTGCGGCTCCGCCGCTGCCCCGACCCCGCCCGCCTGGCGGCCTACCGCCCACGCACCTTGACCGTACTTCTGCTGCTCGCCGTGTCGGTGACGCTGATGGTCGTCGGCATCGTCACGTCCGCGCCCGGCGTGATCTGGGCGTTCGCCGGAGTGTGGCCGGTGACGCTGTTCGCGGTGTTCCGGCTGCTGTGCCGGTGGACGGAGGGTTAGGCCCCCGGGTCTCGTACGGCTTTTCCGACCGCGTCAGCCGGTGTAGCTGCGCGCCGTCGAGTCGCGCTGGGCGGGCTCGAGTGACCGGAGCCTGGCCTCCACCTCGGGCGGCAGCACCCGGCGTTCGCGCAGCACCCACGGCAGCGCGGCGGTCGCCTCCGCGAAGGCGCGCAGGGACGCGGTGTCGCGGGGCACGGTGCGGGCGAGGTGGAGGGTGCGGCGCAGAGCGGGGCCGGCCGGGCGGCGCAGCCAGGTGAACCACAGGGTGTTGCGGATGCCGTGTACCCGCCGGACCGTCGAGTCCCGGGCGCGGGAGGGGCGGTGGTGGATCGTCAGGTGGTCGGCGTACGTCAGCCACCAGCCGTTGGCGGCCAGATCGGCGGCGAGCAGCTCTTCCTCGCCCCCCAGCCACAGCCGCGGGTGGAAGCCGCCCGCGGCGCGGAAGGCGTCGGTGCGCAGGACGGTCGCGGCGGCCAGGAAGGAGCCGAGCGCCGGTCCCGGGAGCCAGTCGGGGCGGGGTACGGGCGAGTCGCGCAGTTCCTTGACGATCGGGTCCTCGGTGCCGCCGGGTTCGACCAGGATGCGGGCGGTGACCGTGCCGACCGCAGGGTACCGGTCGAGCAGGTCGGCGGCCCCGGACAGGGAGCCGGGGGCCCACCAGGAGTCGTCGTCGCAGAAGGCGACGTAGGGGGTGGTCACCTGACGGGTCGCCAGGTTGCGGCCGACGGCGCCGAGATTGCGGCCGGGGCGCAGGAGCCGGACGCCGGGGTGGTGGCGGGCGACGGCGGTGGCGGTGGCGTCGGTGGAACCGTTGTCGGTGACGATCACCGCCGGCTGCTCGGGGAGTTCGGCGAGCCGGTCCAGGGTGCGCAGGAGTTCGGGGCACCGGTTGTGGGTGATGACGACGACGGTGGTCCGGGTGTCCGTCACGAGACCGCTCCGTCGAGGAGACGGGCGGCCCGTTCCACGTGCGGGGGCAGGGTCCTGCGGGCGCGCAGGGCGGCGGGCAGGCGGGTGAGCGTCTCGCGCAGGGCGTGCCGGGCGTGCGGGTCGCGGCGGGCGTCGGCGGCGAGGGCACGGGTGCGGGCCAGGGCGTACGGGAGCGGGCGGCGCAGCCAGGCGGTGAGGAGTTCGTTGCGGCGTACGACGGCCGGGCGGCCGGTGCGGGGGCGCGGGTCCGGGTGGTGGTGGGCGACCACGTCGGGGCAGTGCGTGACGCCCCAGCCGCGGGCCGCCAGGTCGTAGGCGAGCAGGGTCTCCTCGGCGCCGAAGAACAGCAGCGGGTGGTAGCCGCCCGCGTCGAGGTAGGCGGTGCGGCGGGCGACGGCGGCGCAGCCCAGGAAGCCGAGCACCTGGGTGCCGGGCAGGTCGGTGGCCGTGCCGAGCGGGGAGCCGGCGAGCAGGTCGTTGAGGGGGTCGGCGGTGTCGCCGGGCCCGACGAGGGTGCGGGCGGAGAGCAGGCCGAGCCTGGGGTGCTCGTCGAAGTGCCGGGCGGCGGCCCGCAGGGAGCCGGGTGCCCACCAGGAGTCGTCGTCGCTGAACGCGACGTACGGGGTGTCCAGGGCGCGGACCCCGTGGGTGCGGGCGAGGGCGCCGCGGTTGTGCGGCAGGGCGAGCACGCGGACCTGGGGGAAGTCGCGGGCCAGCATGGTGCGGGTGCCGTCGGTGGAGGCGTTGTCGACGACGAGGACCTCGGGCCGCTCGGGCAGGGCGAGGAGGTGGCGCACGGTGACGGCGAGGCCGGCGCTGCGGTTGCGGGTGGCGATGACGATGCCGACGGGGGCGGGGCGCGTGGGGTCGTCGGGGCGGGGCCGTTCGCGGGTGGCCGTCGGGCTGTGGTGCGCGGCGTGCTTCATGGTCCCTCTTCCGGGGTGTGCGTCGGGTCCGTGGCGTCGAGTGCGTCCAGCCAGTCCAGCGTTTCGAGCACGGCGTCGGGGGTGATCCGCAGCAGCGCGGGGTCGGTGTCGCGGCCGTGCGGGTCGCCGTCCGGGCCCGGGTGCCACAGGGTGCGGTGCCGGGGGTGTGGCGGCGGGCCCCAGCGGCTGGGCGGTACCGGGCCGAAGAGGGTGACGGAGGGGGTGGCGTGGGCGACGGCGAGGTGGGCGATGCCGGTGTCGCCGCTGACGACGGCGCGGGCGCCGGCGACCAGGGCGGAGAGCCGGTCGTGGGGCAGGCCGCCGCCGAACACGTCCGTGTCGGGCAGGTCGGCGAGCTTGGCCAGCCTGGCCACGAGGTCCGCCTCGGCCGCTCCCCCGGTGACCACGACCCGGCGTCCGCGTGCGCGCTGCGCCTGGGCGACGGCCGCGTACCGTTCCACGGGCCAGCAGCGGGAGGGGGCGCCGGCGCCGGGGTGCAGGACGACTGCGCCGGGGGCGGGGGACGGTGTGTCCGGGCGCGGCAGCCGCAGGTCGGCGGGGTCGGCGTCGATGCCGTACGCGCGCAGCAGCCGGCACCATCTCTCCCGCTCGTGCTCCTCGGCGTACCAGACCGGGCCGTCCACCTCGGGGGTTTCGGGGTGCGCGAACGCCAGCAGCCTGCGCGGGCGCAGGCGGGTCAGGAGGCGGTGGCTCGGCGGTCCGTTGCCGTGCAGGTCGACGGCGACGTCGGGAGGCGGTCCGGTCCAGTCGAGGGTGCGCGGGACGGCCCGCCCGGGTTCGGCGGCGGGCAGCACCCGGTCCACGGCACCGGTCGCGGCGGCCACGGGGGCCAGCTCGGCGGGGCCGGCCAGCACCAGCTCGTGCCCGGGGTACGCCCGCCGCAACGCCCGCAGGGCGGGCACCCCGGCCAGCAGGTCCCCGAGCCCGAGGGCACGCAGCACCAGGACACGGGGCCTGTCTCCGCCTCGGCCCGCACCGGTTCCGGTCCGCCCGGGCGCGTCGCTCCGGCGACCGGCGGATGCACGGGGTCCCCGGTCACCGGCCCACCGGCCGACCCGGGGGACGCGAAGCCGCCCTCCCCGGGCCCCAGTCCGAGCCGCGCGGCCGCCGCCGCGCCCGGGCCGCCCGGCAGGCCACCCGGGGGCACGGCAGGACCGCCCACCGACCGGATCGGGGCCACCGGACCGACGCGGTCCTCGTCGCTGCGGGCGCCGCGGGCGGCACGGGCGGCACGGGCGGCGACGGCAACGGCGGCGGCACGGACGGCACGGGCGGCGCGGGCGGCGACGGCGACGGCGGCGTGGGCGTGGACGGCGTGCTCCCGGCCTGCTCCGGCGCGATCCCCGCCCGGCCGCCCGACACCGACGATCCCGCCACCCGCCGCCCCGGCCGGGCCGACCGGACCGACCGGACCCACCGGGCCGGCCACGGCCTCTGGTCCTCCGTGGACCGGTCCCGTCGGTGCCGCCGCCGTTCCCCTGCCGCTCGCGCGCCCTCCCGTGACGGCGGGCGGCCCGGCGCCGGATGCCCGGCCGGTCACCGGCGTCGCCGCGGCGGGCCTGTCCGGGCCGGCCGGTGGCCGGTCGGGCGCGGTGGTCGGCGCGGGCCGTGTTCCGCGGTCGGTCGACTCCGCCCCCGGCGAGCGGAACGCGCGCCTCGGCGTCGGCGGGACGGGCGGGTGGCTGGCGGGGGCCGGAGGCGGTGTGGTGACCGGCGCGATGCCGACGGGTGGGAGGGCACGCGGGCGTACCGGGGCTCCGAGCCTCATCGCGTTCCCTCCGCCGCGCGGGTCAGCAGGGCGGTGGAGGAGCGGCCGTCGAGGTAGGGCAGGAGGACCGCCTGGCCGCCCCACTCCTGGAGGAGCGCGGCCTCCGGGAGGTCGGCGCCGGCGTAGTCGCCGCCCTTGACCCAGACGTCGGGGCGCAGGTCGGCGAGGAGGCGTTCGGGGGTGTCCTCGTCGAAGACGGCCACCGCGTCGACGCAGGCGAGGGCGCGCAGGACGCGGACGCGGTCGGCGAGGGGGCTGACGGGGCGGCCGCCGCCCTTGCGGCGCCGGACGGAGGCGTCGGAGTTGACGCAGACGACCAGGCAGTCGCCGAGCCGCCGGGCGGCCTGGAGGAGGCCGACGTGTCCGGCGTGCAGGAGGTCGAAGCAGCCGCCGGCGGCGACGACCGTGCCGTGCTCGGCGCGGATCCGGGTGGTGAGGGCGCCGGGGTCGCCGGAGTCGGGCAGTGCGGCGAGCGCCCGGCCGGAGCCGGCCGGCGGTACGGCGGCCGCGCCGCCCGCGGCGACGAAGGCCGTGGCGGCGCCGACCGCGCCCTCGACGGCCTCCCCCACCAGCGCCCCGTCGGCGAGCAGTCCGGCCGCGGTGGCCGCGAACCGGTCCCCCGCGCCGCAGGAGTCGCCGTGGTGGGCGGCGGGCGCGGGGACGAGGAGGGGGTGCTCGCCGTAGGACAGGAGCGCGCCGCGCGAGCCGAGCGTCACCGTCACCGCGGCCACCCGCCAGTCCCGTACGAGGGCGGCGGCGTCGAGCGCGGCGGCGCGCAGGCCGCCGCCGGGGCGGCCGGGGTCCGGCGCGAAGCCGTGGGCCTCCTTCTCGGCGGGCGTCACGAGGCGGGTGCCGGGGACCGGGGCGCCCCCGCGCGGGTGCGGGTCCCAGACCAGCGGCGGGCGTGCGGCGAGCACGTCGCGCAGGGCGTCCGCCGCGCCCCGCCCGTAGTCGGAGACCAGGACGGCGCGGGCGGAGCGCAGCGCGTCGCGGGCCTCGTCCGTGGCGCCGCGGACCCGGCCGCCGCCCCGGTCGAGGCGGACGACGGGACGGTCCTGGGCGAGGACGCGGGTCTTCTCCGGCACCGTGCCGGTCAGGGGCAGCGGGACCAGGGTCAGCCAGGGTTCGAGCAGTTCGCGCAGGGCACGGCCGGCCGGGTCGTCGCCGACGCCGGCGATCAGCGTGACCTCCCGGCCGTCGCGGGCGGCGAGGTACGCGGCGAGGGCGGCGCCACCGGGGCGGGTCCGCTCGGCGCACTCCGAGACGACCGGGACCGGCGCGTCCGGTGCGAGCCGGTCGGCGGAGCCGGTCAGGTCGCGGTCGAGCAGCGCGTCGCCGACCACGACCAGCGGGGTCCTGTCAGCCATGGCAGCCATGTGGCTCCTCACCTCCGCTTCCGCTGCGCCGCGCGCCCGGCCCCGCGTGCGTCGCGTGCGTCGCGTGTGCGTGTGCCGCGTTCGTCCTGTTCCAGGGCCGCGTCGAAGGCCGCGCAGACCATGTGGACGGCGACGAGGTGGATCTCCTGGACGGTGGCCGTGGACGGGGCCTCGACGCACAGGGACTCGTCGCTGCCCGCCATGAGCGGGTTGGGGGCGCAGCCGGTGAGCGCCCACACCCGGACGCCGGCGGCGCGGGCCGCGTCGGCCGCGGAGAGCAGGTTGGCGCTGGCGCCGGAGGTGGACAGCAGCATCAGGACGTCGCCCCGGCGGCCGTGGGCGCGGACCTGGCGGGCGAACACCTCGTCGACGCCGTAGTCGTTGGCGATGGCGGTGGTGGAGGAGGTGTCGGCGTGCAGCGCGATCGCGGAGAACGGCGGGCGGTCGTCGCGGTAGCGGCCGACGAGTTCGGCGGTCAGGTGCTGGGCCTGGGCGGCACTGCCGCCGTTGCCCGCGGCGAGCAGCCGGCGGCCGCCGCTCAGCACGGCCGCGAGCCGCTCGCCCCAGCGCTGGGTGATGTGCGCGGAGCCGCGGAACGCCCCCAGCGCGTCCTGGAGTTCGTCGCAGTGCCCGACGACGGGCGGGTGCACGGTCATGACGCCACCTCCGTGGAGACCGCGTGCTCGGAGCGGGTCAGGCGGTACACCTGTTCCGCGCCGTCGGCGACACGCGCCCAGGTGTAGTGCCGCAGGACGCGTTCGCGGCCGTTCCTCCCGTACTGGCGGCGCAGCCGCTCGTCGGCGAGGAGTTCCCGGGCGGCCTCCGCGACGGCCTCGGGGCCCTGCGGGGCGACCAGGCGGCCGGTGACGCCGTCGGCGACGGAGTCGCGGTGGCCGCCGACGTCGGTGGCGAGGACGGGCACGCCGCACGCCATGGCCTCCAGCGGCACGATGCCGAACGGCTCGTACACCGGGGTGCACAGCACCAGGTCGGAGCTGCGGAGCAGGGCGGGCATGTCGTCCGGGTCGACCGCGCCGAGCAGCCGGACCCGGTCGGCCACGCCGGCGCGGCGGGCGATGCCGGTCAGGCGCTGCGCCTCGGGTTCGGCCTCCACGGCGCCCGCGGGCGGGCCCCCGGCGACGAGGAGTTCGGTGCCGGGGATGCGGGCCAGGGCGCGGATGGCCTGGTCGTAGCCCTTGCGGGGGACGAGCCGGCCGCAGGCGAGCAGCCGGTGCGGCAGGCGTCGTTCGGGGGTGCGGCCGGTGTCGGCGGCGGGGTGGAAGTGCTCGGCGTCCACGCCGCAGGGCACCACGGAGACCTGGCGGGGCGGGACGCCCATGTCGCCGAGTTCGACGACCTCGTCGGTGCAGGTGGCCAGGACCCGTGCGCAGCCGCGGCCGATCTGCCGCTCGATGCCGATGCGCTCGTAGGGGCTGGTGTCCCGCATGCCCTGGTGGCGGCGCTTGACGGTGCCGAGGGCGTGGAAGGTCTGGACGAGCGGGATGCCGTGCGGGCCCGCGCCGATCTGCGCGGCCATGCCGGACATCCAGAAGTGGGCGTGCACGACGTCGGGCCGCTCCCGGGCCCAGGCGCGGGCCAGGTGGGCGCCGAAGGCGGGCATGTGCGGGAAGAGTTCGTCCTTGGGGACCGGCACGGGCGGTCCGGCCGGCACGTGTTCGACGACCGCGCCGCCGGGCAGCGGCACCCGGTCGGGCAGGCCGGCGGCGTCCCGGCGGGTGTAGACCGTGACGTCGTGGCCGCGCCCCGCCAACTCCTCGCTGAGACGGGCCACGTAGACGTTCTGTCCACCGGCGTCGACGCCGCCGAGCGCGGCGAGCGGGCTCGCGTGCTCGGACACCATGGCGATCCTCATCGGGTCACCTCCTTGAGCAGCCGCTCCCAGTCGTCCAGGAAGCGGGGCAGCCCGTAGTGGGCGAGGGCCGCCGCGCGGGCCGCCTCGCCGGCGGCCCGCGCGTGCAGCGGGTCGGCGAGGAAGTCGCGTACGGCGTCGGTCAGTACGTCGATGCGGTTGGACACCACTCCGGCGCCCGGGGGTACGGCCTCGGCGACCTCGGTGGTGGCGAGGGCGACCACGGGCATGCCCAGGTGCATGGCCTCCAGCAGGGACAGGCCGAGGGAGGTCCAGCGCACGGGGTGGACGTAGACCCGGCGGCGGGCCAGTTCGGTGTGCAGGTCGCTCTGGGGGACGTCCTGGGTGCGGCAGCGGCCGGGGTCGAGGCCGAGGTGCTCGGCGAGGCCTTCGGTGCGCATGCCGAACACGTCGAGCGGGGCGGCCCGGGAGAAGACGGGGAGCAGGTCGGTCCCCGTCGTACGCCCGCGCCGGATCGGCTCGTTGACGACGACGGCGGCGCGCTCCAGCTCGCCGGTCCAGCGGTGGCCGGGGTCGACGATGCCGTGCTCGACGACGGCGGTTTCCGTCGGGCCCGCGTCCCACATCAGCCGGTTGAAGTGGGTGACGTGGACGAGGAGGACGCCCGGGATGTCCGCGGCCGGGTGGCGGGTGTGGGGCACGTCGCCGTCGGGGGCGTTGTGCTCCAGGTAGACCAGCGGCGGGCGGCGGCCCAGCCGGCGGTCGACCAGGTCGAGTTCGTGCGGGCGCTGGAGGACGACGAGGTCGATGTCCTCGTCCCGCAGCCGCTCGGGCGGTACCTCGACGACCGAGCCGGGCCAGTCCCAGGTGCGGGCGCGGCCTAGGCCGTCGGGTCCGCGGTCGGGGGTGACGGGGACCAGGTAGGTGTGCGGGCCCTGCACGAAGGCCGTGGTCCACGACCCGTGCACGTGCCAGATGAGGATCCTCATGTCTCCCCCATCGGTTTCTCGACGGCGATCAGCTTCTCGACGGCGGCGGCCACGTCGGTGGCCGTGACGGTGTTGAGGCAGGGGTGCCCGGGGACGGGGCAGTCCCGGGCCCTGCTGTCGGCGCAGGGTGCGTCCTGGTCGCCGAGCAGGACGTGGGGGACGCCGTAGGGCCGCCAGCGTTCGGCGGGTACGACGGGGGCGAACAGGGAGACGACGGGGGTGCCGACGGCGGCGGCGAGGTGGGCGGGCGCGGTGTTGCCGGTGACGGCGACGCGGGCGCCCGCGAGGACGCCGGCCAGTTCGCGGGCGTCGGTGCGTCCGCCGAGGTCGGTGCCGTGAGCGCCGGCGACGTACGCGGTGAGGTCGCGCTCGTCGGGGCCGCCGGTGACCACGACGCGGTGCCCGGCGGCGGCGAGTTCGCGTACGGCCTCGGCGGCGCGCTCGGGGCTCCAGGCGCGGGCGGGGACGCTGGTGCCGGGGTGCAGGACGACGTAGGGGCCGGTGCCGGTGAGGGCGTCGGCGCGGGGCGGGGCGTGCACGCGCAGCCGCCCGTCGTCGGTGCGGGGGAACCCGGCCGCCTCGGCGAGGTCGAGCGCGGCCTCGGCCTCGTGGGCGTGCGGGGCGCGCCGGTGGCGCAGGTCGAAGAGCGATCCGGGGTAGTCCACGCTGTCCGCGGCGATGTACCGGACGCCGGCCAGGCGCAGCACCAGGGCGGTGGGCAGCGGGGACTGGTGGAAGGAGGTGAGGATCAGCGCGGTGTCGGCGTCGACTCGTGCCACGAGGGCGTCGATGTCCGCGCGGCTCACGTCGGGCGGCTGGAACCCGCCCCAGGGCGCGTCCCACACCAGTACCTCGTCGACGCCGGGCAGCAGCCGGGCGGCGGGCGCGCCGCGCGACCCGCACACCATGGTGACGTGGTCGGCCCGCGCGGCGACGGCCCGTACGGCGGGCCCGGCGAGCAGCACGTCGCCGAAGCTGTCGAGCCGCGTGACGAGCGCCTTCATGCCGGCCTCCCACGACCGTCGTCGCCGACGGCCCCGCACGCCGCCCCACCATCCGCCCCGGCGGGGGTCCGGGCCGCCCCGGCATCCGCCACGGCACGGGTCCGGGCCGCCCCGGCGGGGTCCGGGGCGCGGGTCCCGGCCGCCTCGCCATCCACCCCGGCACGGGTCCCGGCCACCTCGGCGGAGCCCGGCGCACACGTCCCGCGCGCGGTGGCATCCACCCCGGCACGGGTCCGGGCCGCCCCGGCGGGGTCCGGGGCGCGGGTCCGAGCCGCGGTGGTACCGCCACGGCCGGACTCGGCACAGGAGCCGTCCCGT